>NZ_JBHYJX010000113.1:0-1118 GCF_042740985.1 Streptomyces sp. NPDC058985 | reverse complement strand
TCGACCGTGCTCAGCCAGGGCTCCGGACCGCCCTCCAGTGCCGCCTCCAGAGCCGACACCAAGCCCTCCACCGCGGTGCTCAGCGCCCCGGCCACAGCCTCCGGATCCACCGAAGCCACGGCATCCACGACCAGTCCCATCCTGTTCTCGTTGTCATCAACCGACACTGTCAGCGGGTAGTTGGTGCGCGAACGTGTGTAGACGGTCCTGATCCCTGTTTCCTCAACACGTCCCTCTGCACTGCTGTCAGTCCGCTGGCGGGTGCTACCACCCGCGTTGTGCCGGTAGTTGAACAGCGCGGTGAACAGTGGTGTGTCCGCCGCCACTCCGCTGGCCTGCTGTGCCAGGGCCAGCGGTGCGTGCTCGTGTTCCAGCAGTCCCGCAAGCTGTGCACGCATGGCCGTCACCGCGTCCAGCACACCCACACCATCGACCCGTGCCCGCACCGGCAGCGTGTTGATGAACGGGCCCTGCACCCGGTCCGCACCCGCACCCGCGTTCATCCGGCCGAACAGCACCGTGCCGAACACCACGTCCTCACGGCCACTTACCGCCGCCAGCACCCGCGCCCACGCCACATGCAGCACCGTCGCCGGGCTGACTCCCAGCCGCCGCGCCACCACACGCAGCCGGCCCACCAAGCCTTCCTCCAACCGCAGCCGGGTCTGGGCCGTGTCAGAGCCATCGCCCCACGCATCGACGAGTCCGTACGGAGCGGTCGGCTCGCTCACGTCGCTCAGCAGCTCTGTGAAGAAGTGTTCGTGCTCTGAACGCTTCGTACCGCTCCGTGCCTGCGTCACGAAGTCCCGGAACGGCAACGGCTCACCCAGCCGGTCACCACGACCGTCCAGAAATGCCTCCGCCTCCTCCAGAACGGCCTCCAGCGTGGTGTGATCCTGGATCATGTGGTGCATCCGCACCAGACCCAGCCACACCTCACCCCCCGGCGCCCGGGCCACGTGCACATCGATCAACGGCGCCCGGCCCAGATCCATCGACAGACCAGCGGCCTCCAGCAGCCCGGCCACCGGATCCCTCCCGTCCCCCGCCAGGACCACCTCGGTCACCGGGAGCTCCGCCCGGCGCCACACCACCTGCACCGGCTCACCCAGCCCCTG
>NZ_JBHYJX010000112.1:0-1139 GCF_042740985.1 Streptomyces sp. NPDC058985 | reverse complement strand
TGGTTCGTGGGATGGGGTCGTTTTTCAAGGGGTGTGAGCATCCGCGGTCGCGGTGGTCGAAGTGTCCGCACCCGTACAGGGTCCGGTATCGGTCGGCGGCCGGGAGGCAGGTGGAGGAGTCCGGGTTTGCGTCCCAGGACAAGGCGATCGCACGTTTGACGGAGATCTACAACGCGAAGAAGGCCGCGCCGCGGGGGCAGGCGAAGGCGGACCGGATCGCACGGTACGGGTCCATGCGGTTCGCGGAGTACGCCACGCAGTGGAAGGCCGGGCAGCGGGATCTGGGGCCGGCGTCGGTGGCGCACCTGGAATCGCTGCTGAACATCCATCTGCTGCCGCTGCTGGGCAGCCGGCGGATGAACACCTTCGACCACAAGGTCGTCGAGGGCTTCCTCCAGATCCTGGAACGCAACGACGTCGGTTTGGCGGCGCAGGCGAACGCCTTCGACAAGCTCAAGGCGATCCTGCTGGACGCTAACCGGTTGGGGCTGTTCGACGACAACCCGGTCGCCGGGGTGAAGCCGCCGCAGTACGACCCCCAGCGCGTGGTGATCCCGTCCCCCGGGCAGTTGCGGCAGATACGCACCGCCGGCGACGACAGCTTCCGGCTGGTCTGCGATCTGATGAGTGGCTGCGGCATGCGCAACGGCGAGGCGTTCGCCGTCAACCTCAACAACATCGTCGCCGACGACGTCTACCGCATCACTGAGCAGGTCAACCGGACCACCTGCCAGTACGAGCGGCTCAAGCACCGCAAGGCGGGCGAGTACCGGGACGTGCCCCTGCCGGCGCGGGTGCGTCAGACCATCGAGTGGTACGCCGACGAGCACGGCACCGTCGACGGCTACCTACTGCGCCACCCCGGCGACCCGACCCGCACGTTCCCGCACTACCACATCGCCAACCAATGGCAGCGGATCAAGAAGGCCGGCCAGGTCGACATACCCAACGGGATGGTCGTCTACGGCATGCGGCACTTCTTCGCCTCCAACTGCCTTACCCACGGCATCCCCATCACCGACGTCGCCGAATGGATGGGCCACAAGACCATCGACATCACCTTCAAGATCTACCGTCACCTGATGCCCGGATCCATCAGCAAAGCCGCCAAAACCCTCAACCTCGACCTCACCACATAA
>NZ_JBHYJX010000111.1:0-1139 GCF_042740985.1 Streptomyces sp. NPDC058985 | reverse complement strand
CTAGTCTTTTGAGTCAGGAATTCTGTTCAGATAGCTGGCGAGGCGTTCGAGGATCTCGTCTGCGGTCTTCGTCCAGACGTAGGGCTTGGGATCGGTGTTCCATGCGGCGATCCAGGTCCGGATGTCCTTCTCCAACGCCTGGACGCTTCTGTGGACGCCTCGCCGTATCTGCTTGTTCGTCAGCTCGGCGAACCACCGCTCGACCAGGTTGAGCCAGGACGAGCCGGTGGGCGTGAAGTGCAGGTGAAAGCGGGGGTGCGCCAGCAGCCAGGTTTTGATCGCCGGTGTCTTGTGGGTGGCGTAGTTGTCCAGCACCAGGTGCACGTCCAGGTCCGCCGGTATCTCCTGGTCGAGTTTGATCAGAAACTTCTTGAACTCCTCGGCCCGGTGCCGGCGGTGCAGGGAGCCGATCACCTTCCCCGTGGCCACCTCCAGTGCGGCGAACAATGTGGTGGTGCCCGCGCGCACGTAGTCATGGGTGACCCGCTGCGGGACACCGGGCATCATCGGCAGCACCGGCTGGGACCGGTCCAGGGCCTGGATCTGCGTCTTCTCGTCGACACAGAAAACCAAGGCCCGCTCGGGCGGGTCCAGATAGAGGCCGACCACGTCGTGGACCTTGTCGACGAAGTACGGGTCCGTCGACAGCTTGAACGTCTCGGTGCGGTGTGGCTGCAGGCCGAAGGCCCGCCAGATCCGCGACACGGTCGACTGCGACAGGCCCATCTCCGTGGCCATTGCCCGCGTCGACCAGTGCGTGGCGTTCTTCGGCGCGGATTCCAGTGTCCGCTTCACCACGGCGGCGACCTGCTCGTCGGTGACCGTCCGGGGCCCGCCGGACCGCGGCATGTCACCCAGCCCGGCGATCCGGTGCTCGACGAACCGCTTCCGCCAGCGGCCGACCGCATGCGGTGTCGAACCGAGCTGTGCGGCCACGTCCTTGTTGGACGCGCCGGTCGCGCAGGCCAGGATGATCCGGCACCGCAAAGCCCACGCCTGCGGGGTGGAACGGCGCCGAACCCATCCCTCCAGCGCAGCCCGTTCCTCATCCGACAGGATCAACTCGGCCTTCGGCCGCCCAGTACGTGCCACCAAGCAACCCTACACATCTGAACGGAATTCCTGACTCGGAAGACTAG
>NZ_JBHYJX010000110.1:0-1380 GCF_042740985.1 Streptomyces sp. NPDC058985 | reverse complement strand
GGGACTGTAAATCGTTCGGTGTAACTCCCGATCATGGAGGATGCATCGATGACCAGTGAGAACGTGGCTGAGCCCGAGGCCGTTGAGCCCTCGAAGAGGGTGCCGGCGAAGGCCGTGGACGACCAGTTGATCGACGAGCTGGTGGGTCGTGCCCAGGCCGAGGGCCTGCAGTTGACCGGCGCAGGCGGGCTGCTGCAACAGCTGACCAAGCGGCTGCTGGAGTCCGCCCTGGATGGCGAGATCACCGATCACCTCGGCTATGACAAGCACGATCCGGCGGGCAAGAACGGCGGCAACTCCCGCAACGGCAAACGCTCCAAGACGGTGCTCACCGATGTCGGCCCGGTGGAGATCACTGTGCCCCGCGACCGCGACGGCTCCTTCGAACCGAAGATCGTCAAGAAGCGGCAGAAGCGCCTGACCGGCGTCGACGAGATGGTCATCTCGCTGGCCGCGAAGGGTCTGACCACCGGTGAAGTCCAGGCCCACCTGGCCGAGGTCTATGGCGCCGAGGTCTCCCGCCAGACCATCTCCACCATCACCGACAAGGTGCTGGAAGGCATGGCCGAGTGGCAGAGCCGACCCCTCGACCCGGTCTATCCGGTCGTCTTCATCGACGCCATCCACGTGAAGATCCGCGACGGTGCGGTCGCCAACCGGCCCATTTACGTGGCCCTGGCCGTCACCACCGAGGGCCGGCGGGAGATCCTCGGGCTGTGGGCCGGGGACGGCGGCGAGGGCGCCAAACACTGGCTGCACATCCTCACCGAGATCAAGAACCGCGGCGTCAGCGATGTACTGATGCTGGTCTGCGACGGGCTCAAGGGCTTGCCCGAGGCGGTGGAGACCGTCTGGCCGCGGACCATCGTGCAGACCTGCGTTGTGCACCTGCTGCGGAACTCTTTCCGCTATGCCGCCCGCCAGGACTGGGACAAGATCGCCCGTCTCCTCAAGCCCGTCTACACGGCGGCGACCGAGGAAGCCGCCCTGGAACGGTTCGCCGAGTTCGCCGACGCCTGGGGCGGGAAGTATCCGGCGATTGTGAAGCTATGGGAGAACGCGTGGGAGGAGTTCACCCCATTCCTGCGGTTCGACACCGAGATCCGCCGCATCGTCTGCACCACCAACGCGATCGAGTCGGTCAATGCCCGTATCCGCCGGGCGGTCAAGGCCCGCGGCCACTTCCCCAACGAGCAGGCCGCCCTGAAATGCGTCTACATGGCGATCATGTCTCTCGACCCCACCGGTAAGGGCCAGGCTCGCTGGACCATGCGCTGGAAGACCGCACTGAACGCCTTCGACATCACCTTCGACGGCCGCCTGACGGCGGCCCGCCAGTAACCCCAACCACCCTGGTTACACCGCTCGTTTGACAGACCC
>NZ_JBHYJX010000109.1:0-1435 GCF_042740985.1 Streptomyces sp. NPDC058985 | reverse complement strand
CAGCTCGGGCAGCACCAGCCCGACCAGCCGGGCCCGTTCGCCCCGCAGCTGGGTGGGCCGCTCGTAGCCCAGGACGTCCAACGCGCTCAGCACGGCCTGCCGGGTCGCGTCGGAGACCCCGGGCTTGCCGTTGAGCACCCGGCTGACCGTGGCCTCGCTGACCCCAACCTTCTTCGCCACCTGAGCAAGTCGTCGCGTCACACACGAAAGGCTAACGCAAGCACCGCAAGCGGCTTGCTCGGCGGCCGCATTGGGCCGGCTGCGCGCTGATTCAGGGGGTATGCCCTGTTCAGTCCCAAGTGACTCGCGCGAGGACCGGAAGGTGATCGCTGCCGGTGGCGGGCAGGGTGCGAATCCGGCCGACCGTCGCGGAGCGGGCCATCACCTGGTCGATCCGGGTCATCGGGAAGGCGGCGGGGAAGCTGAGGGCGACGCCCCGCTCGGGCACGTTCAGCTCGCTGGTCAGCGGATCGAGTGCCCGGTCGTCGACGGTGCCGTTGAGGTCGCCCAGCAGGACCACCCTGCGCGACCGCTCCGCCGTGACGGCGTCGCCGAGCAGCCCGGCGCTCTCGTCCCGCCAGGACGACGCGAGGCCGGTGACCCCGACCCGGACCGACGGCAGGTGCGCGACGTACACGGCGACCTCGCCGCGCGGCGTGTGCGTCACGGCCCGCAGCCCGCGTTCCCACTCCTGAGTGAGGCCCCGCGGTCTGATGTCCAGCGTTCGGGCCCCGCTGAGCGGATGCTTCGACCAGAGGCCGACCGTGCCCCGGACGGTCCGGTACGGGTAGTCCTGGGCGAGGGTCTTCTCGTAGACCGCCCGGGCCGGTGCCACCAGCTCCTGGAGCGCTATCAGATCGGGCCCCGCACCGGCCAGTGCGCGGGCCGTTCCCGCCGGGTCGGTGTTCTCGTCGCTGACGTTGTGCTGCACCACGACGAGGTCGTCGGCGCCGGGCTCCGGCGCGGGCAGCAGCAGCGGGCCGAACCGGTACGTCCAGGCCGCCACCGGCAGCAGCAGGGCGACCAGCGCGAGAGCCGAACGGCGCAGCAGGGCCGGCGGGAGCAGCGCCACGACCAGCACGCCCAGCCACGGCAGAAAGGACTCCAGGAGACTGCCCAGCCCGCCGGGCCGGTCGGGAACCAGGCCGTGGAACATCAGCAGAAGGGCGGTGGACACCGCCACTCCGGCCCATACCCGCCCGCGCCGCCAGCTCCACCGACGCTTCACCCGCTCGGTCATCGCTCCTCGTTCCGTCGTCCCGTCGTCCTCGCCGTCAGGACGACGGAACCTGTGGATCGAGTTCCGGGCGAGGGCAAGTGTTGTGGGACAACGGCGGCGACGGTCACCTCCACGCGGACCGTCCTCGGCGACACCTGGCGCACCTGACCCCCGTCCCTGCCGGAGCATGGGAGAGGGCCCCACGGATGTGCGTCC
>NZ_JBHYJX010000108.1:0-1450 GCF_042740985.1 Streptomyces sp. NPDC058985 | reverse complement strand
CTAGTAGTGCTTGGTCATGTGCGGTCTGGGATGGCGTGTCTTCTTGATCGGTCGTGTCGTTGATCGGGTGTGCTGGGTGGGGAGTTGGCTGCGGTCCGGTGTGATCTTCAGGACTTCGCGGCGGAGATGTTCGAGCCGTTCGCGCGGGCGGATCAGCGACGGTGGGGCGAGGTCTATCTGCGGGGCCTGCTGCTGGACGGCGGGCGTAAGTCGGTGGAGCCGATGGCCGCCCGCCTGGGCGAGGACGGGAACCGGCAGGCCCTGGCCCACTTCGTGACTTCCAGCCCGTGGGATGCGGCGCATGTGCGGGCCCGGCTGGCCTGGCGCATGCAGCCGGTCATCAAGCCCACGGCGCTGATCATCGATGACACCGGGTTCCTCAAGGACGGGGACGCGTCCGCGTGCGTGACCCGGCAGTACACCGGCACGGCGGGCAAAGTCACCAACTGCCAGGCCGGCGTCTCTCTGCACCTGGCTTCAAACGGTGCCTCGGCGGCGGTGAACTGGCGTCTGTTCCTGCCCGGGAGCTGGGATCCCGCCTCGCCGAAGGCAGATCCGGCCAAAGTGGCCCGCCGTGCCAGATGCGCCGTCCCTGCCGAGGTGGGGCATGTCGAGAAGTGGCAGCTGGCTCTCGACATGATCGACGAGACGCGGTCCTGGGGCATCGAAGTACCCCAGGTCATCGCCGACGGCGGCTACGGGGACACCGCCGCCTTCCGGCTCGGTCTGGAAGAACGCGGTCTCGACTACGTGGTGGGCATCTCGACCACGACCACCGCGCAACCCGAACATGCACAGCCGTGCACCCCGGCCTACTCCGGCCTGGGCCGGCGGCCGGTCCCGGCCTACCCCGAGCCGGCGCAGACCGTGAAGAACCTGGTCATCGCGGCCGGGAAACGCGCCGCGCGGCCGTTGCAGTGGCGGGAGGGATCGAGGCCGGGCAGTGGCCGCAGCGGACACAAACGCATGTACTCGCGCTTCGTGGCCCTGCGGGTCCGGCCAGCCGGACGTGAGATCCGCAAGGCCACGGCCGGCACCGGGCTTCCGGTCCGCTGGCTGCTGGCCGAATGGCCCGCCGACCAGGACGAGCCCGTGCAGTTCTGGCTGTCCAACCTGCCCGAGACCACCTCCCTGCCCGTCCTCGTGCGCACCGCGAAACTCCGCTGGCGCATCGAGAACGACTACCGCGAGATGAAGCAGACCCTGGGCCTGGCCCACTTCGAAGGCCGGACCTGGCCAGGCTGGCACCACCACGTCACCCTCGTCTCGGTCGCCCACGCCTTCTGCACCTTGCAGCGACTGAGCCGATCCCCAAAAGAGACGGCGTCGGCCTGAGCCTCTACCAAGTCGTTCGCGAGCTGCAGTTACTCCTCGCGATCTGGACCGGCGCCTGCCCCACCTGTCACCGCGACATGCCAGACCCCGCACCAACATGACCAAGCACTACTAG
>NZ_JBHYJX010000107.1:0-1804 GCF_042740985.1 Streptomyces sp. NPDC058985 | reverse complement strand
CCGCGCCCTGCTCGACCGCGCGGCCGCCGGGGGCTGGCGGACCGTCGCTCAGTGGACGTCGGGGGAGCGCCCCTTCGTCGCGCTGCGCAGCGACCGCAGCACCAGCAGCAGCGCCGAGCCGCCGAACAGCACGGCCGTGATCAGCAGCCAGCGGGCGAGGTAGCCGTCCGCCGACAGCCCGGTGACCCCCCGGTACCCCGCGTCGACCCGGCCGGTGATCAGCGGGAACCACACCAGCAGGAGGAGCCCGGAGAAGGCGGCCGGGACGCGCACGTACATCGCCCACCGACGGCGGCCGACCGCGCCGAGCGCGCCGGTGACCGCCCGGTCCGCCGCCGAGTACAGCGGCAGCAGCACCAGGTCGTGCAGCAGCGCCGCCCCCACGAACCACAGGGCCACGCCGAGCCAGTCGCCGGCGAGCAGCCGCACCCCCGCGTAGCCCGCGAGCGCGAAGGAGCAGGCCAGCAGGAGGATCTGGAGGGGGCTGCCGATCACGGGCCGGAGCCGGCCGCCCGGCCTGCCGAGCCCGCGCGGCTCGCGTGACTCACGTACACGGTTCATCCCAGGTCTCCGAACGTCATCCGGGCCACCCACTTGGTGTTCAGCACGCCGGGCGCGGCGGGCACGATGATCCGCGCCGGGTAGCCGTGGTCCGGGCTCAGCGCCTCGCCGTTGACGTACAGGGCGAGCAGGGAGCGCGGGTCGGCGACCTGGTTGGCGCGCAGGGCGCCGCTGCGGAAGGCGCCGCGCCGCTGGAGGGACTCGACGAACACGTCGGGCGGGTCGTCCTCGTGGCCCACGCGCGCGGCGAGGTCCCGCAGCCGCACCCCGCGCCACCACTGGTCGGACGTCGACCAGCCCTCGACGCAGGCGATGGGCAGGGCCTCGCTGTGCTGCTCCATGGCGAGCAGGTCGGCCCGGCTGAGCCGGACGGTCCCGGAGCGGCCCTCGATGACGAGCCGCCAGGTGTCGTCGCGGGTCTCGGCCGGGTCGATGCCGACGTACGCGGCCGTCTTGTTGATCTGGAAGCCGTTGGGGCCGTTGCCCGGGTCGGGTCCGCCGTGCGGGGAGAGGACGGCCGTGGCCCGCAGCGGCGGGTCGAAGCTGCGGCCCGCGTTCGTGGCGAACATCAGCAGCGAGCCGCCGCCGACGAACCAGAGGGCACCGCGCCGCGAGACGGTGGGCGGCGCGGGCCGGGGCGACACCAGGTCGTCAGCCTCCTCGCCACACTCCCGAGCCCCCTCCGCACCGCGCTCCTCGCGCATCGCCCGGAGGTTGCGCAGCGCCAGCGGCATCTTGAGCACGGCGTGCGCGACGAACGCGGCGAAGAAGACCCACGCGCCGTAGAAGTGCAGCGGGTAGAAGGAGCCGGGGAAGAGGTACTCCAACTGGATGTTGAGCACCCCGGTCACGAACTGGAAGAGCGCGCCCCCGACCAGCAGCAGCAGCGAGATCCGCTCCAGCGCGTGGGCGACCGAGCGGGCCGGCGGCAGGGTGAACAGCCTCGGCACGACCGACCACAGCTTGGCCAGCAGCACCGGGATCAGGGTCAGTCCGAGGGTGACGTGGACACCCTGGTTGAGGCGGTACAGCCATGTGGGGTCGGTCGGCCACGCGAAGAGGTAGAAGCCGAGGAGCCCCTTGTCCGGGGTCTTGTCGTTGACCGGGGACAGGTCGGGGTTGTAGGCGGCGTACGAGAGCAGGCCGGTCACGAACAGCACGGTGATGCCGACGAGCAGCACGATGCCGAGCACGGACGTGAACCGGGGGCCGCGCAGGGGGCTGCGCCAGAAGCCCGGGGAGG
>NZ_JBHYJX010000106.1:0-2039 GCF_042740985.1 Streptomyces sp. NPDC058985 | reverse complement strand
GATCCCGACGACGCCGGCCGGCTGCCCGAGACACTGCGGCAGTTCACCGCCCAGCGACTGCCGGAACACATGGTCCCCTCCACCGTGGTGGTCCTGGACGCACTGCCCCTGACACCGAACGGCAAACTGAACCGCCAGGCCCTGCCCGCACCCGAACTCCTGGCGGCTGCGCAGGCGACGACGGGCCGGCCTCCGGCCAATGCCCGAGAGGAGATCCTGTGTGCCGCGTTCGCCGATGTCCTGGGCCTGCCGACGGTCGGCGTCGACGACGACTTCTTCGCACTCGGAGGCCACTCACTCCTGGCAACTGAACTCGTCAGCTTGATTCGCGAGGCCCTCGGCAACGAGGTGAGGATCGCAGACATCTTCGAGGCACCAACAGTGGCGGGTCTCTCGAACCTGGTCGGAGACGAAAAGTCAGAAAGGCCGGCGTTGCGGCCGATGCGCAAGCAGGAGGAGTCCCGATGATCCCGTTGTCGTTCGCACAGCGCCGCTTGTGGTTTATCGAGCAGCTCCAGGGAGCGAGCGCAACCTACAACATCCCTATGGCCTTGCGGCTGTCGGGGAAGCTGGACCAGACGGCGCTGGGTGCGGCATTGCGGGACGTGATCGGGCGGCACGAGGTGCTGCGTACCGTGTTCGCGATGGGCGACGGAGAGCCGTACCAGCTGGTGCAGGATCTCTCGGATCTCGCGTGGCAGTTGTCCGTCGTGGAGACGACACCGGAAGACTTGGACGGTGCGGTCGCCGAAGCGGCGAGATACGTCTTCGACCTGTCGGCAGAGGTGCCTATCCAGGCATGGTTGTTCGAGATCGATCCGCAGGAGCACGTCCTGTTGGTGCTTGTCCACCACATTGCCGGGGACGGCTGGTCATGGACACCACTGGCACGGGACGTCGCAGTGGCGTACTCGGCCCGCTGCGCGGGGCGAACCCCGGAGTGGGAGCCGCTGCCGGTGCAGTACGCCGACTACGCCCTGTGGCAGCGGGAGCTGCTCGGAGCGGAGGATGACCCGGAGAGTTTGCTATCCCGCCAAGTGGGCTACTGGCACCAGGAGTTGGAGGGCATACCTGAGGAACTGGAACTACCCTTCGACCGCCCCCGTCCGCCGACGGCGAGTCATCAGGCACGGACGGTGTCGTTCGAAATCCCCGCCGAGATGCACGTCCATTTGGTGGAGGTGGCCAGGGCAGAGCGGGTCACGGTGTTCATGGTGCTGCAGGCGGCGCTGGCCACGCTGCTGTCCCGGCTGGGCGCGGGTACGGACATCCCGGTCGGGTCGGCGATCGCCGGGCGGACCGACGCGGCAATGCGCGACCTGGTCGGCTTCTTCGTCAACACCCTGGTCATCCGCACGGACTTGTCGGGAAACCCGACGTTCCGCGAACTTGTGGGGCGGGTCCGGAAGACAGGGCTGGCAGCGTACGGGAACCAGGATGTGCCGTTCGAGCGGCTGGTGGAGGAACTCGCGCCGGTGCGTTCGTTGGCGCGGCATCCGTTGTTCCAGGTGATGCTCACGTTGCAGAACACTGCCGATGCGGTCTTGGAGCTGGAGGGCCTTCGGGTCGAGGCGCTGCCGGTCCGCGCGTCGGCGGCGAAGTTCGATCTTGATTTGAGTTTCGCAGAGGCTTTCCATGAGGACGGTTCGCCGGCGGGCCTGCGGGGTGTGCTGACCGCGGCGGCAGACCTGTTCGATGCGGACAGCGTCGATCGGTTCGTGGAGCGTCTGACTCGCGTGCTGGAGGCGGTGACGGCTGATCCGGGTGTGCGGGTGGGATCGGTGGAGGTGCTGGATCCCGCAGAGCGGGACCGGGTGGTGATGGAGTGGAATGACACTGCGGTGGAGGTGCCGCGGGTGTCGGTGGCGGGGTTGTTCGAGGAGCAGGTGGCACGGACGCCGGAGGCGGTGGCGGTGGTCGCTGATGGTGTTGAGGTGTCGTATCGGGAGTTGGATGAGCGGGCGAACCGGCTGGCGCGGTATCTGGTGGGGCAGGGGGTGGGTGCGGAGTCGGTGGTGGGTCTGTGTCTGCCGCGGGGT
>NZ_JBHYJX010000105.1:0-2174 GCF_042740985.1 Streptomyces sp. NPDC058985 | reverse complement strand
TTCGCGGGGCGTGCGGATGAGCAGGTGAAGATCCGTGGGTTCCGGATCGAGCCGGGCGAGGTCCAGGCCGCGGTCCTGGCGCATCCGCAGGTGGCCCAGGCCGCCGTGATCGCGCGGGAAGACACCCCGGGCGAGGTCCGGCTGGTGGCATACGTCGTCCCCGCGGACATCGATGGTGAAGGGGACGAGGAGGGGCTGCGCGCGGCGGTGAGCGCGTTCACAGCGGAGCGGCTGCCGGGATACATGGTGCCGTCGGCGGTGGTGGTGCTGGACGAGCTGCCGCTGACGCGTAACGGCAAGCTGGATCGCAAGGCCCTGCCCGCGCCGGAGTTCAGTTCCACGACGACGGTGGGCCGACGGCCGGCCGACGTTCGAGAGGAGCTGCTGTGCGCTGCGTTTGCTGATGTTCTGGGATTGTCTGCTGTGGGGGTGGATGACGACTTCTTCGCGCTGGGTGGGCATTCGCTGCTGGCGGTGCGGTTGGTGAGTCGGGTTCGTTCGGTGCTTGGGGTGGAGGTGCCGTTGCGGGCGCTGTTCGAGGCGCCGACGGTGGCTGGTCTGGCGGCGCGATTGGCGGAGGCGGATGAGGCGCGGCTGCCGTTGACGGCCGGGGTGCGTCCGGAGCGGGTGCCGTTGTCGTTCGCGCAGCGTCGGCTGTGGTTCCTGGGGCAGCTTGAGGGGCCGAGTGCGACTTATAACGTGCCGGTGTCGTTGCGGTTGTCGGGGGATGTGGACCGTGCGGCCTTGAGTCAGGCTCTGCGTGACGTGGTCGGGCGGCACGAGGTGCTGCGCACGGTCTTCCCCGTGTACGAGGGCGAGCCCTATCAGCAGATCCTCAGCGCCCAGGAACTGGTGTGGGACCTCGACGTGGTGGAGGTGGCCGGGGCAGAGCTTGAGGGGGCGGTGGCCGAGGCGGAGGGGTATGCCTTCGATCTGTCGGTGGAGGTGCCGTTCCGGGCATCGCTGTTCACCACAGATGCGGGTGAGCGGGTGCTGGTTGTTCTGACGCATCACATTGCGACGGACGGCTGGTCGACGGGTCCGTTGGCGCGGGATGTCTCTGTTGCCTACGCGGCCCGCTGCGAGGGCAGGGTGCCGGTGTGGGAGTCGTTGCCGGTGCAGTATGCGGATTACGCGTTGTGGCAGCGGGAGTTGCTGGGTGATGAGGGGGATGCGGGCAGTGTGCTGGCCCGGCAGGTGGAGTACTGGCGTGGTGTGCTGGAAGGGGCGCCGGAGAAGCTGGTGCTGCCGTTCGACCGTGAGCGGCCGGCGGTGGCCAGTCACCGGGGACACAGTGTGCCGTTGGAGGTTCCGGCGCAGGTGCACGCGCGGCTGGTGGAGGTGGCGCGGGCCGAGGGTGTGACGGTGTTCATGGTGCTGCAGGCGGCGCTGGCCACGCTGCTGTCCCGGCTGGGCGCGGGCACGGACATCCCGGTCGGGACAACGAACGCGGGCCGGACCGACGAGGCTTTGGACGATCTGGTCGGCTTCTTCGTGAACACCCTGGTCCTGCGGACGGACCTGTCGGGGGATCCGACGTTCCGTGAGCTGCTGGAGCGGGTGCGGCAGGCCGATCTCGGGGCGTTGGCGCATCAGGATGTGCCGTTCGAGCGGCTGGTGGAGGAACTCGCGCCGGTGCGTTCGTTGGCGTGGCATCCGTTGTTCCAGGTGGTGCTCACGCTGCTGAACGCGGGTGAAGCCCGTCTGGATCTTCCCGGGGTCGGGGTGGAGGGGATGCCGTCGGGGACGGTGGCGGCGAAGTTCGATCTGGATGTGCTGGTGGGTGAGGTCTTCGACGAGGACGGCATGCCGGCGGGTCTGCGGGGCGTGGTCATCGCCGCAGCGGATGTTTTCGAGCCGGACAGTGCGCAACGGCTGGCGGGTCGCCTGGTGCGGGTGCTGGACGCGGTGACGGCCGATCCCGGGATACGCGTCGGCACACTGAGTGTGATCGGCGCCGCTGAGCGGGACCGGGTGTTGGTGGAGTGGAACGGTACGGGGGTGGAGGTGGGTGTTGCGACGCTTCCGGGGTTGTTCGAGGCGCAGGTGGCACGGGATCCGGGGGCGGTGGCGGTGGTCGCTGACGGGGTTGAGGTGTCGTATGGGGAGTTGGATGTGCGGGCGAATCGTCTGGCGCGGTTGCTGGTGGGTCGGGGGGTGGGGCCGGAGTCGGT
>NZ_JBHYJX010000104.1:0-2199 GCF_042740985.1 Streptomyces sp. NPDC058985 | reverse complement strand
ACCCCGCGGCAGACACAGACCCACCACCGACTCCGCACCCACCCCCTGCCCCACCAGATACCGCGCCAGCCGGTTCGCCCGCTCATCCAACTCCCCATACGACACCTCAACCCCATCAGCGACCACCGCCACCGCCCCCGGCGTCCGTGCCACCTGCTCCTCGAACAACCCCGGAAGAGTCGCAGCCCCCACCTCCACCGCGGTGTCGTTCCAGCCCACCAGTACCCGGTCCCGCTCTGCGGGATCCAGCACCTCCACCGATCCCACCCGCACACCCGGATCAGCGGTCACCGCCTCCAGCACCCGGCACCAGCGCCGCGCGATCTGCTCCGCGGTGTCCGCGTCGAACAGGTCCGCGGCCACCTTCACCACGCCCCGCACCCCCGCCGGCGTGCCGTCCTCGTCGAAGACCTCACCCACCAGCACGTCCAGATCGAACTTCGCCGCCGCCGCCGTCCCCGACGGCATCCCCTCCACCCCGACCCCGGGAAGATCCAGAACCGCCTCGATGGTGTCCTGCTTGGTGAACACCACCTGGAACAACGGATGCCGCGCCAGCGAACGCGCCGGCGCGAGTTCCTCCACCAGCCGCTCGAACGGCACATCCTGATGCGCGAACGCCCCGAGATCGGCCTGCCGCACCCGCTCCAGCAGCTCACGGAACGTCGGATCCCCCGACACGTCCGTCCGCAGGACCAGAGTGTTCACGAAACACCCCACCAGGGGTTCCAGCGCCTCGTCACCCCGCCCCGCGACCGCCGACCCGACCGGGATGTCCGTGCCCGCGCCCAGCCGGGACAGCAGCGTGACCAGCACCGCCTGCAGCACCATGAACACCGTCACACCCTCGGCCCGCGCCACCTCCACCAGCCGCGCATGGACCTCGGCGGACACCGACACCGCAGCCCCGTGTCCCCGGTGACTGGCCACCGCCGGCCGCTCACGGTCGAACGGCAGCACCAGCTCCTGCGGCGCCCCCTCCAGCACACCACGCCAGTACTCCACCTGCCGGGCCAGCACACTGCCCGCATCCCCCTCATCCCCCAGCAACTCCCGCTGCCACAACGCGTAATCCGCATACTGCACCGGCAACGACTCCCACACCGGCACCCGCCCCGCACAACGCGCCGCATAGGCAACCGACACATCCCGCGCCAACGGACCCCTCGACCAGCCGTCCGTCGCAATGTGATGCGTCAGAACGACCAGCACCCACTCACCCACACCCACACCTGCGCCTGCATCTGTGGTGAACAGCGATGCCCGGAACGGCACCTCCACCGACAGATCGAAGGCATACCCCTCCGCCTCAGCCACCGCCCCCTCAAGCTCTGCCCCGGCCACCTCCACCACGTCGAGGTCCCAGTCGAGATCGTCCACTTCACGGATCAGCTGGTAGGGCTCGCCCTCGTGCACGGGGAAGACCGTGCGCAGCACCTCGTGCCGGTCGAGCACATCACGCAGTGCCTGGCTCAAGGCCGCAGGGTTCACGTCCCCCGACATGCGCAGTGACACGGGCATGTTGTAGGTCGCACTCGGCCCCTCGAGCTGTCCGAGGAACCACAGCCGGCGCTGCGCGAACGACAACGGCACCCGCTCCGGACGCACCCCGGCCGTCAACGCCAGCCGCGCTTCCTCGGCCTCAGCGAACCGGGCCACGAGCCCCGCCACCGTCCGTGCCTCGAACAAGGTCCGCAGGGGCATCTCGACCCCCAGCATCGTCCGCACCCGGCTCAGCAGACGCACCGCCAGCAGCGAATGCCCGCCCAGCACGAAGAAGTCGTCATCGACTCCGACACTCTCCAGACCCAGCACCTGCGCGAACGCCGCACACAACAGCTCCTCCCGCACCGTGGCCGGCGCCCGGCCCTGCCCGGACACATACACAGGCACGGGCAGCGCCATACGGTCCAGCTTGCCGTTACGCGTCAGCGGCAGCTCCTGGAGCACCACCACCGCCGACGGCACCATGTACTCCGGCAGCCGCTGACCCACCACCTCCCGCACCGCCTCCGGCAGTACGGCCGCGCCGTCGCCGCCCTCGGCCACGACATACGCCACCAGCCGGACCTCGCCCGGGGTGTCCTCCCGTGCGATCACGGCGGCCTGGGCCACCTGCGGATGCGCCAGGACGGCGGCCTGGACCTCGCCCGGCTCGATCCGGAACCCACGGATCTTCACCTGCTCATCCGCACGCCC
>NZ_JBHYJX010000103.1:0-2495 GCF_042740985.1 Streptomyces sp. NPDC058985 | reverse complement strand
TAGGTCGCACTCGGCCCCTCGAGCTGTCCGAGGAACCACAGCCGGCGCTGCGCGAACGACAACGGCACCCGCTCCGGACGCACCCCGGCCGTCAAAGGCAGCCGTGCCTCCTCCGCCTCCGTCAGCCGTGCCACGAGCCCCGCGACCGTCGGCGCCTCGAACAGCGCCCGGATCTCCACCTCCACCCCGAGCACCGCCCGGATCCGGCTGACCAGCCGCACCGCCAGCAACGACTGGCCCCCGAGTGCGAAGAAGTCGTCGTCCACCCCCACGTACTCCACACCCAGAATCTGGGCGAATACCGCACACAACAGCTCTTCCCGCACCGTGACCGGCCCGCGTCCCGCACCCGCATACATGCCCAGATCCGGGGCGGGCAGGGCCTTGCGGTCCAGCTTGCCGTTACGCGTCAGCGGCAGCTCCTGGAGCACCACCACCGCTGACGGCACCATGTACTCCGGCAGCCGCTGACCCACCAGCTCCCGCACCTCACCGGACAGCGAACGGACAGCCGTGCCACCGGCCGCGGGGACCACGTATGCCACCAGCCGGACCTCACCCGGAGTGTCTTCCCGTGCGATCACGGCGGCCTGGGCCACCTTTGGATGCGCCAGGACGGCGGCCTGGACCTCGCCCGGCTCGATCCGGAACCCGCGGATCTTCACCTGCTCATCCGCACGCCCCGCGAACACCAACTGCCCCTCACCGGTCCACCGGGCCAGGTCCCCGGTCCGGTACATCCGCACCCCCGGCTCGAACGGACACGCCACAAAGCGTTCCGCGGTCAGTGCGGGCCGGCTGATGTAGCCGCGGGCCAGACCCGCACCCGCCACATACAGCTCACCCACCACCCCGGCCGGCACCGGCTCCAGAGCAGCATCCAGCACGAACACCCGGGTATTGACCACCGGAGACCCGATCGCCACCTCACGCGCCTCGGGCACGCAACGCCACAACGTGGCATCCACCGTCGTCTCGGTCGGACCATAAGAATTGAACATCACCCGCCCACGGGCCCACCGCCGCATCACCTCAGGCGGACACGCCTCACCGGCCACCATCAGCACCACACCCGGATCCAGCGACCGCTCATCCAGCGTCGCCAGCACCGCCGGCGGCAACGTCACATGCGACACACCCACCCGGCTCAGGAAACCCGTCAACGCCTCACCCAGGCGGCACTCCTCGGGCACCACCACCAACGCCCCGCCCGACAGCAACGCCATACACCACTCCCACCCGAACGTGTCAAAGCTCGCCGACGCGAACTGACCCACCCGGGCCCCCGCACGCACCCCCACCAGCCGCCGATGCCCCTCAGCGAAACTCGCGAACCCCCCATGCGAGACCACCACACCCTTCGGCCGGCCCGTCGACCCCGACGTGTAGATCACATACGCCGGATGCGACGGCAGCAGCACACCCACCCGCTCCCCGTCCGACAGCGCCCCGCCATCCAGCCCGGCCAGCTCATTCACCACCGCCGGGTCATCCAGCCCCACCACCGCCAACGAGTCCGGCAGCAGCGACCGCACCCCCTCCCCACACACCCCGGCCACCGCACCCGCATCCGCCAGCATGAACGCCACCCGGTCCGCCGGCAGACCCGGATCCACCGGAAGATACGCACCCCCCGCCTTCACCACACCCAACAACGCCACCAGCAGATCCACCCCACGCTCCAACGCAACCGCCACCACCGACTCCGGCCCCACCCCCCGACCCACCAGCAACCGCGCCAGACGATTCGCCCGCACATCCAACTCCCCATACGACACCTCAACCCCACCATCAGCGACCACCGCCACCGCCCCCGGATCCCGCACCACCTGCGCCTCGAACAACCCCGGAAGCGTCGCAACACCCACCTCCACCCCCGTACCGTTCCACTCCACCAGCACCCGATCCCGCTCAGCGGCGTCCAAGATCTGAACGTCACTCAGTGGGAGGCCCGGGCCGCCGTCCAGCACCTCTTCCAGCACCACGACCAGGTTTTCGACAGCAGTGAGCAGCAGTCCACCCACCGCCTCTGGATTCACGGAGGGCACAGCGTCCACGGCAAGTCCGAAGCCGTGTCCGTCGTCGTTGACCGAAACTGTCAACGGGTAGTTGGTGCGTTCCTCCGTGAAAAGCGTCCTGATCCCCTTCAAGCTCCCACCGCCGGAGTTGGAGCCGCCGGAGGAGTTGTGTCGGTAGTTGAGGAGTGAGCTGAACAGTGGTGTGTCCGACGCCACTGCGCTGGCCTGCTGTGCCAGGGCCAGTGGTGCGTGCTCGTGTTCCAGCAGTCCCGCGAGCTGTGCACGCATGGCCGTTACCGCGTCCAGCACGCCCACGCCATCGATCCGTGCCCGTACCGGCAGCGTGTTGATGAACGGGCCCTGCACCCGGTCCGCACCCACGCCCGCGTTCATCCGGCCGAACAGCACCGTGCCGAACACCACGTCCTCACGGCCACTGACCGCCGCCAGCACCCGCGCCCACGCCACATGCAGCAC
>NZ_JBHYJX010000102.1:0-2497 GCF_042740985.1 Streptomyces sp. NPDC058985 | reverse complement strand
TGCGGATGCGCCAGGACCGCGGCCTGGACCTCGCCCGGCTCGATCCGGAACCCACGGATCTTCACCTGCTCATCCGCACGCCCCGCGAACACCAACTGCCCCTCACCGGTCCACCGGGCCAGGTCACCGGTCCGGTACATCCGCACCCCCGGCTCAAACGGACACGCCACGAACCGTTCCCCGGTCAGCCCCGCACGCCCCACATACCCCCGCGCAACACCCGCACCCGCCACATACAGCTCGCCCACTACACCAACCGGCACTGGCCGCAGCCCACCGTCCAGCACATACACCCGCACATTCGCCACCGGCCCGCCGATCACAGGCCCAGCAAGGCCTGCGACCCGGGCCATCGCCACATCGACCGTGCACTCGGTCGGTCCGTAGAGGTTGTAGGCCTCGGTCCCGTTCGCTGATCGCAACCGGTCCCAGAGGGCCTCCGACACGGCCTCGCCACCCACCAGGATGCGCTGCGGCTGCCATTCCCGGCCGTTCAGCAACCCCTGTTCCACCAGCAGCTGCAAGTGAGCGGGCGACACATTCACATGGTCGATGCGGCTCTCGGCCAGCCACCGCAGAAACAGTCCGGCGTCGAGTGTCGTCTTCTCGTTGATGACATGCAGCTGATGGCCGACGAACAGGCACGACAGTTGGTCCCATGACGCGTCGAAGGACGCCGACGACGTGAACGCGATCCGCAACTGCCGAGTCCCAGCCCCGACATCCGTCCCAGCCTCGGCCAAGGGTGAGAACAGCGTGCTGCGGTTCCTCTCGCAAAGGTGTACGAGGCTCTGGTGAGTGACCACGACCCC
The DNA here is from genome assembly GCF_042740985.1 of Streptomyces sp. NPDC058985. NCBI lineage: Bacteria > Bacillati > Actinomycetota > Actinomycetes > Kitasatosporales > Streptomycetaceae > Streptomyces > Streptomyces sp. NPDC058985. Next base: position 1,685 of record NZ_JBHYJX010000102.1, on the reverse strand, counting down.
CTTCGGTGCCCCTGTCGACCCCGACGTGTAAATCACATACGCCGCGTGCGACGGCAGCACAGCCGCCCCAGCACTGACCCGAGCTCCGCTCTCAGACCCGGACAAGCCCGCCAGTTCCTGGTCCACCGCCGGCGAATCCACGACCACAGCAGGCATCTCTCGGGGCATCGCCGATTCGAGAGAAGCTGTCGTCACCGTGCACACCGCGCCAGCGTCCGCCAGTACGAAGGCGATCCGGTCCTTCGGCAGCTCCGGGTCCACGGGCAGATAGGCCCCGCCTGCCTTCAGCACACCCAACAGGGCCACTACCAGCTCCGGCGAACGCGGCAGGCACACCGTGACCACGGTCTCCGGCCCCACGCCCCAGCTGTTCAGCAACCGCGCGAGACGATTCGCCCGGGCGTCCAGCTCTTCGTAAGTCACCTCGACGCCAGCAGTGACAAGGGCCACGGCATCGGGCGTGCGCGCCACCTGGGCATCGAACAGCTCAGGAAGCGTTGCGGCCTCGACGTGGGCCGACGTGTCGTTCCAGTCGGCCAGGACACGACGCTGCTCCGTGTCGTCCAAAACGTCCACAGTGCTCAGCGGACGGTCCGGCCCTCCTTCGAGTGCCCCCTCCAGTGCCGCCAGCAAATTCTCCACCGCAGTATGCATCAGCACGCTCACGGCAGCCGGATCGACCGGTGCGACCGCGTTCACAGCGAGCCCGAGATCATCTCCGTCGTCATCGACGGACACCGTCAGGGGATAGTTGGTGTGGTCCTGCCCGTAGATGGTGCTGATTCCCTCAAGGTCCCCGTCAATGCCTCCGTCGCGGTTGTCCCCCGCGTCCCGGCCCATGCCTCGGCCGCTGCTGTGCCGGTAGTTGAAAAGGGAGGTGAAGAGCGGCGTCTCAGCAGGAACGCCGCTGGCCTGCTGTGCCAGGGCCAGCGGCGCGTGCTCGTGCTCCAGCAGCTCCGCCAGCTGGGTCCGCATCCCCGCGACAGCGGCCAGCACACCGACCTCGTGCACCCGGACCCTCACAGGCAGGGTGTTCATGAAGGGGCCGGCTGCCCGGTCACCACCTGCGCCAGCGTTCATCCGGCCGAACAGCACCGTGCCGAACACCACGTCCTCACGGCCACTGACCGCCGCCAGCACCCGTGCCCACGCCACATGCAGCACGGTCGCCACACTGGTACCCAACCGCCGCGCCACCACACGGGTCCGACCCGCCACTTCGGCCCCCAGGCCGATGCGTACTTCGACCGAGTCTGCTCCATCGCCCCTCACGTTCACCAAGCCGTACGGCGCGGTCGGCTCGCTCACATCGCCCAGGAGACCTGCGAAGAAACGTTCATATGACGACCGGTCGAGGCCTTGCCGTGCCTGGGCCACGAAGTCACGGAAGGGCAGCGGCTCGCCCAGCTCATCGCCCCGGCCCGTCAGAAACGCCCGTATCTCTGCCAGCATCAGGGTCAGTGCGGTGTGGTCCCGCACCATGTGGTGCACCCGCACCAGCCCCAGCCACGTGTCGCCTGTCGGCGCCTGGGCCACGTGCATGTCGATCAACGGCGCCCGGCCCAGATCCATCGACAGACCGCCGATGGACAGCAACTGCTCCACCGCCTCCGGCCCGTCCGGATCCAGGACCACCTCGGTCACCGGGAGCTCCGCCCGGCGCCACACCACCTGCACCGGCTCAC
>NZ_JBHYJX010000101.1:0-2618 GCF_042740985.1 Streptomyces sp. NPDC058985 | reverse complement strand
GCCGGGGGCCGTCGCACCGAAGGCACGGCGCGCACCGGACGTGAGGATGCGCCGACGGGGTGGCGTCGGCGCACCGGCGCGGGCGTCGTTACGCCGACGCGCCGGAGTCGCGCCGGCGGCCCGCCAGCACGCCGTAGCCGACGCCTGCCGCGCCGACGACGATGCCGACGATGCCGAGGACCCGGGCGGTGGTGTCGCTGCCGTCACCGGAGCCGTCGTCGGCGGAGGCCTCGGTGGACGTGTCCTTGGCGGCCGACTCGGCGTCGTCCCCGGCCTTCGCGTCCGACGAGTCCGCCGCGCCGTGGGCGTCGTCCTCGGCGGCGGCCAGCGCCAGCACGGGCGCCGGGTTGTCGGGCTCCTCCTGGCCCTCCTGCGGCACCTCGATCCAGCGCACGACCTCCTTGTTGGAGTACGTCTGGATGGCCTTGAACACCAGCTCGTCGGTGTCCTCGGGCAGGGCGCCGACGGAGACCGGGAACTTCTGGAAGTAGCCGGGCTCGACGCCCTTGCCCTCGGCGGTCCAGGTCACCTTGGAGACGGCCTCGGTGAGCTGCTTGCCGTGCGACTCGATCGGCTTGTCCAGCTTGGACTTGGTGACCTCGGTCTTCCAGCCGGGGACCGGCTGCGGCATCACGGAGGCGAGCGGCTGGTCGGCGGGGAAGTTGATTTCCAGCTTGGTGGTGGAGGCGTTGTCCCGTTCGTTGGGGACCTTGAAGTTGACGGTCGCGTAGCCGCCCTTGGCGGCCGTGCCCTCCGGCTGCACGCTGACGTGCGCGAAGGCGGGGGCGGACAGGGCGAGGACGGCGACGCCGGAGACGGCGCAGGCGGCGGCGATACGGGAAGCCTTCATAGCCTTCATGGACGGAGCACTCCGCTTCGGGTGGGCACCGGTACTGCACCGGTGCGGGTGAGGAGAGAGGGATGCGCGCACGCGCGCGTGCCGCACGACGACGGCCCCTCCGTACTCCCTGGGCGGAAGCGGGGTGGTGGTCGTGTCGTGTCAGGCGGCGAGGGCGAACACGTCGCTCGGCGGGCCACGCCTGATCACCGTGTGCTGGAGTGCGGTGGTACGGGGCCGCGGCGGCGCCAGCAGAGCGGGACGTGGCGGACGCGGGCCCGTGCCGGGGGCGCCGGCGAGCCCGGCGTGCAGGGCGCGCACCAGGGAGAGCGCCGCGCGCAGGGCGCGTACGAGCGCTCCCTCGGCCATCGAGTGCGCCGAGTGCGCCGAAAGTTCGACGAGCCGGGCCAGTGCCAGGTCCCCGCGGCGCAGCAGCCAGCCGGCGGCCAGGGCCGCGAGGACGTGGCCGAGCAGCATCGGCAGGGACGGCAGCAGCGCGGCGGGGTGGCCGGCGTCGGCCAGCGCGTCGGCGGGATGGTGCGTGGCGCCGGTGGAGGCGTCGGGCGCGATCCGGGCGTCGTCGAGGATCCGCTGGGCCTGGGCCGGGCTGATCGCCGCAGCCGTGGTCCCGCAGACCAGCCGTGCCGCCTGCTGGACCAGAGAGGCGTCGGACAGTCCGCCCGTCGACCCGGCGGCCCCGGCGGCCGTGCCGGATGCCGTGACCGCGGTGGTGCCGTGCTGGCCCAGTCCGAACAGGACGTGCAGCGCGGTCTGTCCGACGGTGAGCAGCGCCACGATGCCGGGCAGCGAGCGCAGCCGGCCGGCGAGGGGCGCGGCGACCACGACCGCCCCGAGGAATCCGGCGCCCAGCGACCACAGCGGAACGGTGGCGCAGGAGGCGAGGGTGTGCCCCGCCGCGGCCAGCACGACGCAGACCGCGGCGAACACCGCGGCCCGCAGGATCCGGAGATCGTTCCCGGAGCGCGCCGTTGGCGGGTGGGGGGCAGTCATGGCGGGCTCATCATCGCACTGACGCCCCTCGCGCCGTACGGCAGGTCCACAAGATGAGGTACGCCCCGAAGTGAGGGAGAAGATCACTCTCTGGGGTGAGCCGTGCCGCATACACCGGCGCACGACGGGGACACATCCGCCAGATGAGCGGTGTCACGGCCCGGGCGTGCTTACGCCGGGGTGAGAGGGGCAATACGTAACGGTATGTCGAGCCGCGGCCGGGAGGCTGGAGCATGAGCATCTGGTGGTCACTCCATTTGCGGCGCGAGGCTGCGAGCGTGCCCCTGGCCCGCCGCCTGCTGATCGGCACCATGGAGAGCGCGGGCGTCGACCCCGACATCTCCTTCGATCTCTCCGTCGCCCTGAGCGAGGCCTGCGCCAACGCCGTCGAGCACGGCGGCGACGACGGCGCGGGCGGCCTCACGGAGGCCTACCGCGTCACGGCCTATCTTGACGGCGAGCGCTGCCACATCGAGGTCTCCGACACCGGCCCCGGGTTTCCCGCCGCCGCGCCGGGCCGGCCGGGGAGTGCGGGTTGCCCGGTCTCCGCGGACGCCGAGAGCGGGCGCGGCCTGTGTCTCATCCGGGAACTGGCGGACCACGTGCAGATCGGCAACGAGCCGGGGCGGAACGGCGCCGTGGTGAGCTTCGACAAGATCCTCAAGTGGCGGGCGGACGCGCCGCTGGTGGCGGTCTGACCCGACGGCACGACCCAACGAGGCGACGGCACGACCAGGCGGTACGACGGCGGCCGGGCACCGTGAAGGTG
>NZ_JBHYJX010000100.1:0-3088 GCF_042740985.1 Streptomyces sp. NPDC058985 | reverse complement strand
TGTCGGCGTACACGTGAACGTGCATGGCCGCGTACGGATGAACGTGCAGAGTTCCCGATGTGCTGAGGTTCGGGATTCGGCACTCTGCTGCCTGTTGGTCGAGGTCGCAGAGATGGGGTGGCCGTGGTCCTGGATCCGCAGCGCTGGCTGGAACTACGGCGTTTTCGTGGCCTGGTCGAATGCGGAGCCATGAGCCTGACCGAGGTCGCCAAGGAGACCGGCCTGAACTGGCGGACGGTCAGCAAGTATCTGTCAGCCGATGGACCCGCCTCGCCTCCGCGCCGGTCGCCGAACGGCCGGTCCCGGGCCAGGGTGATCGACGAGTTCGCGCCGCTGGTCGACTCGATGCTGCGGGCGGAGATCCTGATGAAGGCCGCTGTCATCCACGAGCGGCTGGCCGCGGAGTACGGGTTCACCGGCAACTACCAGCGGACCAAGCTCTACGTCCAGGAAGCCCGGCCCCGGATCGCCGAGGAACTCGGCATCACGCCGAAAGAGCTGGCGGGCATGCACCGCCGCTTCGAGGTCATCCCGGGCGCCCAGGCCCAGGTGGACTGGGGTGACGAAGGCAAGATCCTCGCCCACATGGGCATCGCGAAGGTCTACTCCTTCCACATGACGCTGTCGTACTCACGCGACCCGTTCTGCTGCTTCACCACCAGCCAGGACCTGCAGACCTTCTTCGACTGCCACCGCCGCGCGTTCGCTCACTTCGGCGGGGTCCCGATGACGATCGTCTACGACCGGACCAAGACCGTCGTCCGACGCCACGTGGCCCCCGGCGAGGCGGTCCCGCTGCACCCGGAAGCGGTCGGCTTCGCCGGTCACTACGACTTCGACATCGACGTCCTGGCCGCCTACCGGCCCACCGGGAAAGGCCGCGTCGAACGCCAGGTCCTCATCGTCCGCGACCACGTCCTGTCCGGCCGGGCCTTCTCCTCCGTCGAGGAGATGGACGCGGCCTTCGCCGCCTGGGTGCCGCAGCGGCGAGCCCAGATCCACAAGACGCACCGGGAGGTCATCGGCGAACGGGCGGCCCGTGACCACGCGGCTCTCAAGCCGCTGCCGCCCACCCTCTATCTGGTGGCCGAACGGCATCTGCGGCCGGTCGGCAAGGACTGCCTGGTCGCCTTCGGCGGCAACCTCTACTCGGTGCCCGCCCGCCGAGTCCGCCCCCGCCAGCTGGTCGAGATCCGGGCCACGAAGTCACAGATCATGGTGCACTCGACCGCCGCGGACGCCAGCGGCGAGACGCTGCTGGCCATGCACCCTCGGGCGGTCGGCCGCGGCGTCCGGGTCGTCGAGGAGACCCACTGGGACGGCCTGCCCACCGGCAAGGGCCGCCGCACCACCACCGGCGACGTCCCCCAGCCCCGGCGCGAACGTCCTCTGGGCGAGGAGGCCGGACCGCTGCAGGCCCTGCTGAACCGGGCTGCCGCCACCCGCATCGAGGTCGGCCGCCGTCCACTGTCGGTCTATGACGAACTGACCGGCACCCGTCCCTTCACCACCCACCCGAGCACGAGGGAAATGTCTTGAGCGAGCTGGTCTCCACCCGCATCCGCAACACGGCCGGCAAGCTCGGCCTGCCCCACCTGACCGAGACCATCAGCGAGTACATCCGGCGGGCTGACGAGGGCAAGATGGGCTATCTCGACTTCCTCGATCTGGTGCTGTCCGAGGAAATTGCCGTCCGCGACGACCGCCGCTTCCGCCAGGGCCTGCGGCTGTCCCGGCTGCCCCACCACAAGACTCTGGACGAGTACGACTTCTCCTTCCAGCCCGACCTCGACCCGCGCAAGGTCAAAGACCTCGCCAGCCTGTCGTTCGTCGAGGCCAAGGCGAACGCCGCCCTGCTGGGGCCGCCCGGGGTGGGCAAGACGCATATCGCTGTCGCCCTAGCGGTCGCGGCCTGCCGGGCCGGCTACTCGATCTACTTCACCAGCCTCGACGACATGGTCCGCAACCTCAAAGCCGCCGAGGCCGCCGGCCGTCTGACCAGTAAGCTCGGCACCTACCTGCGGCCCAGCGTCCTCGTCGTCGATGAAGTCGGATACCAGCCGCTGGAACGAGCCGAGGCGAACTTGGTCTTCCAGGTGATCTCGAAGCGCTACGAGAAGGGCTCGATCATCCTGACCTCAAACAAGACCTTCAGTGAATGGGGACAGGTGTTCGGCGACGAGGTCCTGGCCACCGCCATCCTCGACCGCCTCCTGCACCACTGCGAAGTGATCTCCATCAACGGCCCCAGCTACCGCCTGAAGAACCGCCTCAAGGCCATCGAGCGAGAGACCGAAGTCGCTTAAGCGCTGCCGCCCAAAGACTACGCGGCACGCTCTAGTGGCGGCGGGCCAGCAAGTGGGCGTCGAGGAAACCCCGGTCGGAGGCCGGGTCGTGGAGCAGCCGGGCGAACGTGGTGAGCCCGGCCTCGGCCAGCAACTCGGCGAACCGGTCCGCCGGCCAGCTATAGGCGGGCGTTACCTTGTGGTCGAAGCGGACCGGCTCCGGTCCGTCGGTCGCAAAGAACGAGACCAGCAGCAGGCCGCCCGGCGCAAGGACACGCACCTGCTCGGCGAGCAGCGCAGGCAATTCTTCAGGCGGGGTATGGATCATCGAGTAGTGGGCCAGCACGCCGCCGAGCGCGCCGTCCTCGACCGGCAGGTCCTCCATCCGCGCCTCGTCGAACCGCAGCGCAGGATGCGCCCGCCGGGCGTGGTCGACCATGCCCGGAGAGAGGTCGAGCCCGAAGGCGTCCAGCCCCAGGTCGTGCAGCATGGCCGTCAGATGTCCCGGGCCGCACCCGACGTCCGCTGCCCGCGGGTTCCCCGTCCCGCGCACCAGCTCGGCAAAGGTGCCGATCATGTTCCGCGAGAACGGCTGCGTCTCCAACCGATTAGCGAACAGCGACGCATACAGCTCGACGACCCCGTCGTAGGCCGCCCTGGTGTCGTCCTGGTGCTCCATCACGGGAAGCGAAGCTAACATCCGCGCACGTTCGCAGCTTCTCCGGCCCCGTGCCGGGGACAGGCCCTAACAGCTCTGCACATTCATCTGTACGCGGCTCTGCACTTCAGCTCGTACGCCGACA
>NZ_JBHYJX010000099.1:0-3257 GCF_042740985.1 Streptomyces sp. NPDC058985 | reverse complement strand
AGCACCTGGACGAGAAGGTCGCCCGCCTCCACCTCGACTCCCTGGGCGTCAAGCTGACCACGCTCCGCCCGGAGCAGGCCGAGTACATCGGCGTCAAGGTCGAGGGCCCCTACAAGGCGGACCACTACCGCTACTGAGCCCTGACGGCTCCTCCGAGACAGGCCCCCGCACCCCCGTGCCGGGGGCCTGCCCCGTTGGCGCCTCAGCGGCCGGAACAGCAGCCCGTCACCCTCCAGGACCACCATGCCCCGCGGCCGATATTCGCTCCATGACCCGCATGACCACACCTCCCTCGCAGAAGAGCACTTCCAATGCGCCCCCGGACCCTCCGGCTGGCGCTACGTCTCCCGGCTGACCACGCCCACCGGAGCCCACCATGGCTCCGTCGACCTGGCCCTCGACGAGCTGGGCCGCCCCATCCGCCTCGAAGTCCACGCCGCCGACTGGCAGGTACGCGGCGCGGCCATCGACGGCATCACCTGGGTCCGTACCGACCCCACCGGAGTCCACGCCACCGAAGGCAATGTGCGCGCCCACGCCTTCACCGGCAGCTCCCCGGCCTTCCTCGTCGCCGTCACCCGTCTCCTGCGCCTCACCCCCTCCGGATCAGCCACACGCCTGCGCCTGGTCGCCCTCACGGACCCGGTCCTCGCCCCCCGCACCGTGGACCAGTCCTGGGCCTTGCTGAAGAGAGAAGCACACGCCACTGACAACGGCCCCCTCACCGTGGACGAATACCAGGTCACAGCCCTGGACACCGGTGAGCAGCATGCCGTGCACATCGCCGGCGACGTGGTGCTCGCGGCCCCCGGCATCGAGCTGGAGGACCTGGAGTCACCGCCGTCCGCGTTCCCGTGAAGCTACGCGGGCGGCACGAACCCGGTCCCGGAACCGGGGCGCCCGTCCGACGGCGCAGCCGTGGGCGCGGCAGAGGAGCTCGGCGGGTGAGGGGGAGGGGCGACCGGAGCTGCGGGAGCCACCGGAGGAGCTACCGGAGCGACGGGAGGCAGCGGCGACGCCGTCGCCACCGGATCCGCACCCACGACCGCACCCCCGAACGCCCGCCGCGCCTCCCGAGCCTGCCGTTCCTGCAACACGGCGGCGAGATAGGCGGGCGGCGGAACCTCCCGCGGCACCGGGGCGCCCGTCCGAGCCGCCACGTCCGCGGCGAGCCGCTCCGCCATGGCCCAGCCGACGCGGGCATCGAGCTGCCCCATCCGCGTCAGGTACTGACGGACGGCGAGCCAGAGCTCGTCGGGTACCGCGGACAGGTCGAGCCCCGAGAAGCGCCCGGCCAGCCAGGGCGGAGGCGGCGGCATGAACCCCGCGGACGCGACCGGCACCCGCTCCCGCACGACCAGGGTCCCCGCGAACACGTCCCCGAGCCGACGCCCCCGCGCCGACACCAACGAGGCGATACAGGCGACCACCCCGAACGTCATGAGGATCTCGATCACCCCGATCAGGCCCCGCACCAGCGCGTGCCGGAACCGGATCGGCCCGCCGTCGTCCCGCACCACCCGCAGCCCGCACGCCATCTTCCCGAGCGACCGTCCATGGCTGAGCGTCTCGACGGCGATCGGCCCGCCCACCAGGACGAGCACGAAGACGGCGATCGACAGCGCGGTCTGCGCCGCCATGTCCAAGGAGGCCGTGGAGGCCACCAGGGCGATGGTGACCGCCATGTAGACGGCCACGGCCACCGCAAGGTCGAGCAGCACGGCCAACGCCCTGCTGGGCAGCCTCGCGGGGCGCAGCTCCAGTGCCACCGCCTCGCCCGTCACCAGCTCGCTCACGCCCGCCGCCCTTCCCTCGTCTCCCCCCGTCCCCGCCAGTCTGCCAAGCTGAGGACGCACCGCGCCGCAGTACGACAAGCTGATCCACGACGAGCCGCTGACGATAGCCGAGGAGCAGGCACACCGATGGACCTCGACGTCTTCGTCTCCGCCCACCGCGCGGAGTGGGACCGCCTCGACGCCCTGCTCCGGCGCCGACGCCGACTCACCGGTGCCGAGACCGACGAACTCGTCGCCCTCTATCAGCGCACCGCCACGCACCTCTCCCTGATCCAGTCCAGCGCACCCGACCCCCAGCTGACCGGACGCCTGAGCCAACTGGTGGCACGCGCGCGCAGTGCCGTGACCGGCACTCGCCGAGCCTCCTGGCGCGACGTCACACGCTTCCTCACCCGGCAGTTCCCGGCCGCCGTCTACCGGGCCCGGCACTGGTGGGTCCCCACCGCACTCCTGTCGACGGCCGTGGCGGCGCTCCTCGGCTGGTGGATCGGCACGCACCCCGAGGTCCAGTCCACCATCGCGGCGCCCGCCGAACTGCGCGAGATGACCCGCCCGGGCGGTCAGTACGAGACGTACTACTCGAGCCATCCCGCGGCCTCCTTCGCCGCACAGGTCTGGACGAACAACGCGTGGGCCGCCGCGCTCTGCCTGATCCTGGGCGTCTTCCTGGGCCTGCCCGTCATCTGGATCCTGTTCCAGAACATGCTGAACCTCGGAGTCGGCTTCGGTCTGATGTCGTCGGCCGGGCGCCTCGACACCTTCCTCGGCCTCGTCCTGCCCCACGGCCTGCTCGAACTGACCGCGGTCTTCGTGGCCGCGGGCACCGGACTCCGCCTCGGCTGGACCCTGATCGACCCGGGACCCCGCAGCCGGCGCATCGCCCTGGCCGAAGAGGGCCGCGCCGCCATCGGCATGGCCATCGGACTCGCGCTGGTCCTCTTCATCTCCGGCGCCATCGAAGGCTTCGTCACCCCGTCCGGCCTGCCCACCTGGGCCCGCATCACCATCGGCGTCGTCGCTGAGCTGGCCTTCCTCGCCTACGTCTATGTGCTGGGCCGTCGTGCGGTACACGAAGGCGACACGGGCGACGTGGAGGAGGCCGAACGCAGTGCCACGGTGCCCACAGCCGCCTGATGTGCATGGAGCGGCGGTGAACTGCTAGTGTCCTCTTCGTTCCCGCAAGAGCCGTTGACACGGAGCGAGCGGGGAGGTAGATTCGAACAGTTGCCTGTAGACGGGGTTCATCCCCCAGGGTCACAGTGAACATCTGCTTGCTTCCTCCCGAATCTCGAATTCGACGAAGCACCCCCCCCCGATCAAATCGGAAACGAACGAGCCGGTCAGACCGACTCGGAACTTCTGATAAAGTCGGAACCGCCGGAAAGGGAAACGCGAAAGCGGGAACCTGGAAAGCACCGAGGAAATCGGATCGGAAAGATCTGATAGAGTCGGAAACGCAAG
>NZ_JBHYJX010000098.1:3836-5024 GCF_042740985.1 Streptomyces sp. NPDC058985 | reverse complement strand
ACGCGAGCAACTGAGGACAAGCCCTCGGCCTATTAGTACCGGTCACCTCCACACCTTGCGGTGCTTCCAGATCCGGCCTATCAACCCAGTCGTCTACTGGGAGCCTTACCCCATCAAGTGGGTGGGAGTCCTCATCTCGAAGCAGGCTTCCCGCTTAGATGCTTTCAGCGGTTATCCCTCCCGAACGTAGCCAACCAGCCATGCCCTTGGCAGGACAACTGGCACACCAGAGGTTCGTCCGTCCCGGTCCTCTCGTACTAGGGACAGCCCTTCTCAAGACTCCTACGCGCACAGCGGATAGGGACCGAACTGTCTCACGACGTTCTAAACCCAGCTCGCGTACCGCTTTAATGGGCGAACAGCCCAACCCTTGGGACCGACTCCAGCCCCAGGATGCGACGAGCCGACATCGAGGTGCCAAACCATCCCGTCGATATGGACTCTTGGGGAAGATCAGCCTGTTATCCCCGGGGTACCTTTTATCCGTTGAGCGACGGCGCTTCCACAAGCCACCGCCGGATCACTAGTCCCGACTTTCGTCCCTGCTCGACCCGTCGGTCTCACAGTCAAGCTCCCTTGTGCACTTACACTCAACACCTGATTGCCAACCAGGCTGAGGGAACCTTTGGGCGCCTCCGTTACTCTTTAGGAGGCAACCGCCCCAGTTAAACTACCCATCAGACACTGTCCCTGATCCGGATCACGGACCCAGGTTAGACATCCAGCACGACCAGACTGGTATTTCAACGACGACTCCACCCACACTGGCGTGCGAGTTTCAAAGTCTCCCAGCTATCCTACACAAGCCGAACCGAACACCAATATCAAACTGTAGTAAAGGTCCCGGGGTCTTTCCGTCCTGCTGCGCGAAACGAGCATCTTTACTCGTAGTGCAATTTCACCGGGCCTATGGTTGAGACAGTCGAGAAGTCGTTACGCCATTCGTGCAGGTCGGAACTTACCCGACAAGGAATTTCGCTACCTTAGGATGGTTATAGTTACCACCGCCGTTTACTGGCGCTTAAGTTCTCAGCTTCGCCCAGACGAATCTGAGCTAACCGGTCCCCTTAACGTTCCAGCACCGGGCAGGCGTCAGTCCGTATACATCGCCTTACGGCTTCGCACGGACCTGTGTTTTTAGTAAACAGTCGCTTCTCGCTGGTCTCTGCGGCCACCCCCAGCTCACGG
>NZ_JBHYJX010000098.1:1718-3740 GCF_042740985.1 Streptomyces sp. NPDC058985 | reverse complement strand
GGTGTGGCCCCCCTTCTCCCGAAGTTACGGGGGCATTTTGCCGAGTTCCTTAACCATAGTTCACCCGAACGCCTCGGTATTCTCTACCTGACCACCTGAGTCGGTTTAGGGTACGGGCCGCCATGAAACTCGCTAGAGGCTTTTCTCGACAGCATAGGATCATCCACTTCACCACAATCGGCTCGGCATCAGGTCTCAGCCACAAGGTGTGCGGATTTACCTACACACCGGCCTACACCCTTACCCCGGGACAACCACCGCCCGGGATGGACTACCTTCCTGCGTCACCCCATCACTCACCTACTAACCGCTTGGTCCGGCGGCTCCACCACTCCCCTCAACTCCGAAGAGATCAGGGCGGCTTCACGGCCTTAGCATCACGATGCTCGATGTTTGACGCTTCACAGCGGGTACCGGAATATCAACCGGTTATCCATCGACTACGCCTGTCGGCCTCGCCTTAGGTCCCGACTTACCCTGGGCAGATCAGCTTGACCCAGGAACCCTTAGTCAATCGGCGCAAACGTTTCTCACGTTTGTATCGCTACTCATGCCTGCATTCTCACTCGTGAACCGTCCACAACTCGCTTCCACGGCTGCTTCACCCGGCACACGACGCTCCCCTACCCATCACGATCCCCGTTGGGGGTATATATCGCAATGACACGACTTCGGCGGTACGCTTGAGCCCCGCTACATTGTCGGCGCGGAATCACTAGACCAGTGAGCTATTACGCACTCTTTCAAGGGTGGCTGCTTCTAAGCCAACCTCCTGGTTGTCTGTGCGACTCCACATCCTTTCCCACTTAGCGTACGCTTAGGGGCCTTAGTCGATGCTCTGGGCTGTTTCCCTCTCGACCATGGAGCTTATCCCCCACAGTCTCACTGCCGCGCTCTCACTTACCGGCATTCGGAGTTTGGCTAAGGTCAGTAACCCGGTAGGGCCCATCGCCTATCCAGTGCTCTACCTCCGGCAAGAAACACACGACGCTGCACCTAAATGCATTTCGGGGAGAACCAGCTATCACGGAGTTTGATTGGCCTTTCACCCCTAACCACAGGTCATCCCCCAGGTTTTCAACCCTGGTGGGTTCGGTCCTCCACGAAGTCTTACCTCCGCTTCAACCTGCCCATGGCTAGATCACTCCGCTTCGGGTCTTGAGCGTGCTACTGAATCGCCCTGTTCGGACTCGCTTTCGCTACGGCTTCCCCACCCGGGTTAACCTCGCAACACACCGCAAACTCGCAGGCTCATTCTTCAAAAGGCACGCAGTCACGAGACACCAAGCAAGCTTGATGTCCGACGCTCCCACGGCTTGTAGGCACACGGTTTCAGGTACTATTTCACTCCGCTCCCGCGGTACTTTTCACCATTCCCTCACGGTACTATCCGCTATCGGTCACCAGGGAATATTTAGGCTTAGCGGGTGGTCCCGCCAGATTCACACGGGATTTCTCGGGCCCCGTGCTACTTGGGTGTCTCTCAAACGAGCCGCTGACGTTTCGACTACGGGGGTCTTACCCTCTACGCCGGACCTTTCGCATGTCCTTCGCCTACATCAACGGTTTCTGACTCGTCCCACGGCCGGCAGACCGTGGAAGAGAGATCCCACAACCCCGCACACGCAACCCCTGCCGGGTCTCACACGTATACGGTTTGGCCTCATCCGGTTTCGCTCGCCACTACTCCCGGAATCACGGTTGTTTTCTCTTCCTGCGGGTACTGAGATGTTTCACTTCCCCGCGTTCCCTCCACACTGCCTATGTGTTCAGCAGCGGGTGACAGCCCATGACGACTGCCGGGTTTCCCCATTCGGAAACCCCCGGATCAAAGCCTGGTTGACGACTCCCCGGGGACTATCGTGGCCTCCCACGTCCTTCATCGGTTCCTGGTGCCAAGGCATCCACCGTGCGCCCTTAAAAACTTGGCCACAGATGCTCGCGTCCACTGTGCAGTTCTCAAACAACGACCAACCACCCATCACCCCGGGACAACATCCCGAGTGCACTGGGGCCGGCAAC
>NZ_JBHYJX010000097.1:0-5037 GCF_042740985.1 Streptomyces sp. NPDC058985 | reverse complement strand
GCCGGGCAGCGGGCGGTGTTCAACCATTACGGGCCCAGTGAGACCACGATCGGTGTGGCCACCACCCGGCTGACACCGCAGTCGCTCACCGGCGGCGGCCCGGTCCCCGTCGGCACCCCCATCGCCAACACCGGCCTGTATGTCCTGGACCGCACACTCCAGCCGGTCCCCACCGGTGTCACCGGTGAACTCTACGTCGCGGGAGCGGGCCTGGCCCGCGGCTACATCAGCCGGCCCGCACTGACCGCGGAACGCTTCGTGGCCTGCCCCTTCGAGCCCGGGGTGCGGATGTACCGGACCGGTGACCTGGCCCGCTGGACCGGGGACGGGCAGGTGGTCTTCTCGGGCCGTGCGGACGAGCAGGTGAAGATCCGCGGGTTCCGGATCGAGCCGGGCGAGGTCCAGGCCGCCGTCCTGGCACATCCGCAGGTGGTCCAGGCCGCGGTGATCGCACGGGAGGACTCCCCCGGCCAGACCCGGCTGGTGGCCTACGCCGTGGCCGACGATCCCGACGACGCCGGCCGGCTGCCCGAGACACTGCGGCAGTTCACCGCCCAGCGACTGCCGGAACACATGGTCCCCTCCACCGTGGTGGTCTTGGACGCACTGCCCCTGACACCGAACGGCAAACTGAACCGCCAGGCCCTGCCCGCACCCCAGTACAGCTCCACCACGACGGTGAACCGGCGGCCGGCCGACGCGCGGGAGGAGATCCTGTGCGCCGCGTTCGCCGACGTCCTGGGCCTGCCGACGGTCGGTGTCGACGACGACTTCTTCGCACTCGGAGGCCACTCACTCCTGGCGGTCCGGCTGGTCAGCCGCATCAGGACCGTCCTCGGCATCGAAGTCGAGATCAGAGCCCTGTTCGAAACACCGACAGTGGCCGAACTCGCAGCCCGCCTGACACACGCCGGCCAAGCCCGGACACCCCTCACACCCACCGAACGCCCCCAACACCCACCACTGTCATACGGACAGCGCCGACTCTGGCTCATCAGCCAGTTGGAGGGCCCCAGCGCGACCTACAACATCCCGCTCCCGGTGCGGCTGTCCGGCGGAGTGGACAGCCAGGCGATGCGGGCGGCGTTCCGGGACGTGATCGGGCGGCACGAGGTGCTGCGCACCAGCTACCCGATGGCCGACGGTGAGCCGCACCAGCGGATCCTGGAGGTCGAGGACCTGGCGTGGGAGCTTGCCGTGGTGCAGACCTCCCCGGAAGACCTCGACGCAGCGGTCGCCGAAGCGGCGGGCTACGCGTTCGACCTGTCGGCGGAAGTGCCGTTCCGCGCGTGGCTGTTCGAAGCCGGGCCGCAGGAGCATGTCCTGCTGGTCCTGGTGCACCACATCGTGGGTGACGGCTGGTCGTGGGCGCCACTGGCCCGGGACGTCTCCCTCGCCTACGCGGCGCGCTGCGAGGGCAGGGAACCCGGGTGGGAGCCGCTGCCGGTGCAGTACGCCGACTACGCGTTGTGGCAGCGGGAACTGCTCGGCGACAGCCAGGACCCGGACAGTCTGATGTCTCGGCAGATCGCGTACTGGCGGCGCGCGCTGGAAGGCGTGCCCGAGGAGTTGGTCCTGCCCACCGACCGGGTGCGTCCCGCGGTGTCGACCTATCGGGGGCAGCGAGTGCCCTTCGAAGTGTCCGCGGAGGTGCATGCCCGTCTGCTGGAAGTGGCGCGGACCGAAGGTGTCACGCTGTTCATGGTCCTGCACGCTTCTCTGGCGATGCTGCTGTCCCGGCTGGGCGCGGGGACCGACATCCCGATCGGGTCGGCGGTGGCCGGACGTACCGATGAGGCGCTGGACGATCTGGTGGGCTACTTCGTCAACACGTTCGTGTTGCGTACCGATCTCTCGGAGGATCCGACCTTCAGCGAGGCGCTGGCGCGGGTACGGGAAGCGGGTCTCGGCGCCTTCGCCCATCAGGACGTGCCGTTCGAACGGCTCGTGGAGGAACTGGCCCCCGCGCGTTCGCTGGCGCGGCATCCGCTGTTCCAGGTGATGCTGCTGCTGGAGAACACCGCTCAGGTGGCGCTCGATCTGCCCGGCCTCGAGGTGGGCGGACGAGGCGTGGCCGGGGGTGCGGCGCAGGCGAAGTTCGACCTGGACGTGAGCGTCGGTGAGGTACTCGACGCCCATGGCGCACCGGCGGGGCTGCGCGGGGCGATGGTCGCCGCGACGGATCTGTTCGACCTGGAGTCGGCACGGCGGATCGCCGATCGCTGGGCGCGGGTGCTGGAGACGCTGGCCGCCGACCCGGGCCTCCGGCTGAGCGAACTGGACGTACTGGGTGAGGATGAGCGTCGTCAGCTGCTCACCGACTGGAACGACACCGCGAGCGGGACACCCGACACGACGGTTGTCGGGCTGTTCGAGGCGCAGGTTGCGCGCACACCCGACGCGACGGCCATGGAGTTCGGGGACCTCCGGCTGAGCTACGCCGAACTCGATGCCAGAGCCAACCGGCTGGCGCGGTACCTCATGGGCCAGGGCGTCGGGCCGGAGCAGGTGGTGGCGGTGATCTTCGAGCGCACCGTCGACCTGGTGGTGGCGCTGCTGGGCGTGATCAAGGCGGGCGCGGCCTATCTGCCCATAGATCCGGCGTATCCGTCCGAGCGGACCGCGTTCGTGCTCGCCGATTCGGGCGCCGTATGCCTGCTGACCAGTGCGAGCCTGAGTGCACGGCTGCCGGAGTTCGGCATCCACGCCGAGGACCCGGCCGAAGTCCCCGTCGTACTGCTGGACGCCCCGGCCGTTGTCGAGCGGCTGGCCGGCATCGAGGGCGGCCGCATCACCGAAGGCGAACACAGCGTCGTGCCGCGTCCCGAGCATCCGATGTGGGTGATCTACACCTCCGGTTCCACCGGTCGGCCCAAGGGTGTGCTCGTCGAGCACCGGGCAATCGTGAACTTCCTTGTGTCGATGCAGGACCACTTCGCGTTGAGCGCGGACGACTGCCTGCTCGCCGTCAGCACCGTGGGCTGCGACATGGCGGGGCTGGAGTTCTACCTCCCCTTCGTCGCCGGGGCGCGGATGGTGCTCGCTTCGCAGGAGCAGGTACTCGACCCATGGGCGCTGCGCGGGCTCATCCGCTCCTGTCGCGCCACGGTGGTGCATGCCACGCCGAGTCTGTGGCGCGGACTGGTGGCCGACGCCGACGACCCGGTGGACTGGACGAGGGTGAGTGTCCTGATCGGCGCGGAAGCACTGCCGGACGAGTTGGCCCGTACGCTGCTGGACAAGGCGTCGGCACTGACCAACCTCTACGGGCCGACCGAGACGACGGTCTGGTCGACCGCGAAGCTGACCGAGTCGACCGGTCGGGCCGGCACCGGCACCGGTACCGGCGCCGACGCCGACGCCGACGCCGTCAAGGGGGCATCCATCGGCCGTCCCATCGCCAACACCGAGGTCTATGTGCTCGACCCCGGTCTCGCCCCGGTGCCACCGGGCGTCGCCGGCGAGCTGTACATCGCGGGGAAAGGCATGGCCCGCGGCTACCTGGGACGGCCGGGGCTGTCGGCCGGACGCTTCGTGGCATGCCCGTTCGGGGCGCCCGGCGAGCGTATGTACCGCACGGGAGACGTCGTCCGGTGGAGCGTGGACGGTGACCTGGAGTTCGTGGGCCGTGCCGACGACCAGGTGAAGATACGCGGGTTCCGGGTCGAGCTCGGTGAGATCGAGACCGTCCTCGCCGCACATCCCGCGGTGGGGCAGGCCGTAGTGGTGGTAAGGGAGGAGACACCGGGCGACAGGCAACTGGTCGGCTACGTGGTGCCCGCCCCGGTCGCCGGGAGTGACCAGCAGGAGGAGCTTGGCCGGGCGGTGCGCGCGGCCGCACAGGAGCGCCTGCCGGGTTACATGGTGCCCTCAGCGGTGGTGGTGATCGACCGGTTGCCACTGATGCCGAACGGAAAGCTGAACCGCAAGGCGCTTCCTGCTCCGGAGTACGGCACCGGGGACGACGAGGGCACCCGGCTCATCACCGCCTTCGAAGAGCTCCTGTGCACGACGTTCGCCGAGGTCCTCGGCGTGGACACGGTCGGCGTCGACGACGACTTCTTCGCGCTCGGCGGGCACTCCCTGCGGGCGGTCCAGCTGGTGGAGCGGCTGAAGCAGCGGGGAGCGTCGATCGCGGTGCGCGATGTGTTCTCGGCGCCTACCGTCAACGGACTCATGAAGAGGATGAGCCTGTCGTCGGTCGCTGACTCACTGTCCGTGCTGCTGCCGATCCGGGAAAGGGGAAGCAAGCCGCCCTTCTTCTGCATGCACCCCGCGGGAGGGCTGAGCTGGTGCTACATGCCGCTGGCCCGGTACGTCTCGGAGGATGTCCCGCTGTACGGACTCCAGGCCCACGGGCTGGACGGCACAGGTGAACTCCCGTACTCCGTGGAGGAGATGGCCGCTGGGTACATCCAGCAGATGCGCTCGGTGCAGAAGACCGGTCCCTACCATCTGCTGGGGTGGTCCTTCGGAGGTGCCATCGCCCACGAGGTCGCTGTTCAGCTCCAGTCCGCGGGCGAGGAGGTCGCGGCTCTGGTCATCCTGGACATGTATCCGTACGACCGGGACCCGGAAGCCGTCGCCCTCGCGGAAGGCGGCGGCACACAGGAGGAGCAGGCCGCCGAGCTGGAGCGTCTGGTCGAGTTCGTGCGCCGGGAAGCGGGCGAGTCTCTCGGGGCGACATCGGACGAGGAGTACCGGACCCTGGCACGCGTCTACCGCAACCTCGGTCGAGCCGGGCTTCGCCACCGGTTCCGCCGCTTCGACGGGGACGCGCTCCTCATCGTCGCCGAGGAGGGCAGGGCGGAGGCGGTGACCTCCGGCGAGGTCTCCTGGAATCCCTACGTGACGGGGAAGATCACCGAACGGGGCCTCCCGTGTACCCACTACGACATGGCCAGGCCGGACATGCTCGCGCTGGCGTGGGCCGCCGTGTCGGAATGGCTGGGAACGGCAGGCTGACATCGGGACCGGCGAACCGTCCGGTCACCGTCACGCGGATCACACGTGCGCGGCGGCCGCGGTCTACTGACC
>NZ_JBHYJX010000096.1:0-5059 GCF_042740985.1 Streptomyces sp. NPDC058985 | reverse complement strand
GGACCGGGGGGTGCCTCTGGTCCGGTCCGTGGCGCGGGCCCCGGGTGCGGCGGGTCAGACGGCCAGCGACAGGCCGCGCTCCTCGTCGGGGTCCACCGTGGGGACCTCCGCTGCCGTCCGCCCCTTGGCGAGCAGCAGTGCGTCCGCCTTCGCCACCGCGTCGTGGACTCCGGTCGTCGCCATCATGACGCACAGCGTGTAGCTGACGTCCGCCAGCTCCCGCGCCGTCGCCGGGCTCTCCCTCTCCGCCTGAGCGATCCGCAGCGACGCGTACCGCGTCAGCAATTCCCTGACGACCTTCGGGTCGGGTTCGAGCACGAAGCGCCCCTCTCTCGATTTTCGCTCCGTATGCCCGAACCCGGTCGAAACAATCACATCATGGGTGCCGCTGCTCTCAATTGACGAGATTCTGTCGTCGGCTGTCCGGCCACGACCCTGAATGTCCGACGAGCCGATGGAGAACGGTCACCGGTCAGGCGACCTGGCCGCCGTGCAGTGCCGTGTACGCCCCTCCCCTGGCCAGCAGTTCCTCGTGGGTGCCGGCCTCCTGGATGCGTCCCTCGCCCATCACCACGATCCGGTCCGCGCCCCGCACGGTGGACAGCCGGTGGGCCACGACGAACGTGGTGCGCCCGCGCAGCAGCCGGGCCAGCGCCTCCTGGACGAGCGCCTCCGAGCGGGTGTCCAGCGCGGAGGTGGCCTCGTCGAGGATCAGCACCCGGGGGTCCCGGATCAGGGCGCGGGCGATGGCGAGGCGCTGGCGCTGCCCGCCGGACAGCCGTGCCCCGTGTTCGCCGACCCGGGTGTCCAGGCCCCGGGGCAGCCGGTCGACGAACTCCAGGGCGTTGGCGTCGCGCAGCGCCCTTCGCACCGACTCCTCGTCGGCGTCGTCCATGCCGTAGGCGACGTTGTCCCGGATCGTGCCGTCGAACAGGATGGACTCCTGCGGCACCACCGAGACGAACCGCCGGTACGTGCGCAGGTCGAGGGTGCTCATGTCGGTGCCGTCGAGCAGCAGCCGGCCCGAGGTGGGCCGCAGGAAGCCGATGACCAGGTTGAGCACGGTGGACTTGCCGGCGCCGGACGCGCCCACCAGGGCGACCGTCTCGCCCGGTTCGACCGCGAGCGTGAAGTCCTCCACCGCGGGCCGGCCGTCGCCCTCGTAGAAGTGCGCGACCCCCTCGAAGGTGACGGCGCCGCGCAGCCCGGTCACCTCGTCCTTGCCCTCGTTGTCCTCCAGTTCGGGGGCCTGGAGCACCTCGCCGACCGAACGGACGGACTCCAGGCCCTTGGTGATGACCGGGGCGAGTGACGCCAGCGTGGTCGTGGAGGTCGTGAGGGTGGTCAGGAAGGCGCTGAGCATGACGACGTCGCCGGCGGTGACTCCCCAGACGTCGTAGTAGGAGATCAGCGCGGCGCCCGCGAGCACCAGGACGCCGACCACGTTGAGCACGACCCAGGAGAGGGAGCCGAAGCGGCCGTTGACCAGGTCCAGGCGCAGGCCGGAGGTCAGCAGGCGGTCCAGGGTGCCGTCCATGCGGCGCAGCGCCTTGCCCTCCAGGCCGTGGGCGCGGGTGACCGGGATGAGGCGGGTCATCTCCGTGACCCGGGAGGACAGGGTCTCGACCTCGTGGCGGAAGCGCTCGTTGTGGGTGCGCAGCCGGGCCCGGAGCCGCGCGACGAGGAGGGAGGCGGCGGGTACGACGACGAGGAAGACGGGCAGGAACTCCGGGGTGCGCACGGCGATGATGACCAGGCCGCCGGTGAGCACGGTGAGCGCGCCGAGCCCGGTCTCGGCGGTCTGCTGCACCATCTGTTCCACCGTCTCCACGTCCCGGACGACCTTGGCCTGCAGGACTCCCGCGCTGACCCGGGAGTGGTAGCCGATGGAGAGCTGCTGCATCCTCGTGCAGAGCGCGGAGCGCAGACCGGTGCCCATGCGGCGGACGCTGCCGTACAGGAGGCGCACGTACAGCAGGTGCAGCGGGTAGTTGACCAGCAGGATGAACATGATGATCCCGGTGCTGGTCCACAGGTCGCCGATCGGACCGTGCTGGACGACGGTGTCGATGATGGTCGCGGTGATCAGGGGCAGCAGCCAGATGGGGCTGTGCTTCACGGTGAACACGACGACCGCTGAGGCCAGTTGGCGGCGGTCGGGGCTGAGCAGGTAGACGAGCGTGCGTATCGGGTGTTCGCCCCGGTAGCGGTGATCGAGCGGTTGTGCGGGTGGCGACGCCATCGGCGTGGTCCTCCAGGTGACCGAGTGGGGCAAGCGCTTACTCCGCGCGCCTTCCTACCCCGTCGGCAAGGAGTTCGCCACACCGTCCCGCGCCTTGGATCCCACCCCTGGACCCGTGCCTCGGATCCCGCGTCCTGGAGGGGAGACCCGCGCCTTCTCCCCCGTGGAGGGCGCGGGTCTCAGTCTCCGAGCGTGCGGGCGAGTTCGGTCGTGGCGCGCGTGATCTCGCTGTCGTCATCGGCCAGCAGCCGCTCCAGCCCGTCCCGCCGGGCGCGGACCGCCTGCCGGGCCGCGCGCTCCCACGCCACCGGGTTCTCACGGTGGTTGAGCAGCTTGGGGTAGGCGGTAGCGGTGGTCTCCCACTGCCGGGCGTCCGCGATGTTCTTGAGCAGCTGGATGATCTGCGCCCGGCAGCTCACCTGGGGCCGCTGCGCGAGCTCCCAGAGGAAGGGCACGGTCGCGGCGGTGGCCTGCTCCACGACGAAGCCGTACTGGCAGATGCGTTTCCGCAGGTCCTTGAGAGCCGCTCGGGCGGTCTCGGCATCGCCCCAGGCGACCTTGCGCAGCAGCCGGGGAATGGCGGCGGCCGAGCCGCTGGAGTCCTGGATCTCGCCCCAGGGCACGCCGTCGAGCCCGGCGAGGAGGGCGGCGGTGCGGTGCGAGCCGTGCGGCTGTCGGTCGGTGCGCCGGATGCTCGGCTCGGGTGTCGGAGCGCTGCGCATGGTGGGGGGCCCTTCCGCGGCAGTCGGGGTCAGGTGAGGGGGCGGGCAGGCAACTTGGCCCAGACCGTCTTGCCCGCCGGAGGCCTCGGGGTCCAGCCCCACTCCTCAGCGAGCGCGTCGACGATGTACAGGCCGCGTCCGTGCTCCCGGAGTGCGGAGTCGTCGAACGGCTGGAACACGGGCGCGTCGTCCCCGGGGTCGGAGACGGACAGCGTCAGGTGGCCGGGGTCCAGGGCGAGTCCCAGCCGGACCTCGGGCGCGCTGCCCGCCGCCGCCGAGGGCACGGCGTGCGCCACGGCGTTGGAGACGAGTTCGGTGATCACCAGGACCGCGTCGTCACCGCGGTGGTCGAGGGACCACGCGCGCAGCGTGTCCCGGGTGA
This sequence comes from Streptomyces sp. NPDC058985, assembly GCF_042740985.1. Classification (NCBI taxonomy): domain Bacteria; kingdom Bacillati; phylum Actinomycetota; class Actinomycetes; order Kitasatosporales; family Streptomycetaceae; genus Streptomyces; species Streptomyces sp. NPDC058985. Next base: position 1,713 of record NZ_JBHYJX010000096.1, on the reverse strand, counting down.
AGACCCGGGCCCGGGCGAAGCCCTCCCGGCTGCACGCGACGCTCAGCACCGCGGAGACCGGCCGATCGCCGCCCGGGGCGGGCCACTTGGCGTACGGAACGGTGGACGGCCGCTCGGCGCGTTCGCCGGGCGACCTGAGTGCTGGATGCGCAGGTGACGGCACTGCATCTCCCTGATGCGACATCAGAATCGGGCGTCCACCGAGGGGTTGACGCCACGGCTATTATCCACGCTGAGAGCGCTCGCGTGCAATTGCACGAGAAATTGCGCGAAAAAAATCGGATGGGAGTGCACGGGGCCGGAAGTACTCGGTCCGCTCCCCCGAACGGCAAGGAGACCGCGGTGCCACCAGTGCGCAACGGAGTGCAGGCCAGCCTGTTGGACGCCTGCTGGAAGAAGAGTCGGCACAGCAACGCCGAGGGCAACTGCGTCGAAGTGGCCCTCGTGGACGGGGGCATCGCGATGCGCAACTCCCGCGATCCGGACGGCCCCGCGCTCGTCTACACCTCCGCCGAGGTGGCCGCCTTCCTGGCCGGGGCGAAGGAGGGCGAGTTCGACCACCTGCTGTGAGGCGGGGCAGCGACGGGAAGCGGAGCCCAACTACCCTTTTTCTGCGGGCGGATGCGTTCGGAGCCGGTGGGATGAGATAGTCTTTGCCTCAAGTCTGCCGGTCTGCTGGGAGTCAGGATGTCCGCCGCGTCGCATCGCATCTCCCGTCTCGAACCCTATCTGGACCGGGCCGAGCCGGCTCCGACCCTGCTGAAGATGCTCGTCGGCGTTCAGCTGGCGGGCTTCCGCGAGGACGCCGGTCTCTCCCAGGACCAGGCGGCCCGCGCTCTCGGCTTCAGCCCGGCGAAGCTCTCCCGCATCGAGTCCGGCAAGGGCCGCAGGCCGCCGACGGAGACCGACGTCCGCGCGCTGCTGGAGAAGTACGGCACCGACCCCTACGAGGCCTCGGTCCTCCTCAAGCTATTGCAGCGCGCCGGTGAACCGGGCTGGTGGCAGCGGTACGACAAGCGGCTGATGCCCGAGTGGTTCGACCGCCTGGTCGGTCTCCAGGAGGCCGCGGCCACCATCCGTACGTTCGAGATCCAGTACGTCCCCGGCCTGCTCCAGACCGCGGCCTACACCCGGGCCGTGGTCGAGCGCGGTCTGCCCAACGCGCCCGCCGGCGAGGTCGGCCGCCGCGTCGAGCTGCGCATGCGCCGTGCGGAGCTGCTGGAGCGCAAGGACGCGCCACAGCTGTGGGCGATCGTCGACGAGTCGGTGCTGCTGCGCGTACTGGGCAGCCGCGAGGTCATGCGGGAGCAGCTCACCCACCTCGTCGGCATGGCCCAGCGGCCCCATGTGACGCTTCAGGTCGTGCCGCTGGACGTGACCAACGCGTCGGCGCCCGCGATACCCGTCACCTATCTGCGCTTCGGCGGCGCCGATCTGCCCGACGTCGTCTACCTGGAGCACATCAGGAGCGCCAACTTCCTGGAGGACCGGGACGAGACCGAGGAGTACCGGGTCGCCCTGGACCGGCTCGCCGACGAGGCGCTGACTCCGCGCGAGACCCTGGACCTGCTGCGCCGGACGATGGCGGAGCGCTACGCGGCGAAGTAGCGCGAGGCGCCAGGACGGCAGGCACGGAGGAGGGGGGGGGGGGCCGGGGGGGGGGGGGGGGCCCCCCCGGGGGGGTATAAAAAAAAAAAACCCCCACCACCACTA
>NZ_JBHYJX010000095.1:0-5399 GCF_042740985.1 Streptomyces sp. NPDC058985 | reverse complement strand
TGGAGTATGCGGGGCGTGCGGATGAGCAGGTGAAGATCCGTGGGTTCCGGATCGAGCCGGGCGAGGTCCAGGCCGCCGTCCTGGCGCATCCGCAGATGGCCCAGGCCGCGGTGATCGCACGGGAGGACACTCCGGGTGAGGTCCGGCTGGTGGCATACGTCGTGGCCGGGGACGGTGTGGTGGGGAGCACGTTGCCGGAGGCGGTGCGGGAGCTGGTGGGTCAGCGGCTGCCGGAGTACATGGTGCCGTCGGCGGTGGTGGAGCTCCAGGAGCTGCCGCTGACGGTCAACGGCAAGCTGGACCGCAAGGCCCTGCCCGCCCCGGACTACGCGGTGGTGGCCGGTGCGGGTCGGGCGCCTGCCAATGCCCGTGAGGAACTGCTGTGTGCGGCGTTCGCGCAGGTGCTGGGTCTGGAGAGCGTCGGAGTCGACGACGACTTCTTCCGGCTGGGTGGGCATTCCCTGCTGGCGGTACGGCTGATCAGCCGCATCCGCACGGAGCTGGGTGTGGATGTGGAGATCCGAGCGCTGTTCGAGGCCCGGACCGTTGCAAGGCTCGCAGATCAGGTCGGAGACCAGAGAACAGCTAGGCCGGCGCTTCGGCCGATGCGCAGGCAGGAGGAGTCCTGATGCTTCCGTTGTCGTTTGCACAGCGTCGGTTGTGGTTCATCGAGCAGTTGGAAGGGCCGAGCGCGACTTACAACATTCCGGTAGCACTGAAGCTAGTCGGCGAGGTGGACCGGGCGGCTCTGAGTGAGGCGTTGCGAGATGTGATCAAACGGCACGAGGTGCTGCGCACGATCTTCCCTGTACACGACGGCGAGCCACATCAGCAGGTCCTGGATGCCGCAGACTTGGACTGGTCCCTGCAGGCGGTGGACTTGTCAGTGACGGGTCGGACCGACTCCGTGGACCTGAAAGAAGCGGCAGCCGAGAAGATCGCAGGGTGCGTCTTCGATCTGACCGCTGAAGTGCCTTTCCGGGCATGGCTGCTCTCGGCGGGGCCGGACGAGCACGTACTTGCCGCCGTGGTCCACCACATCGCTGCCGATGGCTGGTCCATGGGCCCGCTGGCGCGGGACATTTCGACCGCCTACGCGGCGCGTCGTGAGGGCAGAGAACCCGTGTGGGAGCCGCTGCCGGTGCAGTACGCCGACTACACACTGTGGCAGCGCGAGTTGCTCGGTGATGAGAAGGACCCCGACAGTGTGGTGGCCCGGCAGATCGCGTACTGGCGTGAGGCATTGGCCGGGATGCCGGAAGAGCTTGCGCTTCCATTCGATCGTGTACGTCCGGCCGTGGCCAGCCACCGTGGATTTGACGTGCCGTTGGAGATCCCGGCGGAGGTGCACGCACGGCTGGCTCAGCTGGCGCAGGATGAGGGCGTCACCACGTTCATGGTTCTTCAAGCATCCCTTGCGATGTTGCTGTCGCGACTGGGCGCCGGCACCGACATCCCGATCGGCACCGCTGTGGCCGGGCGTACCGATGAGGCCTTGGAGGATCTGGTCGGGTTCTTCGTCAATACGCTCGTGATCCGGATGGATCTGTCGGGAGATCCGACGTTCCGTGAGGTGCTGGGCCGGGTGCGTGAGGTAAGCCTCTCGGCGTTGGCACACCAGGATGTGCCGTTCGAGCGGCTGGTGGATGAGCTGGCCCCTGCCCGCTCGCTGGCGCGGCATCCGCTGTTCCAGGTGATGTTCACTGTGCAGAACACTGCCCGGAAGGCGCTGGACCTGTCGGGCGTCGAGGCCGGGGGAAGATTTTCGGCGGGGGCGAGCGCGGCGCGCTTCGACCTCGATGTGAGCGTCAGTGAGACGTTCGATGCGGAGGGAGAGCCGGCCGGGCTGCGAGGCGCGGTGATTGCTGCCGCCGACTTGTTCGAACTGCAGTCCATAGAACTCATTGTTGAGCGCTGGGTCGGCCTCCTCACGGCGATGGTTACAGACCCGACGGTCCGTATGGGCGCAATGGATCTGTTGGGCGGGGAAGAGCGGCACCGCCTGCTGGTGGAGTGGAACGACACTGCCGTCGAGACGCCCGGAGTGCCGGTTCCGGCGCTGTTCGAGGAGCAGGCGGCGCGGACTCCGGACGCGGTGGCCATCGTGGCCGAGGACGTGCAGGTGTCGTACGCGGAGCTTGATGCTCGGGCGAACCAACTGGCGGGCCTCCTGAACAGTCAGGGCGTCGGTCCGGAGAGCGTCGTGGGGCTGTGCCTCGGGCGAGGCGCGGACATGATCGTGGCGATGCTGGCGGTGTGGAAGGCGGGAGGCACCTATCTGCCGGTGGATCTGGAGTACCCGTCCGACCGAATCGCCTTCATGCTGGCGGACAGCCGTGCCGATCTGGTGATCAGCCGAAGGGACGATGCGGAGACCGCGCTCGTTGAACTGGGCGTTGAACGAGTGGTGTGGCTTGACGATGCGCAGGTCAGGACCGCGTTGGCTGCCCTCCCGTCGACTGCGCCTGAGACGTGTGCGTCCTTGGACGGTCTTGCGTATGTGATCTATACGTCAGGGTCGACAGGGCGACCCAAGGGCGTAGCAGTCACGCATGCGGGACTTCAGAACTATGTGGTGTGGGCGGCAGCCGTCTATGGAGCGAGTCGAGGCGGAGGAGCGCCCCTGCACTCTTCGCTGGCCTTCGACCTGACGCTGACGAGTGTGCTGCCGCCGCTCGTGTCGGGGACGGCGGTGGCGGTCAGCCGCGGCGGAAGCGCGGATGGTCTGGCGGAGTTGGTACGGGCTCGGTTGTCGCGATCGGAGTCGGATGGCCCAGCAGATGGCTTCGATCTGGCGAAGGTCGTACCGGGCCACCTGCCGTTGCTGGCGGAACTACTGACGGACGAGCAGGCAGCAGCAGCGGCACGGCGATTGGTGGTCGGTGGTGAAGTTCTGCAGGGAGCAGACGTCCGAACTTGGCTGAAGCGTGCTCCGGCGTCGGTCGTAGTCAACGAGTACGGCCCCACAGAGACGGTGGTGGGGTGTTGCGTATTCGAGATTGCGTCGGGCGACGAGGTGCGCGAGTCGGTGCCGATTGGTAGGCCGATCGCCAACACCCGTCTGTATGCGCTGGACGGTGGGCTGCGGCCAGTCCCGGTTGGTGTAGTGGGTGAGCTGTATGTGGCGGGTGCGGGTGTTGCCCGGGGGTATGTGGGGCGTGCGGGGCTGACCGGAGAGCGGTTCGTGGCGTGTCCGTTTGAGCCGGGGGTGCGGATGTACCGGACCGGGGATCTGGTGCGGTGGAACCGGGTGGGTGAGCTGGAGTATGCGGGGCGTGCGGATGAGCAGGTGAAGATCCGTGGGTTCCGGATCGAGCCGGGCGAGGTCCAGGCCGCCGTCCTGGCGCATCCGCAGGTGGCCCAGGCGGCGGTGATCGCGCGGGAGGACGCTCCGGGTGAGGTCCGGCTGGTGGCATACGTCGTCCCCGCGGACGGTGTGGTGGGGAGCACGTTGCCGGAGGCGGTGCGGGAGCTGGTGGGTCAGCGGCTGCCGGAGTACATGGTGCCGTCGGCGGTGGTGGTGCTGGAGGCGTTGCCGTTGACGGTTAACGGCAAGCTGGACCGTAAGGCGCTGCCGGCCCCGGACTACGCGGTGGCGGGTGCGGGGCGGGCGCCGGCTAATGCCCGTGAGGAGCTGCTGTGTGCGGCGTTCGCGGAGGTGCTGGGTCTGGATGGTGTGGGGGTGGAGGACGACTTCTTCCGGCTGGGTGGGCATTCGTTGCTGGCGGTGCGGTTGGTGAGCCGGGTTCGTTCGGTGCTTGGGGTGGAGGTGCCGTTGCGGGCGCTGTTCGAGGCGCCGACGGTGGCTGGTCTGGCGGCGCGATTGGCGGAGGCGGACGAGGCACGGCTGCCGTTGACGGCCGGGGTGCGTCCGGAGCGGGTGCCGTTGTCGTTCGCGCAGCGTCGGCTGTGGTTCCTGGGGCAGCTTGAGGGGCCGAGTGCGACTTATAACGTGCCGGTGTCGTTGCGGTTGTCGGGGGATGTGGACCGTGCGGCGCTGGCTGCGGCTTTGCGTGACGTGGTCGGGCGGCACGAGGTGCTGCGCACGGTCTTCCCTGTGCACGAGGGCGAGCCCTATCAGCTGATCCGTGAAGTGGATGATCTCGACTGGGACCTGTCGGTGGTGGAGGTGGCTGCGGCAGAGCTTGAGGGGGCGGTGGCTGAGGCGGAGGGGTATGCCTTCGATCTGTCGGTGGAGGTGCCGTTCCGGGCATCGCTGTTCACCACAGATGCGGGTGCGGGTGAGCGGGTGTTGGTTGTTCTGACGCATCACATTGCGACGGATGGCTGGTCGAGGGGTCCGTTGGCGCGGGATGTGTCGGTTGCTTACGCGGCCCGCTGTGCGGGCCGGGTGCCGGTGTGGGAGTCGTTGCCGGTGCAGTATGCGGATTATGCGTTGTGGCAGCGGGAGTTGCTGGGTGATGAGGGGGATGCGGGCAGTGTGCTGGCCCGGCAGGTGGAGTACTGGCGTGGTGTGCTGGAGGGGGCGCCGCAGGAGTTGGTGTTGCCGTTCGACCGTGGGCGGCCGGCGGTGGCCAGTCACCGGGGACACAGTGTGCCGTTGGAGGTTCCGGCGCAGGTGCATGCGCGGCTGGTGGAGGTGGCGCGGGCCGAGGGTGTGACGGTGTTCATGGTGCTGCAGGCGGCGCTGGCCACGCTGCTGTCCCGGCTGGGTGCGGGTACGGACATTCCGGTCGGGTCGGCGGTCGCGGGGCGGACCGATGAGGCTTTGGACGATCTGGTCGGCTTCTTCGTGAACACTCTGGTTCTGCGGACGGACCTGTCGGGGGATCCGACGTTCCGTGAGCTGCTGGAGCGGGTGAGGGAGAGTGGGCTGTCGGCCTATGCGCATCAGGATGTGCCGTTCGAGCGGCTGGTGGAGGAACTCGCACCGGTGCGTTCGTTGGCGCGGCATCCGTTGTTCCAGGTGATGCTCACGCTGCAGAACAACGATGCAGCCGTCCTGGATCTGCAGGCGGCGCGGGCCGGCGGGTTTTCCGGGCAGGCCCCTGCAGCGAAGTTTGACCTTGAAGTGAGTGTGGGGGAGGTGTTTGGCGAGGACGGTTCGCCGGCGGGGCTGCGGGGTTCGCTGATCGTGGCGGCTGATCTGTTCGAGGCGGACACCGCGGAGCAGATCGGGTGGCGTTGGGGCCGGGTGCTGGAGGCGGTGACCGCTGATCCGGGTGTGCGGGTGGGATCGGTGCAGGTGCTGGATCCCGCAGAGCGGGATCGGGTGCTGGTGGAGTGGAACGACACCGCGGTGGAGGTGCCGCGGGTGTCGGTGGTGGGGTTGTTCGAGGCGCAGGTGGTGCGGGATCCGGGTGCGGTGGCGGTGGTGTTCGAAGGTGTTGGGGTGAGTTATGGGGAGTTGGATGAGCGGGCGAATCGTCTGGCCCGGT
>NZ_JBHYJX010000094.1:0-5464 GCF_042740985.1 Streptomyces sp. NPDC058985 | reverse complement strand
CACCCCTCACCACCGTCCGCCAACCCATCGAAGCCATGGGACGCGCCGCCGTCGACCTCCTCTGCGCCCAGATCCAAGGCACCGAAGTCCCGCACGGCGAGCTGCTGTTCGAACCGGAACTCGTCGTCCGCGGCTCCACGGCACAGCCGTCCGCCGACTGACAGCAGCCCCTCTCACCGCTCCCCGCCCGCAAATTCCTTGCGGGAAATGGCAGCGGCTTGCGGTTCTCCGACGGAGCCCGTGAAAGTCGCTGATCCGAGACATCACCCGGGACTTCCCCGTGCCTCACGGCGGCCACTCCGGGCCGCTGTGCGCCGAGTTCATGGCGCGCATCCTGTAGACGACCCAACAGTTCTCTGCAACTCTCTGAGCGCTCAACGTAAATGACAGAGCACATTCAGGAACGAGGCGGAGATCGGAGCCAGATGAGAATCCGGAACTGGAGATCACGTGCTCTGTGCACGGTGGTCGCGACCAGTCTCCTGGCGCTGGGCGGCCCACTGCTGTCGGCCACGGCGGCAGGCGGACCCAACATCGCCGTGGGGGACGCCACGGCGGCGAGCAGCGCGCACGGCGAGTACGGCGCCGCCAACATCACCGACGGCAACCAGGGGTCGTACTGGCAGAGCGGCGGCGGCAGCCTCCCGCAGTGGGTCCAGACCGACCTCGGCACCACGGAGCGGATCGACGAGGTGGTCCTGAGACTGCCCGCCGGCTGGGAGCGCCGCGACCAGACACTCTCCCTCCAGGGCAGCGCCGACGGGACGAGCTTCAGCACCCTGAAGGGATCCGCCACCTACCGCTTCGACCCGGGGTCGGGCAACACGGTCACCGTGAGCTTCCCCGCGACCAGGACGCGGTTCGTGCGGGTCGAGGTCACGGCCAACACCGGCTGGCAGGCGGCGCAGCTCTCCGAACTGGAGGTGCACGCGGCCGGGGAGTCGTCGACGAACCTCGCCGCGAACCGGACTCTGACGGCGAGCAGTTCCACGGGGGCGTACACGGCCGGCAACGGCAACGACGGCAACAAGGCGACTTACTGGGAGAGCGCCAACGACGCGCTGCCGCAGTGGATCCAGGCCGACCTCGGCGCCTCCCGCAGGGTCGACCGCGTGGTGCTGCGGCTGCCGGACGGCTGGGGTGCCCGCAGCCAGACCCTGAAGATCCAGGCGAGCGAGAACGGCTCGGACTTCAGTGACCTGACCGCCGCCAAGGCGTACACCTTCGACGCGGCGGGCGGCCAGTCGGCGACGGTCGCCTTCGACGCCACGACCGCCCGCTATCTGCGCGTCCTGGTGACGGCGAACACCGGCCAGCCGGCCGCCCAGGTCTCCGAGCTGGAGATCTACGGCCCGGCGAGCGGCGACACCCAGGCCCCGACCACCCCCGCGAACCTCGCCCTCACCGAGCCGGCGACCGGCCAGATCAGGCTCACCTGGAACGCGTCCTCGGACGACACGGCCGTCACGGGGTACGACGTCTACGCCAACGGCGACCTGCTGACCTCGGTCGGCGGGAACGTCACCACGTACACCGACACCCGCCCGGGCGACGCGACGGTCACTTACCACGTGCGGGCCAAGGACGCGGCCGGCAACGTGTCGGGCAACAGCAACACGGTCACCCGGCGCGGCGACGACGGGGACACACAGGCGCCCACCGCGCCGTCGAACCTCGCCCTCACCGAGCCCACCGCCGGTCAGGTGAGGCTGACCTGGAGCGCGTCCACCGACAACAAGGGCGTCACCGGCTACGACATCTACGCCGACAACAAGCTCCGCAAGAGCGTCGCGGGCGACGTCACCACCTACACGGACACACAGCCCGTCGCCGCGACGGTGACCTACTTCGTGCGGGCCAGGGACGCGGCCGGCAACGTGTCGGGCGACAGCAACTCCGTTCTCCGCAACGGCACCAAGGACGGCTCGAACCTGGCTGTCGGCAAGCCGATCAGCGCCTCGTCCGTGATCCACACGTACGTCGCCGAGAACGCCAACGACAACAGCACGTCGACCTACTGGGAAGGGGCGGCGGGCAGCTACCCGAACACGCTGACCGTCAAGCTCGGCGCCAACGCCGACATCAGTGCCGTCGTGATCAAGCTCAACCCCGACACCAGTTGGTCGAAGCGCACCCAGAACTTCCAGGTGCTCGGGCGCGAGCAGGCGGCCTCCGGGTTCACCAGCCTGGTGGCCGCGAAGGACTACGTCTTCGACCCGTCGAGCGGCGGCAACAGCGTGACCGTGCCCGTCGACGGCCGGGTCGCCGACGTGCAGCTCAGGTTCACCTCCAACACGGGGGCGACGGCCGGGCAGGTCGCCGAGTTCCAGGTGATCGGCACCGCCGCGCCCAACCCCGATCTGGAGGTGACGAAGCTGGCCACCTCGCCCGCCTCGCCCGTCGAGTCGGACGAGATCACCGTCTCGGCCACCGTCCGCAACAGCGGCGCCGCGGCCAGTCCGGCCGGCAAGGTCGCCCTGCGGCTGGGTGACACCAAGGTCGCCACCGCCTCCGTGGGCGCGCTCCAGGCGGGTGCGCAGAGCACGGTCAGCGCCTCGATCGGGGCGCGCGACGCCGGCTCCTACGAGCTGAGCGCGGTCGCCGACGAGGCCGGCAAGATCATCGAGCAGAACGAGACCAACAACACCTACACACGTCCGGAGCCGCTGGTCGTCAAGCCGGTCCAGAGTTCCGACCTGGTCGCCGCGACCGTCACCACCTCCCCCTCCAGCCCGGCCGCCGGTGACGACGTCACCTTCAAGGTCGCGCTGCGCAACCAGGGCACCCAGGACTCCGCGGGCGGCGGTCACGCGGTGACGCTCACCCTGGTGGACTCCGACGGCGCCACCGTCAAGACGCTGACCGGCACGCACTCCGGTGTCATCGCCGCCGGATCGACGAGTCCCGCGGTGAGCCTCGGCCCCTGGAAGGCGGCCAACGGTTCGTACACGGTGAAGGTCAAGGTCGCCGACGACGCCAACGAACTGCCGGTGAAGCGGGAGAACAACACCTCCACGCAGCCGCTGTTCGTCGGGCGCGGCGCCAACATGCCGTACGACATGTACGAGGCGGAGGACGGCACGGTCGGCGGAGGTGCCACCGTGGCCGGACCGAACCGGACCATCGGCGACATCGCCGGAGAGGCCTCCGGCCGCAAGGCGGTCAAGCTCGACGCGACCGGTGAGTACGTCGAGTTCACCACCCGGGCCGCCACCAACACCCTGGTGACCCGCTTCTCCATCCCGGACGCGCCGGGCGGCGGCGGCATCGACTCCACGCTCAACGTCTACGTCGACGGCGTCATGAAGAAGGCGCTGCCGCTGACCTCGAAGTACGCCTGGCTCTACGGCAACGAGGCCTCGCCCGGCAACTCCCCCGGCGCGGGCGCGCCGCGTCACATCTACGACGAGGCGCACCTGATGCTGGGCGAGACCGTCCCGGCGGGCAGCAGGATCCGGTTGCAGAAGGACGCCGCGAACAACACCGACTACGCGATCGACTTCGTCAACCTGGAGCAGGTCACCCCGGTGGCCAACCCCGACCCGGCGGCGTACGCGGTGCCGGCCGGGTTCACGCACCAGGACGTGCAGAACGCTCTCGACCGGGTCCGCATGGACACCTCGGGCAAGCTGGTCGGTGTGTACCTGCCGGCCGGGGACTACCAGACGTCGAGCAAGTTCCAGGTGTACGGCAAGGCGGTGAAGGTGGTGGGCGCCGGTCCGTGGTTCACCAAGTTCCACGCGCCCACGACGCAGGACAACACCGACGTCGGCTTCCGGGCCGAGGCGAGCGCGAAGGGGTCGTCGTTCGCGAACTTCGCCTACTTCGGCAACTACACCAGCCGCATCGACGGTCCGGGCAAGGTGTTCGACTTCTCCAACGTGTCGGACATCGTGATCGACAACATCTGGAACGAGCACATGGTGTGCCTCTACTGGGGCGCCAACACCGACCGGATCACGATCAAGAACTCCCGGATCCGCAACATGTTCGCCGACGGTGTCAACATGACCAACGGCTCGACCGACAACCTGGTGTCCAACAACGACGCCCGGGCGACCGGTGACGACAGCTTCGCGCTGTTCTCGGCGATCGACGCCGGCGGCGCGGACATGAAGAACAACCTGTACGAGAACCTCTCGACGACGCTGACCTGGCGTGCCGCGGGTCTCGCCGTCTACGGCGGCTACAGCAACACCTTCCGCAACATCCACATCGCGGACACCCTGGTCTACTCCGGCATCACCATCAGTTCGCTGGACTTCGGCTACCCGATGAACGGCTTCGGCACCGATCCGACGACCTTCGAGAACATCTCGATCGTCCGGGCCGGCGGCCACTTCTGGGGACAGCAGACCTTCCCCGGCATCTGGGTGTTCTCCGCGTCCAAGGTGTTCCAGGGGATCCGGGTGAACAACGTCGACATCGTCGACCCGACCTACAGCGGCATCATGTTCCAGACGAACTACGTGGGAGGGCAGCCGCAGTTCCCGATCAAGGACACCGTCTTCACCGACGTGTCCGTCACCGGCGCGCGCAAGAGCGGTGACGCGTTCGACGCCAAGTCCGGCTTCGGCCTCTGGGCCAACGAGATGCCCGAGCCGGGGCAGGGCCCCGCGGTCGGCGAGGTCACGTTCAACGGGCTGAGGCTGGAGGGCAACGCCGTGGACGTCCGGAACACGACGTCCACCTTCAAGATCAACCGCAACCCGTAGACCGAGCGGGCCGCGTCGGCCCTTGTCGGTCGGACCACTGACTGGCGCAAGTCTCTTGCAGAGGCTTGCGCTAGTCTTGCGTCTGTGACGCGACGACTTGCTCAGGTGGCGAAGAAGGTTGGGGTCAGCGAGGCCACGGTCAGCCGGGTACTCAACGGCAAGCCAGGGGTCTCCGAGGCGACCCGGAGGTCCGTGCTGAGCGCGTTGGACGTCCTGGGCTACGAGCGGCCCACCCAGCTGCGGGGCGAACGGGCCCGGCTGGTCGGGCTGGTGCTGCCCGAGCTGCAGAACCCGATCTTCCCCGCGTTCGCCGAGGTCATCGGCGGTGCGCTCGCCCAGCAGGGGCTGACGCCGGTCCTGTGCACCCAGACCAAGGGCGGCGTCTCCGAGGCCGACTACGTCGAGCTGCTGCTCCAGCAGCAGGTCTCGGGGGTCGTCTTCGCCGGCGGCGGCCTCTTCGCGCAGGCGGACGCCCCGCACGACCACTACCGGCTGCTCGCCGAACGCAACATCCCCGTCGTCCTCATCAACGCCTCCATTCCGGATCTGGACTTCCCGTGCATCGCGTGCGACGACGCCGTGGCCGTGGAGCAGTCCTGGCGGCACCTGGCATCGCTCGGACACGAGCGCATCGGCCTCGTACTGGGCCCCTCTGACCACATCCCGTCCCGCAGGAAGCTGGCCGCAGCCAGGGAAGCCGCCGGCGCCGCGCACGCCGAGCTGCCGGACGAGTTCGTGGAACGGGCCAT
>NZ_JBHYJX010000093.1:0-6987 GCF_042740985.1 Streptomyces sp. NPDC058985 | reverse complement strand
AGGAGCCAGAAAAACATGTGGTGCCCGGCACACGTGCTGCCTGCAGCAACCAGTCGCGGGACTGTAAGACGTTCGGTGTAACTCCCGATCATGGAAGATGCATCGATGACCAGTGAGAACGTGCCCGCGTCGGAAGCCGGAGAGCCCACGAAGGCTGCGTCGGCGAAGGCCGTGGATGACCAATTGATTGACGAGCTGGTGGGCCGGGCCCAGGCCGAGGGCCTGCAGTTGACCGGTGAGGGCGGGCTGCTGCAGCAGCTGACCAAGCGACCGCTGGAGTCCGCCCTGGAAGGCGAGATCACCGACCACCTCGGCTATGACAAGCACGACGCGGCCAGCAAGAACGGCGGCAACTCCCGCAACGGCAAACGCTCCAAGACGGTGCTGACCGACGTCGGCCCGGTGGAGATAACCGTGCCCCGTGACCGTGACGGCTCCTTCGAACCGAAGATCGTCAAGAAACGCCAGAAGCGCCTGACCGGCGTTGACGAGATGGTCATCTCGCTGGCCTCGAAGGGCCTGACCACCGGCGAGGTCCAGGCCCACCTGGCCGAGGTCTATGGCGCCGAGGTCTCCCGGCAGACCATCTCCACCATCACCGACAAGGTCCTCGAGGGCATGGCCGAATGGCAGAGCCGACCGCTCGACGCCGTCTATCCGGTGCTCTTCATCGACGCCATCCACGTGAAGATCCGCGACGGCGCGGTCGCCAACCGGCCCATCTATGTGGCCCTGGCCGTCACCGCCGAGGGCCGGCGGGAAATCCTGGGGCTGTGGGCTGGCGACGGCGGTGAGGGTGCCAAGCACTGGATGCACATCCTCACCGAGATCAAGAACCGCGGCACCGGCGACGTGCTCATGCTGGTCTGCAACGGCCTCAAGGGGCTGCCCGAGGCGGTGGAGAGGGTCTGGCCCGCACGATCGTGCAGACCTGCGTGGTGCACCTGCTGCGGAACTCCTTCCGCTATGCCGCCCGCCAGGACTGGGACAAGATCGCCCGTCTCCTCAAGCCCGTCTACACCGCCGCCACCGAGGAGGCCGCCCTGGACCGGTTTGCGGAGTTTGCCGATGCCTGGGGCCAGAAGTATCCAGCGATCGTGAAGCTGTGGGAGAACGCCTGGGAGGAGTTCACTCCGTTCCTGCGGTTCGACACCGAGATCCGCCGCATCGTCTGCACGACCAACGCGATCGAGTCCGTGAACGCCCGCATCCGTCAAGCGGTCAAGGCCTGCGGACACTTCCCCAACGAGCAAGCCGCCCTGAAGTGCGTCTACATGGCGATCATGTCCCTTGATCCCACCGGCAAGGGACAGGCCCGCTGGACCATGCGCTGGAAGACCGCGCTGAACGCCTTCGACATCACCTTCGACGGCCGCCTGACGGCAGCTCGTCAGTAAGTACAACAGCCCCAGTTACACCGCTCGTTTGACAGTCCCACTCGTGCTCGGGGACGGGCAGGTCCCAACCGGCTGTTGCCGTCGGGTGCCAGCTTGCCGCGGACAGTTGACGAAGAAGCGGCGCGACCGTTCAACGGCGAAGCATGACTAGCGGCTGGTTTCCAGGTCGTTGAGGACTGCGAGGACAGGCCCCCAGCACATGCCGACGGTGTCCCGGTCGGGGACGACCCCCCGCTCCTGCTGTTTGCGCAGGTGGACGAAGTTTCGGTACTCGCGGACGATGGCCATGAAGTCGTGGGCGTCCATTTGGATCCAGCCGCGATCCCTGGCCGTCTCCAAGAGGAGGGCGAAGCTGGCGCGTTCTGGGGCGATGCGCTTGTTGCCCTGGGGGATGCCTTGGCGCAAGGCAGGATCGCGGTGCGTGAGCACATCCAGGAGGAGAGCCTCGGTGAAGCTGCCGATGCCGATGAGGGCGAGGCCGTAGGCGCCGTGCTGTTCGCAGATCTGTGTCTCGGTGATGCGTTCCATGAGCTGTTTGAGGAAGTCCTCGCTACTGACGAGCGGACGTATGCGGTCATGGAGGTCGTCGGGGACCGTGAAGACGGTGGTGTGGCCGTCGATGCCCAGTTCGCCCAGGACGGGTCGGTGGGCGACGTAGGTGACGGTGAGGTGTTCGGCGGCGAGGTAGATGTTGAGCTCTTGGCGGACGAGGTCGGCGGCGTCGATGCCATCGTCGTACTCGAGGGGGTCGCAGATGCGGCAGAGCAGCCGGCTGACTGCTGTGGGATCGTCGGTGCCGGTGAGGATGTCGGTGAGCCAGGGGATACGGGGTGAGCCGTCGTATTCGACGGGGTAGGGCCAGGCGGCACGTTGCAGGAGTTGGGCTAGTTGGTACCCGCGACGTTCGAAGGGGCCGTCGATGTCGACGATGAGTCGTGCGGCGCGTTCGAGGGTGAGCGGATCGAGGGGTTTCACGGTGTGGGGTCCTTGTCTGCCGTGGCCTGGGCCTCTTCGAAGGCGCGGGTGAGGCGTTCGACGATGACGCGGCCGCGCTTCTTGAAGCCGAGTTCGGTGAGTGCCTGGGTAATGCGGGTGTCACGGTCGAGCTGGAATCCGTCGTCCAGGAGCCAGATGGCGAGGCTGACCAGGTCAGTGTCGGAGTAGTCGCCGATGCGCTGACCGTTGGGCAGCGGGGGCCGGGGGCCGCGGGTGGTCGGTGGGGGCGGTGGGGATGCCGTGCGGCCCGGGTTCGGTGCGCCGGCCGGTTGCGAGGCGTGGTCGGCCTGGTCTGCGGCCTGATGCCAGGCGTCGAGGAGGCACTCCAGTTCGGTGTGGGGATTGGTAAACCAGTCAGATGCCCACAGACGGTGGAAGCGCCATCCGAGGCGTTCGAGGTGCTCTCGGCGCAGGCGGTCGCGGTCGCGTGCGCTGGGGGCGCGGTGGTAGCGGTCGCCGTCGGTCTCGACGGCGAGGATCATCTGTCCGGGCCGGTCGGGGTGACCAAGGGCGAAGTCAATGCGGTAGCCGGATACGCCCCATTGCGGAGTGACGGGGACGTTGGCGGCTTCCAACGCGGCGAGGACTTGGTGTTCGAAACCGTTGAGGCTGGTGTCGGCGGCGCTGCCGGTGCGGTGGAGGTCGCCTCCGTGGGAGCAGTACTCGAGGAAGGCGCGGAGCATTTCGGGGCCACGGTTGCGGGTCGCTCTGAGTTTGCCGGGGTCGAAGTCGTGGTGGGTGAAGGAGCTGACGACGATCATCTGCTGGCGGGCTCGGGTGATGGCCACGTTCAGGCGGCGTTCTCCCCCGTCGTTGTTTAGTGGACCGAAGGCCATGGACAGCCGTCCCTTGGCGGCTTTGCCGTAGCCGATGCTGAGAATGATGGCGTCGCGTTCGTCGCCTTGAACCTGTTCGAGGCTCTTGGTGAAGAAGCGTCGGCGGGGGCCGGCGTCGGGGCTGAAGAAGGTCTGCAGGCCGGGGCGGTCTTGGAGGGCCTGGCGCAGCGCGCCGTCGATGCGGTCGGCGTGACGCTGGCCCATGGTGATGACGCCGAGGCTGTGGTGGGGTGTGTCGGAGGCATGAGCGAGGGCGAGCTCGACGACACGGTGCACTTCTTCGTCGGAGGAGCCCTGTTGGCCCGGACGCGCTGCGGCGTCGACGGTTTCCAGGCGCAGAGGGCTGGATTGGGTGGTGCCGGGGAAGGTGACGAGCCGGTCGTCGTAGATGGTGTGGTTGGCGAAGGCGATGAGACGTTCGTCGCGGCTGCGGTAGTGCCATTTGAGGCTGTGGACGTGCGGCAGTCTGCTGCAGAGCAGGTCCAGTAGCGATTCGAAGGCGGCCGGTGACGCGTCGTCGTGGTCGGCGGGCTGGTCCGTGCCGCTGAGTACCTGGTGGAAGAACGTGGTGGGCGGCAGTTGGTGCGGATCTCCGGCGACGATGACCTGGTGGGCGCGCATGATGGACGTGATGGCGTCATGCGGCAGTACTTGACTGGCTTCGTCGAAGATGACGACGTCGAACAGGCGGGTGGCGGGCAGGACGCGGCTGACAACCAGGGGCGACATGGCCCAGCAGGGTTTGGCCGCCAGCAGGACGTCGGGGGCGGTTTCGACCAGCTTGCGCAGAGGCAAATGTCGCGACTTTCGGTGGGCTTGGGTCCGAACCAGGGTGCTCTGCTCGGGATGGGCGTCGCGGGTTTGCCTCAGGCGGGTGGCGACTTCGTAGCGGACGCGGTCGGGGTTGGTGTCGCGGTGGATGCGGTCAGAGGAGACGAACTGGCTGATGGCGTGGTCGTGTTCGGTGCGGGTGAAGGAGCGCAGGTATGCGGAGTGCATGCGTGCTTCATCCAGCACGGATGCCCACCACAGATGGCGGAGTGTGCCGACGGCGATGTCCGGGGTGGCGGCACTCTCGGCGAGTTCGTCGAGGAGGCGGCCCAGACCGGCGGCTTCGAGGCGGTCCGTGAGCTGGTTCAGCTCGGGCATCCGCATCAGGGTGTCGCGGTCGCTGTCGAGGCGCTGGATGGTCTTGTCCACCTCGTCGGCCGGCGTCGTCTCCCAGCCGACCCATTGGACGCATGCGGCTATCGCGGCGAGCTGGTCACGCAACTCGGTGTAGGAGGCCATGACGCGGTTGAGGCCGGGCACGGTCCAGGGGCCGGTGTCACTGGTGATGGCATGCTGCTGCCACCGGGTGTGCTGCTCAGATGCCTGCAGGAGCGCGGTGTGCAGGGAGGGGCGGTTATCTTGGCCGTCCTTGGTGAGGCTGCGGGCCTTGCGGACCAGCTTGCGGCGTTGCCACCAGCCGATACGTCGGCGGTGCTCGGTGCGCCAGGCGCGGCTGGCGGTGGCCGCGACTAGGTCGTCCAGGCCGGGGGCGAAGACGGCGGCTTCGAATCGCGTCAGGGTCGCGCTGACGTCGTGCAGCAGGGCGAGCAGACTCTGCCAGCTGTCGAAGTCTTCGCCCCGGCGCAGGCCGGCGGTGCCCACCAGCTGTTCCAGGGCACGGCGTGTGTCGGTGAGGGCACGGCCGGATAGCTGGTCCAAGCCCGTTACTACAGCGCGCAGTTCCTCGTCAGTGCGGGCGGGCAGCCGGGACCACGGTGACTCGCCACGGCGTACGGCCAGGCCTTTCTTCGCCGTGAAGGTCCTTAGATCCTGCTCAATGCGCCGGTAGTCCTCTCCGTGAAGGCGGCGCAATTCGTGGCCGCGCAGGCGCAGCCGTGTGTGGTGGTCGGGTGAACTGCTCATCAGCCGCGTGATCAACTGGTGCGCACTGATCTGCCAGGGGGCCAATGGCTGGTGGAACTCCTGGACGTGCTGCAGGGCTTGCTGGCGGTAGTGGGCCAGGTTGGCGTGCAGGTCGGCGGGGCGGGGCGGGGCCTGTTGGCCGGCGCGTTCCAATGCGTCGTGCAGTTGCTGGGCGATCTGGCGGCGGCTGAGCTTGGTGCCGTGCAGGTCGAAGACCAGCCCGTCCAGGTCCACGTGGGCGAGGCTGTCGGTGACCGCTTCAATGGCGGCCCTCTTCTCTGCGACGAACAGGACGCGTTTGCCCTGGGCGGAGAAGGCGGCGATCAGGTTGGCGATGGTTTGGCTCTTGCCCGTGCCGGGCGGGCCTTCGATGACCAGGTGAGTGCCGGCCAGGGCGGTACTGATCGCCTTCTGCTGGGAGGCATCGGCGTCCAACACCAGGTATTCGGATCGGGGTGGGATGTCGTCCGCGCCGGCCGGGTTGCGAGCCCCGGTGTCCTCGGTGAGGGCGCGGTTGGCCTCTCGGTCGCCGGCAAGGGCGGCGATGACGGTGTGGCTCGCCAACAGGTCGGTGGCGCTGTGAAGATCGTTGACCATGGGCAGTCGGTCGAAGCTGAAGACTCCCGCGACCAGGTGCTCTTCCAGCTCCACTGCAAGGCCACTGCGCGCACAAGCCTCCTGAATGATGTCGTAGGCGACGTGCATGCGGTCAGCTGGGTCAGTGCACTCCTCAAGGGCGGTTGCGATCTTGTCGGTGAGGGCGTCGGTGCCGGCGTCCAGGCCGTACTGGCGACTCAGGGCGTACAGCAGCACCGGGTTGGTCTCCGTCTCCCTCGATAGCTCGAGGACGAAGTCGTTCTCGGTGGCTGTGCGCGGCTGGACGGCCAGGGGCTGCAGCAGCAGAGGGGCCCGCAGCCCGGGCACTGGGGCCTTCCCTCGGGTGGGCGGGGGTTGCACCCGCAGCAGGCCCATGGCCAGACGCCCGGCTTCGATGCCCTGTTCCTCGTCCAGCTCTACGATCTTGCGGCGCAGGCTCCGCGCCCGACTGCAGGCGGCGGCGTGCTCAGCGGTGTCGGGGAAGAGGCCCGCCAAGCGAGTCGTACGGCCGGCCAGCAGCGAAGTCAGTGCTGATGGCTCGGCGCCGGTGACGTCCAGGGATGCGGTCTTGGTGTTCTTGAAGTGCAGCAGTGTGTTGTAGGGCCCGAAGTCGATCAGAGCATCCGCCCATTCCTGTGCGCGCGCCGCCACGGTCTGACGGCGCGTGTGCCCCGCGATCGCTTCCACCTGTCACTCCTCTGTCGAACCTTTGGCCTACCCGGCCCGCACAGCGCCGGAGCTCGCTTGATTGAAGCGAACAGATCAACGTAGAAGCTTGACGGCTGCCTTAGCCAGAGGCATTGGGAGCCATATGGGAGCGCAAAGGAAGCACATAGGGCGCACTAACGGCGCAGGGATGGAAACGCATCGGTCGTTAAAGCCCACCTCAGACAGAGGTGATGCGACTGTCGTGGCAGGTCAGCAGGACGCCAGCGGGACGACGCACAGGGCTCGGAGAGGTGAATTTGGACATGAGGTGTTCCGCTGTCGTTTGCGGCGGAAGTGAGGCGGGTGGGAAGGACTGCCAGCAACACCTCGAACAGGTGGCTCGAGCCCGGGGATGCACCGACGTCTTGTCTGCACAGGATGTTTCCGGTGCGCTCTGACGTGACCGAACTGTATGGGCCCAAGCAGGCGGCCTGTGGATCTAAGGGTGTCATCGGCTTTGGCGGCGGATGGTGGTGGGCGGCAGCTGTCGTTGTAGACCGAGAGGCTTCGGCAGACGCGGGCCAACGGCTCACGACCCC
>NZ_JBHYJX010000092.1:0-7479 GCF_042740985.1 Streptomyces sp. NPDC058985 | reverse complement strand
ACAGGCAGCAGAGTGCCGAATCCCGAACCTCAGCACATCGGGAACTCTGCACGTTCATCCGTACGCGGCCATGCACGTTCACGTGTACGCCGACAACCCTCCTCCTGGCACGCCGCAGCCGCACCGATAGCCACACCGGCGACTCCACCGAGAGCTGACCCCTCTCCCAACTCCACGACTTCGAGCCCCCGGACCCCATTGATTGGAGTCCGGGGGCTTCGTCGTTCGCTGTGGCACTTCCGCCCCATTCTTCAGCTGGCTACCGATGAGGTGGCGCGGTTGTTTCGAGACGCGGCTAGGCGCGCGCTGCGGGTAGGTCGTATCGGCTGACAGCGACGTAGGTTTCTGGCGTCGCCGCTTCAAGGAGGCTCTCGTCTCCTCGCAGGTCAATCCTCGGCTCCTGGGGGCGCCGGAGGAGATCACTCCAGGTGCTTGTCGTGCCGCGCTCGTAGGCGTCTCGAAGCAGGGGACGCAGCCGTGGGCGGGCTTCCTCCTGCTGTTCGCGGAAGATGCACCGCTGGGTGAGGCGCTGCTCTTCCTGGGCCTCGTCGCTGAGCTCCAGGTCGACGGGGGGTGCCTCTATGTCTTTCGTCAAGGGTGTGGGCAGCTTCTGCCCGGGGTTCGATCTTCTTTGTGGGACATGAGACTGTCGTGTCGTGTCAGAGATGATGAGTGGGTTGGAGGCGGCCTTGGCTGAGGCGTCGTCTCCTTCGTGGACGCAACGTGTTCGTGCCGGGCGTGACCTTGCTTCCTTCGCTGATGTTCCTGAGGCTGGGGAAACGCTGGTGGGGCTGTTGCTGGACGTCGAGGACACGGCGGTGACCCGGCAGACGGCAGAGGCTCTCGCCCGGGTGGGGACGGCGGCCGCCATCAGGCTCATCGCTCTCGCGGTTGCTGCGGCGGACGACAACCAGGCCGACTGGCTGCAGACCGGGGTGCATGACGCGCTCGTGGGACCGGGCGACGCGCCGGACATCGCAGCGGCCTGCGGGAAGCTCGTCCTGGACCCGGCAGAAGCTGTCCGTCGGGGTGCCGCGGATATCTCGGCATGGGCAGACGACATAAAGCGTTGATCTGCGCCGATCTGCCTGTGGCCGGGTTCACGCAGCTGTCGCCTGGGGGACGCGGGGTTCATAGGAGGTGCCGTCTCGGAGCATGGCGAACAGGACGCTGATGCGTTGGCGGGCGAGGCGGAGAAGGGCTTGGGTGTGGGTCTTTCCGCGGTCGCGGCATTTGTCGTAGTAGGTGCGGGAGGCGGGGTCGTGCAGGGCTGCGAACGCGGAGAGGAACATCGCGCGTTTGAGCTGGCGGTTTCCGCCTCTGGGCGCGTGTTCGCCGTGGATCGAGGTCCCCGACTGCTTCGTGGCGGGGGCGAGGCCGGCGTAGGAGGCGAGGTGGGCGGCGGTGGGGAAGCCGGTGCCGTCGCCGACGGCGACCAGCAGCACGGCGGCGGTCCTGACCGCGATCCCCGGCATCGAGGTCAGGACCTGGGAAAGAGGGTGGTCGTCCAAGAGAGCCTTGATTTGGGCCTCCAGGGCCCGGCGTTGTTCGTGGACGGCCGCGAGTGAGCGGGCCAGGGAGGGGATGACGACGTCCAGCGTGCCGGTCCCCGGAACCACGACGGTCTGCTCGTCCAGGGCGTCGAAGACGTCGTCGATCAGCCTCTGGGCCATGCGTGGAGCCTTGGGCCGGATCACCTCGACGAGTCTGCGGCGGCCGGCCTTGCGCAGGGCGGCCGGGGATCCGTGGCGTTCTAGCAGCCAGGTCACTGCGGGGTGGTCCAGACGCGGGCCCAGGACCCGTTCGAGCGACGGGTGGAACTGGGTGAGCAGGCCGCGTATCCGGTTGCTGGTGCGGGTCGCCTCGGCGGCGAGGTCCTGGTCAAAGCCGGTCAGGACGGTGAGTTCGGCGGTGATCTCGTCGGTGAGCTCCAGCGAGCGCAGTGTGTGGGGCATGGTGCGGGCGGCGTCCGCGATCACGGTCGCGTCCTTCGCGTCGGTCTTCGCCTCGCCGGGGTAGAGGTCGGCGATCCGGCGCATCGCGAGTCCGGGCAGGTAGGCGACCTTGCAGCCCGCGTCCCGGGCGACCGTGAGCGGGAGGGCGCCGATCGAGGCGGGCTGGTCCACGATCACCAGAACGGTGCCGAACTTCGCGGCCAGCTTGTCGAAGACGGCTCGCAACTTCGGCTCGCTGTTGGGCAGCGGCTTGTCGAAGACCTTCTTCCCGGCCGGAGTCAGCCCGTGCCCGTGATGGGCGCTCTTGCCGACGTCCAGGCCGAGGAACACGCCCACGTCGCCGGTGTCTAACACGGTGCTCTCCACTCCTTCGGCGCGGCTGGCCTTGGCATCGGTGTCGTACTCGCGCATCCACGTTATGCAGACCTGCCGCCCGGAAACGACCGGGCATTGCGCCTGGTCAGGCGGTGGTCGGACCTCTCATCAGCGTCTCCGACGGCACCCCACGAGCCCGGCGACACCACCCCCCAGGCCATCCGTTCGACAGAGGGGACACAGTCATACCGGGCCCGGAGGCCAGCGGCCCCATTGCAGGACCGCGAAAAACATAACGGGGGCTGGTCCTCGGCTCGCAGTCCCGGGGTGCGCCGGGCGATGGCGAGATCTTCCTCATGGAGGCGCTCGCAGGCGGCGAACAGCCTTCGGGACATGCCAAGGTGGACCTCCGTGCCGGGGATGCGGCAGCTGAGGAAGTCGTCGAGTCCTCTGGCGTGGAGTCCGGCGCGAAGGATGTGCTGTTCGGTGTCGGCCGCCTCTCCGCGTGCTTCGTCGCGCATGGCGAGAGTGAACGGGTCGTCTTCCAGGGGGGTAGTCAGCCCGGAGCGCCGGCGGCGGGAGGAGCGGTCGGCGGCCACGGGTACGGCGCGCAGCTGTGTGGCGGGGACGGAGCGCAGTGCGAGGTAGGTCAGCATCTGGGCGCGTGCGGCCCCGATGAGGGCGTCGTCGCTCTCCCCGAGACGGTCTTCCAAGTTGGCCGGGCTCACTGCCTCGTCGTCGGTACCTTATTCGGCAGGGGCAAGCGGCGGCAGGCCGGGGTGGAGTTCGTGGTCGATCGTGAGGAACAGGTCGTCTTCGAACCTCACGGATGCTCCGACCAGCACGGTGCGGTGTGCATACGCGCCGAGCACCTGGCTGCCGGCCGCCAGCTGCTCCCATCCTTCGCGGAGCTTCTTGAGCCCCACGTCGCCGCCCTTGGCCTCGATGAGCCAGTACAGCTTCTCCGTCTCATGGCGCCCCCACAGATCGGGCAGCTTCTTCTTAGGGTCCTTGAACGTCTTGAGCAGGGCGGGGACGGGGCCGCCGAGTTCGAGGTGCTCGGTCTGGCCGAGGCCAAGCAGGGAGCGGCAGGCCCACTCGGTCATCGTCATGCCCAGCCGGTAGCCGGCGGCGATCTTGGCGCTGCGCTCGGTGCCGTGCGCGTACACCGGGTTCCAGGTCAGACGCCGCCCTTTCGCGCCGTCCACGGGGTGCCGGGGCGTCACGGGGTGCGCGCCGAGGTAGGCGTACAAAGGGGAGACTCGGGCGACGAGTTCCCCGTGGACATAGCGCGGCTGGTTCCGCAGGTGCGGGGTGACGTCGCGGCCGACTTCAGTGGCTGCCTTGATGATCTCCCGCCAAGTGGTGGTCGGCGCGTACCAGCCGTCGGCGGCAGGGAACCCGTCCGATCCGGTCCACGCTGTGTGCTTGGCCGTCCGCCACTGCCGCCGGGGCTTCCTCGCAGGTCCACTGCGGAACAGGACCGGTACGTCGAAGCTGTCGGCGTACGTCAGCGGAGGCGCGTCGGGGACTTCGGCAGGGATCATGCGGCTCACTCTGGCACGGCCTCTGGCCGCCACCGGAGCTGGGTACCTAGCCGAGGCGAGGGTCCGACGGGGCCGACCGGCCATGAGCCCGTCTCCGGGCCCGAGGGGGAGGATGAGCAGTTGCCCCTGGACAACGAACTCAGTCATCCACGGCGCGCTGACCTGCGGCGACTAGCTTGCTTGGCAAGGGATCTCAAGGTGTCGATGGCATAAGCCACCTTCGACGAGCTGCGCATCGCGGCAGGCGCGCCGGGGGGCGACTCGGACCTCGCCTACGGCCGGGGATCCATGGCCGTGGTGAACGCATCTGTCGCTGCCGCAAAGGAAGAAGCCTCCCTGCCTCGCACGCGGTCCATGTCGAGCCACTGGACACGGGCTTCGGGCCGACGAGCTGGCGGATCTGACAGGTAGGCATTCATGCGTAGCCAATCCCGTCTTGCCTCGTCTAGGTTCTCGTACCAGGCAACGCCGCGTGCATTACAGGGCATGCAGAGCAGCCCGCGAACGCACTTAGCGCATCCGGAGCAACAGGCGTGATCGTGGTCGATCTGCCAGTACGAGCGTCCCTCGGTGGCGGCGTCTCCTGGGCTCTCTCCGCAGATCGCACACGCGGCATCCTGGACGCGGAGGATGGCGTTCACCTGCCAGATTGTCAGTCCGTACCTCTTGGCCTGCCGCTCGGCAGCGGCACACAAGTAGCAGCGCGATCCAGCGAAGAAGCCCTCCTCCGGATAGATCGGCCCTCTACAGAGGCGGCACTCGTACTCCTCGTCAGGCCAACCGTCGTCTTCCCAGCCCGGAGCACGTCGCCTTTTCATGCGCGGAATCTAACCCGCCGGACTGACAATCCGAGTCCTGAGAGCTGTCCCACGGGCACGTACGTACGGCACGCCCTCATCTGCCCAGCCGGTACGGCATACGACGCCCTTAGCCTGCTCCCTCTCACGACTAGATTCACTGTCAGAGAAGACGAAGCGCCTGGGCTCGTTGTCAAACGCCTCGGTTGGATGCCAAAGGACAGCAGTTCGCCTGCGGCAGACAGGAAAGATCGCGGAAGGACTGGCCAACGTACGCGAGAGCATGTCAACGTAGACGACCTCGCAAGAAACCCCAGGTCAGAGAGGTTATAGCCCGTGACCGTAGCCCCTGTGGGTCCCGGTTTCTCCACCACCGTCGAAGCGCTCCGACTGCGACAGTGGCAGCTCGGTCCCGGCCAGCCGACCCTGGTCATGGACCAGTTCTCCGCCGAGGACTTCCACCTGGTCGTCGATGACCGTGCGGACGTACACGTCAGCAGTAAGGACGGCCGCTTCTACCTCGGCTGGTTCCCGCTCGGCCGTCCCGGGACGGACCGCGAAGGATGGAAGATCGCGGTCACCGGCACCGCCAGAACGCCCGGTTACCAGGTCTCCTTCGACGTCGAGACGCCGGCCAACATCGTTGCCGCAGCCGTAGCCCGTGTACTGGAGACCTCTCGCCTCCTCTGACCTGCGGGGGCTGCCCGCTCGCATGCCGCCGGCCGAACCGAGTGCCGGCCGCTGTCCCTTCCCTCGTTCCCTCACCCCAAGGAGGATGCTCGTGACGTCTTCGGAAATGACCGTCGCCGACCTCATCGACCTGCTCGCAGCCTGCGACCCAAGTGCTCCGGTGCGCCAGGCCATGAACCCCTTCTTCCCTATGGCCCATCGCTTGGCGCAGGTCCTGCAATCGGTCGACGAGACCGGCCGGACCGTCGTCTACCTCGCCGAAGGACGCGAGGAGGACGCACAGCTCGGCCACCTGCCGCCGGAAGTCGCCATCGAGCTGACGTGGCAGGGCCCCGTCCAGGCGCCCCCGCGCCGTCCCCGCCGCCGCGCCGGCGGCAACTAGAAACGCACCAAGCCTTTGGAGGCGCCCCTGTACTCCCACCTTCAGCCCGACCCGTCGACCTCACCCGCGTTCTGGGTCGGCCCCCGCCACCTGGCAGGTGACGACGGGCGCCCGTACGACGCCGTCGTCGACGCTCTCGCGGGCCTGGGCTGGACGAGCCTGACGATCGTCCGCGGACGCCACGAGCCGGACGAGGCAGAGAAGGACCGCCAAGTCCTGCGCAGCACCGTCCTGCACATCAGCCCCGACGGCCTGCGCTGGGCCCAGTGGTGCTTGGCCGACGAGCCGTTCCACGTGGGTGAACTGCCGATCGCCTGGCAGATCTCTGCCCGTGACCAGGCGAACAGCCACGCCTGCTGGTCGGCCTACTTCACCCGCGACGTCCCCGGCGAGGCCGTTGCCGACTTCCTCCTCGCCCTCGACGCCCACGACCAGCCCACCGTGCCGCTGGCCGGAGCCGAGGCTGTTCTGGACGCCGTCGCCGCCCAGGGCTGGCTCCGCGACATCGACCAGCCCCAGGCCGCGGCGATGGATCCGACGGGCGCCTCACACATCAGCCTCGGCGAGGTGCCGCCCCTCATCCAGGACGGCGACCCGCGCGTCCTGGTCACCGAAGCCGACGAGGCGGGGCCGGCAGGATGGCAGGCATGGTCGGAGCCCGTGCTCGGCGCGCCCTACCTGTGGGTGGCCTCTTTCGCCGCCGGCGTGCCGAACGATCTCGTCGGTGCCTTCGCCGCGTCCCTCAGCTCGACCGCACCGGTCCTGCGCCGGGTGCTGCCCGAGGCCACCCAGGAGCGTCTTCTGCGCGCGCCGGCCACCTGACCGTCTCGCCGTACCGAAACGAAAGAAGCCCGGCGCCCTCCCCGGTGGAGGGCACCGGGCCTTCGTGCTTCCCGGACACCGTCGTCCCATCTGCCCCGCAAACGCACTGCTGCCTCCGACCTTTCCGGGTCGGAGGCAGCAGTGGATTACGGGAGCAGATCAGGGCGTTGCGGTGGCCTTGGCGAGGGCCCGATCGAGGTGGCGGTCGACGAGGACCGGAGACCCGGAGAAGACGAGCAGCAGGCTGCCGTCGCGGATCGCGGTCTGCTTGAGGACCGTGCTTCGTCCACCGGCGGTGAACGTCAGGAGCTGGCTCCACTGCTCATCACCGCGGTCCTGGGGTGCAGACAGCTTCTGCGTGGCGATGTCGATCGGGGCGCTGCCCGCGAGAACCTGATAGTTCGGGCAGCCGGTCATGGCGTCGAAGATCCGGTTGGTGCCGTCGGACAGCTTCGTCGGGCTGTCGCTGTAGAGTTCCTCGGAGATCTCCGAGGAGCTGCCGCCGTAGGTGAAGTCGGCCATCGCCTTGTGCGGGAAGGCGAGCGTGCCACCGGTCGCCGCGTCGCCGCCCAGCTTGCTCAGCGCGGGGCAGCCGAGGACGGTGACATCGTCGTGCTGAGCCGCACGCTGCGGCTTGGGCAGGTAGCCGCTGCCGAGGTCAGCCTCGGTGAGCAGGCGGGCCGCCAACGCGGCCGAGGTAAGCGTGGCCGGTTCGCGGTGAGCGTCGGCTGGCTTACCGGTTCGGCCGGAGGAGGTGGTCTGCTGGCCGGCTCCGTCGGTCTCGGGGGAGCAGGCGGGCAGGGCGAGGAGAGCGGCGGTGATGCCGAGGGCGGTGATGGCGACGCGAACGCGCATGACGGAACTGACCCCTTGGTGCTAGTGACCTGAGTCGAAGATTTGTCGTTGGTTGGGCATGAGTCGTCCGGGTCCGAAGATTCCGCCGTTGTCAGTGACTGATGCCCAACGGGTTG
>NZ_JBHYJX010000091.1:0-7586 GCF_042740985.1 Streptomyces sp. NPDC058985 | reverse complement strand
TTTGTTTATATGTGACTGGGTCTGGGGGGGCCCGGGGCCCCGGTGGGGGGCGAGCTGTGGGGGCGCCACCCGCCCGCCGCCGCCGGTGCCGCCGCGGGACGAGGGGCGGTAGCTCACGCCGACGCCGTACTTGGCGGCCAGCCGTCCGACCACGGCCAGGCCGAGCCGGGTGCCCTGGAGCGAGGCGAGGTCGGTCGCCCGTCCCGACACGGCCTCCTCGGCGTGGCGCATGGCGGCGTCGGCCATCTTGAGTCCGCTGTCCTCGATGGTGATGACGATTCCGGCGGTACGTTCCTCCACGTACACGTGGACCTCGTCGATGGGTGGCGAGAAGTTGGCGGCGTTGTCCATCAGTTCGGCCAGCAGGTGCATGACGCCCTCGGCCGCGTGGCCGGAGATCGCGGCGGTGGTGGAGCAGTGCATGCGGACGCGCTGGTAGGCGGCGATGCGGCCGACGGCGCCGCGCAGGATGCTCTCCATCACGATGGGCCTGTTCCAGGCGCGGCTCGAGCGGCCGCCCATCAGCAGGGCCAGGCGGTCGGTGATGAGGCCGAGCTGGGAGGTGCTGTGGTCGAGCCGCAGGAGGTCGCCCAGGACCTCCTCGCCGTGCCGGTCCTGCATGTCCCGCAGGTCGGCGAGCATGCGTACGGCCTTGGCCTGGACACGGCTGAGGGACTTGGCGGAGGCGGCCTCGGCGGCGGCGGTGCGCCGTTCGCTGTGGGCCAGCTCCCGGACGAACAGTTCGGCGCAGGTGCGCAGGTGGGGCCGCCGGGGCCAGTCCAGCTCGGCGAGGACGGCCTCCGCCGAGGTGCCGTCGCGCAGTCTCCGCACCGCGGCGGGCAGGGTGGTGCTCGTCAGGTGTTCCAGCTCCCCCGTGGCGCCGCGCGCCTCACGGAGCGCCACCTGGTGCCGGGCCTCGGCCTCAGTGGCGTGCCGTACGGCGTCGGCGGTGAGGGAGGCGAAGCTCTGGACGGCCTGACGCAGGTGCGGCCCGGGGGCGGGGGCGGTGCGGGCGACGGCCTCGTCGGCGCCGGCGCCCTCGCGCACCTGCTGGGCGACGCCCGGCAGCACGACGTTGACGAGGTGCACCAGGCAGGCGTTCTCCTCGGCGAGCCGGGCCTTGAGGGTGCCGGTCTCGGTTCTGCGGTCGGCCGCGGTACGGCGGGCCCGTCCGACCAGGTGGGAGGCGAGGACCACGGTGACGGCGACGCAGAGCCAGGACGTCACGGCGAGGGTCGCGGTCCAGCCCCGGGCGGCATCGGGCGCCGCGGCCCAGGCGGCACCGGCGCCCGCGGCGGTCGCGGGCAGCACGACCAGGGCGACGGCGGGGGTGCGGCGGGGGGCTTTCTGCGTCCGGGGCGGGGTGGGGGGTGCAGACACTGACATTCCGCGGTCCCTCTGGTCCTTGAGAGCGGGGAAGGGCCGATCGACATGGGTCGGCCCGCGGGGCGGAGCCGTGCCACCGGGTTTCCGTTGATCACTCCGGTGGGCTTCCGGCTCATGCTAGTCAGCGTCACGGACACGTATACCTGACCCGCCGGGAACCCCACCGAGGAGCGAACTTCCCGCGCATCCCGCCGATCGAAAGCACCGATGTGATACGGGCGTTCAGACCCGGTCGGTGGCCTGCTCGGGCGGCGGGCCGGACGGGCCGGGCCCGGGCGCGGCGACACCATCTGGGTGACTGTGGGATGCGGTGGGGCGCGACAGCGGATCGTATGGGTGCCATGCGCAGACCCATAGCCGTGGCTTCAAGCCACTCACGCCTGCTCACGACAGGCGTGCTCCTCGCCTCCCAGTCACTCCTGCTGACCCTGTCGGCGGTCCCCGCGACCGCCGGCGACGCCGGGTCTCCCGTCCGTGGTTCCGCCTACATGGGCCGGGGCGTCCTCGCCCACGAAGGTGTCCAGGGGCGGCCCGTGGAAACCCGCGCCGGCCAGACCGAGGGCGTGGACGTCTCCAGCCACCAGGGCAACGTCGCCTGGCCGACCCTGTGGAAGAGCGGGGTCAAGTGGGCCTATGTGAAGGCCACCGAGGGGACCTCCTACCGCAACCCGTACTTCGCCCAGCAGTACGGCGGCTCCTACGACACCGGCATGATCCGCGGCGCGTACCACTTCGCGACCCCGGACACCTCCGGCGGCAAGGCCCAGGCCGACTACTTCGTCGACCACGGCGGCGCCTGGTCGAAGGACGGCAAGACCCTGCCTGGCGTCCTCGACATCGAGTACAACCCGTACGGGGCCACCTGCTACGGAAAGACCAAGACCCAGATGGTGAGCTGGATCAAGGCCTTCGTGGACCGGTACAAGGCACGGACCGGGCGGGAGGCCGCCATCTACACCTCCACCAACTGGTGGACGCAGTGCACCGGCAACTCCAGCCGTTTCGGCGCGGACAACCCACTGTGGGTCGCCCGGTACGCGTCGTCCGTGGGGGCCCTGCCGGCCGGCTGGGGCTTCCACACGATGTGGCAGTACACCTCGACCGGAAAGACCGTCGGGGACCACAACAAGTTCAACGGATCGCTGGACCGCGTCAAGGCCCTGGCCAAGGGCTGACGGGGACCGACCGCCGGGCGCCGGCCGCGGTGTCAGCGGCCGGCGAGGGGTTCCAGGATGCCGGTGACCTGCCGGCGCATCACGTCCCGGGCAGCGGGCGGCAGTCCGCCGAGATCCGTACCCTCCAGGGCGTCGACGGCCTCGTCGGCGCCCCCGTCGCACGCGGTGCTGCCGCCGACCACCTCGTAGCCGTCCCGGACGGCGACCCGCAGCCGCGCCCGGCCGTCGTCGTCGGTGTGCACGGCCGTGGCGACGACCAGGGGCGGCGGCCCGCCCGCCGCGGCGGGTTCCTTGCGGTAGGCGCTGGCCGTCGGGGTGCGCCAGCGCAGGCCGAGCAGCAGGTGACGCTTGGCCGTCACCTCGGCCAGATCCGTCTCGTAGGACCCGTCGGAACCCAGTACGGTGGCGCGGGCGTCCAGCACGAGGGCCGCGGGCAGCAGGCACCGCAGGGTGCTGCCCACGAGGTTGCCGCCGACCGTCGCCGCGCGGCGCACGGCTCCGGTGCCCACCGAGCCCGCCGCGCGGCGCAGCACCTCCGGTACCCGCTCGTCGATGCGGTGCAGCAGTACGGCCGCGCCCAGCGCCTCGGGTTCGAGGACGGTCGCCTCCGGCAGCTCGCGCAGGGACATGGCCAGTTCGGGGAAGCCGTCGCGTTGCCAGGCGGCCCACACGAGAGTCGCGCCGCCGACGGGCACCGCTCCCTCCGCCAGGCACTCCTGTGCCTCGGACACGGACGTGGGCAGACGCAAGTGCATGCTGATCGACCTGCTTTCCCGGCAGTCGGCGGTGGGACGACGAGGCGTCCCCCGCCGCGTGATCACGGCCACTGTGATTGTCCGTACCGTCGACGGGGCGCGTACAGGGCTCACTCGGTTCCGATGTGCGCCCCTCGCGCGCCGGTGCACCTCCCACGGGTGCGCTACGGGCGTCGTGCCACGAAGACGAGTTCGCGGCCCCCGCGGTCGGGGGCGTCGCGCACCTCCCGGACCTCGAAGCCCCGACCGGTCAGGTCGGCCTCCACCTCCGCCCGGTCGCGAAAGCGCAACGTCGAGTCGGAGGTCAGCACGTCGCCGTCCGCGGTGAAGACGTAGGTCCAGCGGAAGGTGACCAGCGGCCCGCTCACGTCCAGCAGGTCGCACCAGCTCTCCACCGCACCCGCGCCGGGGATCTCCACGACCCCGTGCGTGTGCTCGCGGTCCCACTCCTCCCAGGCGCGCCGGGCCGGGTCCCGTGTCTCGAACACCAGGTGCCCGCCGGGCCGCAGGGCCTCGTACACCCCCTGGAGTGTCCCCTGCCACGCCCGTGGGCCGGTGATCGCCTGGGCGACGTTCGCCGTCATGGTCGCCAGGTCCGTCCGCAGCGGGGGCAGCGAGGTCGCGTCCCCCTCGATCCAGCGCACCCGGGCGGCGCCCGGCTTGCCCCGGGCCACGTCGAGGGAGGCCGCGGCGGGGTCCACGCCGACCACCTCGATGCCCCGTTCGGCCAGCAGCAGGGCGAACACCCCGGTGCCGCAGCCGATGTCCAGCACGCGCCGGGCGCCGAACTCGCCGGTCATGCGCAGGTACGCGTCCAGGTCGCCGCGATCGGTGTCCAGCGCGTCGTAGACGGCGGCGAGCCGCGGATGCCGGAAGCACTCGTCAGCCATACGGCCGACGATAACTCGCCCTCGCGCGCGGTCGTACGGAGTCCCCGCCGGGTTCCCGGCCGGCCCGCCGAGCCGGTGCGGCGGGAGCGGACACGGGGAGCACCGGCGCACCGGGAGCCGACCGGCATGCCTCGGTGCGGGGCGCCGGTGCGCGTTCTCGGGGGCCGCACGGGGTATCTCCCAGACGGGCCCCCGAGACCGCCGCCCCGGACACCCGCGCGGTCACCCGTCTCCCACGGAAGGCGCACCGACATGACCGAGCCTCACGGCCTGGAGCCCGTCGCGACGTTCTGCGGCAACTGCGACTGCGGCTGTCCCCAGTTGTTCGTCGACCCCCAGGCACCGGCGGAGCGGCGGATCGTCCTCACCGACGACTTCGGCCAGCGCGTGCAGATGAGCGCCGACCAGTTCTCGTCGCTGGTCGACGACGCCAAGCAGGGCAAGCTGGACGGCGTCGCCCTGCCCTGACCGCCCCGCGGCACCGCCGCGGGGCCTTCCGGGTGAACGGCCCCGCGCTTCCCCGGTCGGCCCGCGCCGACCGGGGAACAAGGACGGGCATGCGCGCACTCGTCATCAACTGCACCCTGAAGCCCTCCCCCGCACCGTCCAACACCGAGGCCCTCGCCTCCACGGTCATCGCGGCCCTGAAGGGCCACGGAGCCGAGGTGGACGTCGTCCGGGCCGTCGACCTGAACCTGAGACCGGGCGTCGAGACCGACATGGGCGACGGCGACGACTGGCCCCAGGTGCACGAGAAGCTCCTGGCCTCCCAGATCCTGATCATGGGGTCACCCACCTGGCTCGGCCGTCCCTCCTCCGTCGCCCAGCGGGTCCTCGAACGGATGGGCGCCATGCTGGGCGAGACCGACGACGAGGACCGCCCCGTCGCCTACAACCGCGTCGCCGGTGTCCTGGTGACCGGCAACGAGGACGGCGCGCACCACGTCATCAGCGAGATCAGCGGCGGACTCGCGGACATCGGCTACACCATCCCGGGACAGGCCTGGACCTACTGGCACCTCGGTCCCGGACCCGGACCCGACTTCCTCGACGACGAGCGCGGCCACGACTGGGCACTCTCCACCGGCCGGGCGATGGCGTCCAACCTCGTGCACGCCGCGCGCGCCCTCGCCGCGCTGCCCGTGCCCGCCCCACCGTCCTGACCTCGCGGGCCCTCGTACGGCGCCCATGGTCACCGACCTGGCCCGCGGATGTCTGAGCGTCCCGATACGGGGCATTCGTGCACGAGCAACGACGTACGACACACATGAGGAGCTGAGGTCCGCCATGACGCACGACCTGACCCCGAAGTACACGGTCCCCGGCATCGAGCGCGAGGCCGCCGGACGGCTGATCGGTGTGCTGCGACTGCGCCTGCACGCCCTCAACGACCTGCACCTGACCCTCAAGCACGTGCACTGGAACGTCGTCGGGCCGCACTTCATCGCCGTGCACGAGATGATCGACCCGCAGGTCGACCAGGTGCGCGACATGGCCGACGACGTCGCGGAGCGCATCGCCGCGCTCGGCGGTGTGGCACAGGGCACGCCCGGGGCCCTGGTGTCGGAGCGGAAGTGGGACGACTACTCCATCGGCCGGGCCGACGCGATCGCCCACCTCGGCGCGCTCGACCTGGTCTACACCGGCGTGGTGGAGGGCATGCGCGCGGCCGTCGAGGAGGCCGGCAAGATCGACACCGCCACGGAGGACCTCCTGATCGGCCAGCTCCGGGACCTGGAGCAGTTCCAGTGGTTCGTGCGGGCCCACCTGGAGAGCGCCGGAGGCACCCTGGCGACGGGCAGCGCGGCGTCCGAGACGGAGGCGGCGGCCCGCGGCGCCGAGATCGGCTGACGGCCGGCCCCGCCGGACGCGGGGCGCGCCGGGCCCGCCGTCATGGGTGCCCGGCCGCCCCCTGGGACGGCTCGGCTCGGACGGTTCAGCGCCGGCCGAGCCGCCGTTCGCCGCGGCTGCCCTGCTCGTACGGCAGCTTGTAGTGCTCGAAGACCGCGCCCTCCTCCTCGGCCGCGAGCTCCCCGTCCGGATCGATCCCCGGGGCGTCCTTGACCAGCGACTTGTCGTAGGTCACCTTCACATAGCCCGGCCCGACAACGGCCTTCTCCACCGGCACGAAGACGAGACGACGCCGGGTCGGCATGCCGACCGTGACCGTCGCGAAGGCGGGGCGGTCGGTCAGCGTGTCGAAGTAGATGGACTCCAGGGTCCCGATCTTGCGGCCGTCGTAGTCGACGACGTCCTGGCCGCGCCAGTCACGAATGTTTTCGGCTTCAAACATGCCCACTCTCCCCTTCCGAGAACGCGCTCACTCTCTAGTTCCCCGCTTCACGCGTCTGTCGCGCCCCTGTCGCCCCACCGGCCCAGGACCTGTGCGGCACCGGCGGGAATCGACAGGTGTGCGGTGCGTGCCCCGGGGTAAGCGGTCCTTCGTCGGCCGACAAGGTGACGACGACGGGGGCCGATCGACAGGGAGGGCACATCATGGCGACGACGACCGCACAGGCGACGCACACCACCACGGACATGCCGGAGATCACGGACCCGTCCAAGGTGGCGCCCAAGGACGCGCGGGAGTTGTCGAAGCTCTTCTTCGAGCAGCTCACGGTGCTGGAGGAAGGCACTCCCGAATACCAGTACGCCCGCAACACCCTGATCGAGATGAACATGTCCCTCGTCCGCTTCGCGGCGGGCCGGTTCCGCAGCCGCGGCCCGGAGGAGATGGAGGACATCGTCCAGGTCGGCATGATCGGCCTCATCAAGGCGATCGACCGGTTCGAACTCACCCGTGAGGTCGAGTTCACCTCGTTCGCCGTGCCGTACATCGTCGGGGAGATCAAGCGGTTCTTCCGGGACACCTCGTGGGCCGTGCACGTCCCGCGGCGCCTCCAGGAGGCGCGCGTCCAGCTGGCCCGCGCCACCGAGGAGCTGCGCAGCCGTCTGGGCCGCAACCCCACCACGCAGGAGCTGTCCGAGCTGATGAGCCTGCCGGAGGACGAGGTCGTCGAGGCCCGCCTCGCGGCCAACGGCTACAACTCCGCCTCCCTGGACGCCGCCATCAACGGCAGCGAGGACGGCGAGTCGGCGCTCGCGGACTTCATCGGCACCGACGACGCCGCGCTGGCGCTCGTGGACGACTTCCACGCCCTCGCCCCGATGATCGCCCAGCTCGACGAGCGCGACCGGCAGATCATCCACTGGCGGTTCGTCGAGGAGCTCACCCAGAAGGACATCGGCGAGCGGCTCGGCGTCTCGCAGATGCACGTGTCCCGGCTGATCTCGCGCCTGCTGGGCCGCCTGCGGGAGGGCATGCTCAGCACCACCTGAGCACATGACCGGCGGTGCGCCGCCAAAACCGGGGGAACCGC
>NZ_JBHYJX010000090.1:0-7942 GCF_042740985.1 Streptomyces sp. NPDC058985 | reverse complement strand
CCCCGGAAGCGTCGCAGCACCCACCTCCACCCCCGTACCGTTCCACTCCACCAACACCCGATCCCGCTCAGCGTCGTCCAGCACCTGAACCGTGCTCAAGGGGCGGTCCTCACCGCCCTCCAGCTTCTCTTCCAGCACCGTCACCAGGTTTTCCACGGCGGTTCGTATCAGCACACCCACTGCCGCCGCGTCGATCGGGGCGAGCGCGTCGACGGCGAGACCGATCCTGTCGCCGTCGTCGTCGACCGAGACGGCCAGGGGATAGGTGTTGCGCTCGCGCGAGTAAAGCCTGCTGATCCCCTCCAGACCGCTCCCACCGCCCTCCTCCGCTTGCTGACCGTTCCGAGTCGGCCCCGAGCTCGTGTGGTGCCGGTAGTTGAAGAGGGCCGTGAACAGGGGGGTATCGCCCGCCACTCCGCTCGCCTGCTGTGCCAGCGCCAGAGGCGCATGCTCGTGCTCCAGCAGCTCCGCCAGCTGTCTGCGCATGGCCGTCACAGCCGCCGCTGCCCCGAGACCGCCGACCTGTGCCCGTACGGGAAGTGTGTTCATGAACGGACCGGGCACGCGGTCGGCGCCGAGACCCGCGTTCATGCGGCCGAAGAGTACCGTCCCGAACACCACGTCGTCCGTACGGCCGCTGACCGCCGCCAGCACCCGCGCCCACGCCACATGCAGCACCGTCGCCGGGCTGGCTCCCAATCGTCGAGCCGCCGTACGCAGCCGCCCGACCAGATCCACCTCGAATTCCAGCGTCCGCCGGACCAGCCCGGCTCCGTCCCCGCGCGTATCCAGCATCCCGAACGGCAGGGTCGGCTCGCTCACCTCACCCAGCAGCTGGGCGAAGAACCGCTCGTGCTCCGACCGGTCGACGCCGCCGCGTGCCTGGGCGACGAAGTCCCGGAACGGCAGCGGCTCGTGCAGCTCACCGCCCCGCCCCTGCAGGAACGCGCGCACCTCATCCAGCATCACCTCGATGGCCGTGTGATCCTGCACCATGTGGTGCATGCGCACCAGGCCCAGCCACCGCTCCGATCCCGGCTCCGCCGCCACCTTCACGTCCAGCAGCGGTGCCCTGCTCAGGTCCATCGACAGACCACCGGCCGCGAGCAGCTGTTCCACCGGATCGGCCCCGTCCGGATCCAGCACCATCTCTTGCACGGGGAGCTCTGCCCGACGCCACACCACCTGCACCGGCTCGCGCAGTCCCTCCCACACCACGCCCGTGCGATAGATGTCGTGCCGGGCGATCACCCTCTGCAACGCGCCCACGAACGCGTCCAGCCTCGCCCGAGAGTCGAACTCCAGCACGGTCGGGATGACATACGCGTCCTCACCGTCGTCCGACAGCAGGTGGTGGAAGAGCAGCCCTTCTTGGAGCGGCGCCAGCGGATACACGTCCGCGACGTTCCCCGCGCCGCCCTCGACACTCTCGACGATCCGCTCGGTCTCGGCAGCCGAGAGCTTCACCAGCGGCAACATCTCCGGAGTGATTTCCTCGGCGTCCGCGGGTATCGCGTTCGCCGGCACCACGACCGGCTTCGCACCTGCCACGGCCGCCAGTCCCGCAGGGGTCGGCGTCTGGAAGAGCGCCCGCACCGACAAGGTCATCCCACCGGCACGCAAACGCTCCACCAGCTTCACCGCCAGCAGCGAATGCCCGCCCAGCCGGAAGAAGTCGTCATCGACTCCGACCTTCTCCAGGCCCAGGACCTCGGCGAAGGCCTCGCACAGCACCTCTTCCCGGGCGTTGGCAGGACCGCGCCCGGCCCCCCGCGCGTAGTCCGGGGTGGGGAGGGCCTTGCGGTCCAGTTTGCCGTTCGATGTCAGCGGCAGCGCGTCGAGCACCATCACCGCGGAGGGCACCATGTGACCCGGCAGACGCTGACCCACCAGCTCCCGGACCGCCTCAGACAGCGTGGCACCGGCGGTCTCGTCCTCGCCGCCGGAGGCGATGGGTACGACGTAGGCCACCAGACGCTTGTCACCAGGCGTGTCCTCGCGTACGACCACCGCTGCCCGGGCGACTCCCGCGCAGGCGGTGACCACGGCCTCGACCTCGCCCGGCTCGACGCGGAATCCACGCACCTTGACCTGCTCGTCGGACCGGCCCAGGTACTCCAACTGCCCGTCAGGGGCCCACCGCACCAGGTCCCCGGTCCGGTACAGCCGCCCTCCACCGGCGCCGAACGGGTCGGCGACAAACCGCTCGGCCGTCATCCCCGCACGGTTGGCATATCCGCGTGCCAGCCCCTCGCCCGCGATGTACAGCTCACCCACCACGCCCACCGGCACCGGCGACATGTGTTCGTCCAGCGCATACACGCGCGCGTTCGCGACCGGTCTGCCGATCGGGGGAACGCCCTGGACCGCCCCGTCCCCCCACCAGCCCGTCGCGTACACCGTCGCCTCGGTCGGGCCGTAGATGTTCGCCACCCGGGCGCCCGGCAACGCACTCTGAATCTCCCGTACCGCGCCCGCCGTCAGTGCCTCACCCGCGAGCACCACGGTCCGCACCCCGGTCTCGGCGGTGCCCCCGGCCAGCACCTGCGACAGAGCGGACGGCACCCCACTGATCAGGCTCACCGCCTCCGCACCACGTCGCCGGTCGGCCAGCGCCAGCACGTCCTGCACCACCTCGATGCTGCCGCCCGACACAAGCGGTCCAAACGTCTCGAACACCGATACGTCGAAGGTGAACGACGTCGACACCAGTACGCGCGAGAACTCATCGGCGGAGAAGGTCCTGGCCGCCCACGACAGCAGGCTCACCACGGATCGATGTTCC
The DNA here is from genome assembly GCF_042740985.1 of Streptomyces sp. NPDC058985. NCBI lineage: Bacteria > Bacillati > Actinomycetota > Actinomycetes > Kitasatosporales > Streptomycetaceae > Streptomyces > Streptomyces sp. NPDC058985. The sequence continues at coordinate 5,157 of NZ_JBHYJX010000090.1, read as the reverse complement.
ACCAGCACGCCCTTGGGCAGCCCGGTCGACCCCGACGTGTAGATCACGTACGCGGTTGTCGACGGCGATACCGCCGCACCTGTCCGCGTTGCCACCGCAGTCCCCGACAAGTCCGCCAGCTCGGCTTCCACCTCGGGTGAATCCGTCACCAGGACCGCAGCCGACTCCGGCACCGCCCCCACCGTGGACCGCTGGGCCAGCACGACCATCGCGCCGGCATCGTCCACCATGTACGCGATCCGCTCCACCGGATAGGCCGGATCGATCGGCAGATACGCTCCTCCCGCCTTCCACACTCCCAGGATCGCCGCCACCATCTCGGTGCCGCGTGGCAGGCACAGACCCACCACCTTCTCCGGGCCCACCCCCTGCCCGATCAGCCTTCGTGCCAGTCGGTTCGCCCGCGCGTCCAACTCCGCGTACGACAGCTCGACGCCCTCGCACACCACGGCCGGCGCATCCGGCGTCCGCGCCACCTGCGCCTCGAACAGTTCCCCCACCGACGACACATCCGGCAGATCGGCCATGGTGTGGTTCCACTCCACCAACAGCCGGTCCCGCTCCGCGGCGTCCAGCACGCCCACGGCACCGATCCGCGTCTGCGGGTCGGCGGTCAGCAGTCCCAGGACCCGAGTCCAGCGCTCCGCCAGGCGCTGCGCGCTCTCGAGGTCGAACATGTCCGCCGCCACGGTCAGCCCACCGCGCAACCCCGCCGGCGCACCCTCCGCGTCGAGCAGCTCCCGTACGCTCATCTCGACGTCGAACTTCGCGGCGGGCCCCGGCATCGCCAGCTGCGGCGCCGCCCCGTCCGTGGGAGTGACCGGCGGGTTCTCCGTCGCCCGCGCACTGTTCTCCACCGAAAGCAACACCTGGAACAGCGGATGCCTGGACAGCGACCGTACAGGGGCCAGCTCCTCCACGAGCCGTTCGAATGGCACGTCCTGATGCTCGAGCGCCTCCCACCCGGCCTTCTGCACCCGAACCAGGAGCTCGCGGAACGTGGGATCCCCCGACAGGTCCGTCCGTAGAACCAGCGTGTTGACGAAGAAGCCGACCAGGTCGTCCAGCGCCACGTCCGTACGCCCGGCGACCGCGACGCCGATCGGGATGTCGGTACCCGCACCGAGCCGGTACAGCAGCGTGGCCAGTGCCGCCTGCAAAGCCATGAACACCGTGGCGCCCTCGGCCCGCGCCAGTTCCACCAGCCGGGCATGCACCTCCGCCGAGACCTCCAGCGGCACCGTGTGGCCCACGTGGCCGGCCACCACCGGACGGGGCCGGTCGAACGGCAGAGCCAGCTCTTCGGGCGCCCCGGCCAGCACTTGCCGCCAGTAGGCCACCTGACGGGATATCACGCTGTCGGGATCCTTGTCGTCCCCCAGCATCTCTCGCTGCCAGAGGGCATAGTCCGCGTACTGCACCGGCAACGGTTCCCACTGCGGAGCCCGGCCCGCACAGCGTGCGTCGTACGCCTTCGCCACATCACTGAACAGCGGCGCTCTCGACCAGCCATCACCTGCGATGTGGTGCACCACCAGCAGCAGCACATGCTCGTCCGGCCCGATCACGAACAGCCACGCCCTGATCGGCGCCTCCACCGACAGGTCGAACTCGTATCGCGACGCTTCGGCGGCGGCCGCCGCCAGCTCCGCCGGATTCCCCTCCACAACGGACAACGCCCCCGGCAGGTCCCCAAGGTCCAGGATGTGCTGATACGGCTCGCCGTCGGCCACGGGATAGACCGTGCGCAGCACCTCGTGCCGCCCCATGACATCGTGCAGCGCCGCACCCAATGCGTCCCGGTCGACGCTGCCGGTCAGCCTCAGGGACATGGGGATGTTGTAGGTCGCGCTCGGTCCCTCCAGCTGCCAGAGGAACCACAGGCGGCGCTGGGCGAATGACAAGGGAATCATCAGGACTCCTTCTGCGTGCGCATGGGCCGAAGCGCCGGCCTGGCTGTCTTCTGCTTTCCGATCTGCTCTGCGAGTCGTGCGACGGTCGGCGCTTGCAGCAGGACCCGTAGTGGCAACTCCACACCCAGCTCCGCGCGGACCAGGCTGACCAGCCTGAGCGCCAGCAGCGAGTGTCCACCCAGGGCGAAGAAGTCGTCGTCCACCCCCACGTACTCCAAGCCCAGAACCTGGGCGAATACCGCACACAACAGCTCTTCACGCTCCGTGGCAGGCCCACGTCCCGCACCCGCATGCATGCCGAGGTCAGGCGCGGGCAGCGCCTTGCGGTCCAGCTTGCCGTTGCGCGTCAGCGGCAGCTCGTCCAGCACCACCACCGCCGACGGCACCATGTATCCCGGCAGCCGCTGACCCACCAGCTCCCGCACCGCCTCCGGCAGCGAGCTCTCCACCACACCGTCCGCGGGGACGACGTATGCCACCAGCCGGACCTCGCCCGGGGTGTCTTCCCGTGCGATCACGGCGGCCTGGGCCACCTGCGGATGCGCCAGGACGGCGGCCTGGACCTCGCCCGGCTCGATCCGGAACCCGCGGATCTTCACCTGGTCGTCCGCACGCCCCGCGAACACCAACTGCCCGTCGCCGGTCCAGCGGGCCAGGTCCCCGGTCCGGTACATCCGCACCCCGGGCTCGAACGGGCAGGCCACGAAGCGTTCCGCGGTCAGCCCCGCACGGCGGGTGTAGCCGCGGGCCAGTCCCGCACCGGTCACATACAGCTCGCCCACCGCTCCCGGTGGCACCGGTCGCAGCCCGGGGTCCAGCACATACACCCGGGCGTTGGCCACCGGCGCGCCGATCACGGGCCGTCCGGCTGTCTGCCTGTTCCGGGCCACCGCCACATCGACCGTGCACTCGGTCGGCCCGTAGAAGTTGAAGCCCTGCACGGCGGTGGCCGAGCGCAGACGTTCCCACAACGCATCCGAGATCGCCTCGCCACCCACACCGATACGTCCCGGCCGCCACCCGGGCTCGTCCAGCAGGCCCTGATCGACCAGGACCTGCAGGTACGACGGCGTCACCTCGAGGAAATCGATACGGTGCTCCGCCAGCCACCGCACCAGCAGACCGGCCTCGGCCCACGTCACCGCATCCACCACATGCAGCTCATGGCCGGCGAACAAGCATGCCAGCTGGTTCCAGGACGCGTCGAAGGACACCGGCGTCGTCAACGCCACCCTCAGCCGGCGGCCCGGAGTCACCGTGCCGGCCCCGGTCGCCCCACCAGCACCGTCAGCGTCTGGGCCGAACACCAGCTGCCGGTGTCCCTCGCAGAGGTTCACCACCCCTTCGTGCGCGACCACAACGCCCTTGGGCACACCCGTCGACCCCGACGTGTAGATCACATACGCCGGATGCGACGGCAGCAGCACACCCACCCGCTCCCCGTCCGACAGCGCCCCGCCCTCCAGCCCGGCCAGCTCATTCACCACCGCCGGGTCATCCAGCCCCACCACCGCCAACGTGTCCGGCAGCAGCGACCGCATCTGGACCCCGCCATGGGTCAGCACACAACCAGCGCCCGCGTCCGCCAGCATGAACGCCACCCGGTCCGCCGGCAGACCCGGATCCACCGGCAGATACGCACCCCCCGCCTTCAGCACACCCAACAACGCCACCAGCAGATCCACCCCACGCTCCAACGCAACCGCCACCACCGACTCCGGCCCCACCCCCCGACCCACCAGCAACCGCGCCAGACGATTCGCCCGCACATCCAACTCCCCATACGACACCTCAACCCCGTCAGCAACCACCGCCACCGCCCCCGGCGACCGCACCACCTGCGCCTCGAACAACCCCGGAAGCGTCGCAGCACCCACCTCCACCCCCGTACCGTTCCACTCCACCAAAACCCGATCCCGCTCCGCGGCGCCGATCACCTCGACCGTGCTCAGCCAGGGCTCCGGACCGCCCTCCAGTGCCGCCTCCAGAGCCGACACCAAGCCCTCCACCGCGGTGCTCAGCGCCCCGGCCACCGTTTCCGGATCGATCGGGGCCACTGCCCTCACACCGAGTACCAGCCCGTCTCCGTCGTCGTCGACGGAAACGGTCAGCGGGTAGTTGGTCCGTTCCCGTGCGAACCGGGTTCTGATGCCGTCCAGCCCCGTGCTTCGGTCTCCCTCCAGCCCTCGGCCGGAACCGGAACCGGAAGCAGAACTGGAGCCATTGTTGTGCCGGTAGTTGAGCAGCGCGGTGAACAGCGGTGCGTCGGCGGGCACTGCGCTTGCCTGCTGGGCCAGAGCCAGTGGTGCGTGCTCGTGTTCCAGCAGTCCCGCGAGCCGGCCACGCATGGCCGTCACCGCGTCCAGCACACCCACGCCATCGATCCGTGCCCGTACCGGCAGCGTGTTCATGAACGGCCCCGGCACCCGGTCCGCACCCGCACCCGCGTTCATCCGGCCGAACAGCACCGTGCCGAACACCACGTCCTCACGGCCACTGACCGCCGCCAGCACCCGCGCCCACGCCACATGCAGCACCGTCGCCGCACTGACCCCCAACCGCCGCGCCACCACACGCAGCCGGCCCACCACAGCGGCCTCCACCACCGCCCGCGTCTCCACCGAGCCCGACCCATCCCCACGGACATCCACCAGCCCGTACGGCGCCGTCGGCTCACTCACATCACCCAGCAACCCGGCAAAGAACTCCTCATGCTCCGCCCGCTCCACCCCACCACGTGCCTGCGCCACAAACTCCCGGAACGGCAACGGCTCACCCAGCCGGTCACCACGACCGTCCAGGAACGCCCGTATCTCACCCAGCAGCACCTCCAGCCCCATGTGGTCCTGCACCATGTGATGCACCCGCACCAGCCCCAGCCACACCTCACCCCCCGGCGCCCGGGCCACGTGCACATCAATCAACGGCGCCCGGCCCAGATCCATCGACAGACCAGCGGCCGCCAGCAACTGCTCCACCGCCTCCGGCCCGTCCGGATCCAGGACCACCTCGGTCACCGGGAGCTCCGCCCGGCGCCACACCACCTGCACCGGCTCACCCAGGCCCTGCCACACCACACTCGTGCGATAGATGTCATGCCGAGCGATTACCTGCCGCAACGCGCCCACGAATCCGTCCAGCCGGGCCCTCGAGTCGAACTCCAGCACCGTGGGGATCACATACGCGTCGTCTCCGCCGTCCGCGAGGAGATGGTGGAAGAGCAGACCCTCCTGCAGCGGCGCCA
>NZ_JBHYJX010000089.1:0-8381 GCF_042740985.1 Streptomyces sp. NPDC058985 | reverse complement strand
GCCCCCACGCACGCGTGGGGGCCGTCTCCGTCTCGCCGGACGGTCAGCGGAACCTGCGCACCCCCGACGGCGTCACCACCGCGCCCACCGGCCGGTCGTGCGGCTCGGCGGGGACGCGCGCGACGACCTCCCGGTCGTACAGCAGCACCAGCAGCGCGGGACGCGCGCCCGACCGCTCCAGGCGGGCGAGCACCCGGTCGTACGATCCGCCGCCGCGCCCCAGCCTGAGGCCCCGCCCGTCCACCGCCACCCCCGGCAGCAGCACCACGTCGGCCTCCGTCACCGCGTCCGGCCCCAGGCGGGCACCGGCGGGCTCGAACAGGTCCATCCGCCCGCCGTGCCGCACGCGCGCGAGGGAGTCCGTCCCGGTGTACTCGCCCCAGTCCAGGTCGTTGTCCGGCAGCAGGGCGGGCAGCAGGACGCGCACGCCCCGCGCGCGCAGCGCGTCCAGCAGCGCGAGGGTGCCCGGCTCGGCGCCCACGGAGACGTATGCCGCCACGGCGCGCGCCCCCGCGACCTCCGGCATCCCGAGCGCCCGTGCCGCCAGCGCGTCCCCCGATTCCCGCACGTCATCGGCCGTCAACCTGTTTCTCACCGCGAGGATCTTCCGCCGCAAGGTCCGCTTGTCAGGTTCGTCCGCGGGGCCGGTGTGTGGCATTGATCGCTCCCGTACCGCTCTAATGCGCTCATATGAGCGCCAATGATCCTGAGTCACAGATTCTCCCTATAGGCACCGGATATGGTGGCGCGCATGACTCAGTCCCACCCCAGGATCAGCAAGGCTGTCATCCCCGCAGCCGGGCTCGGTACCCGGTTCCTGCCGGCCACCAAAGCCACTCCCAAGGAGATGCTGCCGGTCGTCGACAAGCCGGCGATCCAGTACGTGGTCGAAGAGGCCGTGGCCGCGGGCCTCGGCGACGTCCTCATGGTCACGGGCCGCAACAAGCGCCCCCTGGAGGACCACTTCGACCGCAACTACGAACTGGAGTCCGCCCTCCAGAAGAAGGGCGACGCGGGCCGGCTGGCCAAGGTCCAGGAGTCCAGCGACCTCGCGATGATGCACTACGTCCGCCAGGGCGACCCCAGGGGCCTCGGCCACGCCGTCCTGTGCGCCGCCCCGCACGTCGGCCACGAGCCCTTCGCGGTCCTGCTCGGCGACGACCTGATCGACCCGCGCGACCCGCTCCTCCAGCGCATGATCGACGTCCAGGAGCAGTACGGCGGCAGCGTGATCGCCCTCATGGAGGTCGCGCCGGAACAGATCCACCTCTACGGCTGCGCCTCCGTGGCCCCGACCGGCGACGGCGACGTGGTCGAGGTCACCGGGCTGGTCGAGAAGCCCGACGAGGCCGACGCCCCCTCCAACTACGCCATCATCGGCCGCTACGTCCTCGACCCGCGCATCTTCGACATACTCCGCAAGACCGAGCCCGGCCGCGGCGGCGAGATCCAGCTCACCGACGCCCTCCAGCAGCTGGCCGCGGACGAGAAGGCCGGCGGTCCCGTGCACGGCGTCGTCTTCAAGGGCCGCCGCTACGACACCGGTGACCGGGGCGACTATCTGCGTGCCATTGTCAGACTCGCGTGCGAACGTGAAGACCTGGGCCCGGACTTCCGGTCCTGGCTTCGCAGTTACGTAGCCGAGGAGATGTAACGACGTTGAGCAGCGCGCCCCGTGACACCGGACACGACCACGCCATCGCGGACGCCGGTCCGGACCGTCTGTGGTCGGTGCAGGACCACCTGGACGACGTCCTCGCCACCGTCCGCCCCCTGGAACCCATCGAGCTGAACCTGCTCGACGCCCAGGGCTGCGTCCTGGTCGACGACGTCACGGTGCCGCTGTCCCTGCCCCCCTTCGACAACAGCTCGATGGACGGGTACGCGGTGCGGGTCACCGACGTCGCGGGCGCCAGCGAGGAGTTCCCCGCCGTCCTGGAGGTCGTCGGGGACGTCGCCGCAGGCCAGGCCGACCCGCCCTCCGTCGGCCCCGGTCAGGCGGCCCGCATCATGACCGGCGCCCCGCTGCCGCCCGGCGCGGAGGCCGTCGTCCCCGTGGAGTGGACCGACGGCGGGCTCGGCGAGGGCCCGGTGACCGGCATGCGGGCCCGCAGCCTGGCCCCCGAGGGCGCCGAGGGACAGGTGCACGTCTACCGGCCGGCCGAGGCGCGTGCCCACGTCCGCGCCAAGGGCAGTGACGTCCGCTCCGGCGACCGCGCCCTGGAAGCGGGCACCGTCCTGGGCCCGCCGCAGATCGCCCTGCTCGCCGCGATCGGCCGGGGCAAGGTCCGGGTCCGCCCGCGCCCGCGCGTGGTGGTGCTCTCCACCGGCAGCGAACTCGTCCAGCCCGACGAGCAGCTGGCCTCCGGTCAGATCTACGACTCCAACAGCTTCGCCCTCACCGCGGCCGCCCGGGACGCCGGCGCCATCGCCTACCGGGTGGGCGCCGTCGCCGACGACGCCGAGACCCTGCGGGCCACCATCGAGGACCAGCTCGTCCGCGCCGACCTGATGGTCACCACCGGCGGTGTGAGCGTCGGCGCCTACGACGTGGTCAAGGAGGCGCTGGCGCACGTCGCCGACGAGGACGAGCCGGGCAGCGGCGTGGACTTCCGCAAGCTCGCCATGCAGCCCGGCAAGCCCCAGGGCTTCGGCGCCATCGGCCCCGACCACACCCCGCTGCTCGCCCTGCCCGGCAACCCGGTGTCGTCGTACGTCTCCTTCGAGCTGTTCGTCCGCCCCGCGATCCGCACCCTCATGGGCCTGCCCGACGTCCACCGGCCGACGGTCACCGCGACCCTGACCGCGAAGAAGGCGCTCACCTCTCCCAAGGGCCGCCGCCAGTTCCTGCGCGGCACCTACGCCGACGGCTCGGTCACCCCGGTCGGCGGCTCCGGCTCCCACCTGATCGCCGCCCTCGCGCACGCCGACGCGCTGATCGTCGTCCCCGAGGACACCGAGTCCGTCGAGCCCGGCGCCGACGTCGAGGTGGTCCTGCTCGGCTGACCCCGCCCGGTTGCCGGTAGCGTGTCGCGCACAGCAGGCCCACGCGCCGCACCGCGCCGGGCCAGGACCGGGAGCGCCACACAAGCATGAGTACGCAGGACCGAACCCCGAACGGCGGACGGGACCCGCAAGGCCGGCTGACACACATCGACGAGGCGGGCGCCGCCCGCATGGTCGACGTGTCCGGCAAGGACGTCACCGCACGCACCGCGCGCGCCGGCGGGCGCGTCCTCGTCGCCCCCCGCGTGGTGGAGCTGCTGCGCGGAGAGGGGGTCCCCAAGGGCGACGCCCTGGCCACCGCGCGGATCGCGGGCATCATGGGCGCCAAACGCACCCCGGACCTGATCCCGTTGTGCCACCCGCTGTCGGTCTCCGGTGTGAAACTGGACCTGTCGGTCGCGGACGACGCCGTGGAGATCACCGCCACGGTGAAGACGACGGATCGCACGGGCGTCGAGATGGAGGCGCTCACCGCGGTCACCGTCGCCGCGCTCACCGTGATCGACATGGTCAAGGCGGTCGACAAGGGAGCGGTCATCACGGACGTACGGGTGGAGGAGAAGACGGGCGGCAAGTCGGGCGACTGGAGCCGGTCATGACACGCGACGCGTCGAGCGGCGGTGCCCTCGGCGCCCCGTACCGCGCCCTGGTGGTCACCGCCTCCAACCGGGCCGCCGCCGGGGTCTACGAGGACAAGGGCGGCCCTCTGATCGCCGACGGCCTGCGCCGGTTCGGCTTCGCCGTGGACGGACCGCAGGTCGTCCCGGACGGCGACCCCGTCGAGGCCGCCCTGCGCGCGGGCGCCGAGGCCGGCTACGACGTGATCGTCACCACCGGCGGCACCGGCATCTCGCCCACCGACCGCACCCCCGAGGCGACCCGGGCGGTGATCGGCCACGAGATCCCGGGCATCGCGGAGGCGATCCGGGCGTACGGCCGGGACAAGGTGCCCACCGCAGCGCTCTCCCGGGGCCTGGCCGGAGTGGCGGGCGGCACGCTGATCGTCAACCTGCCGGGCTCCTCCGGCGGGGTGAAGGACGGCCTCGCCGTGCTGGAGCCGCTGCTGATCCACGCCGTCGACCAGCTCCGGGGCGGCGACCACCCCAGACTCGGCACGGGAGGGGGTGCGAGCTGAACAGCCCATCCTGGCCCGCGGAGCTGAGGGACGGCGACATCGTCCTGAGGCCGATCAGGCTGCGCGACCAGCGGGCCTGGCGCGAGGTCAACCGGCGCAACCGCGACTGGCTGCGCCCCTGGGAGGCCACCATCCCGCCGCCCGGCCCCGGCGGCCCGCTCACGCACCGGCCGACCTACCGGCAGATGGTGCGGCACCTGAGGTCGGAGGCGAACGCGGGGCGGATGCTGCCGTTCGTCATCGAGTACCAGGGGCGGCTGGCCGGGCAGTTGACGGTGGCCGGCATCACCTGGGGCTCGATGTGCTCCGGCCATGTCGGCTACTGGGTCGACGAGTCGGTGGCCGGGCGCGGCGTGATGCCGACGGCCGTGGCGATGGCCGTGGACCACTGTTTCCGCACCGTCGGACTGCACCGCGTCGAGGTCTGTATTCGCCCAGAGAACGCGCCCAGCCGCCGGGTGGTGGAGAAACTCGGATTCCGCGAGGAGGGCCGCAGGCCGCGTTATCTCCACATCGACGGGGCATGGCGCGACCATCTCGTCTTCGCGCTCACCGCGGAAGAGGTGCCGGAGGGTCTGCTGAGGCGCTGGCACCGGTCACGGGACCGGAGTGCACCCAACACCGGGAATTGAATAAACGTTCGAAATTGATCGGGCGGCGACCGCCCGAAGCGAAGAAATTCGCGTCTCTGATGCGACTCTGGCGGTCTGCTGATCGCATCGATCACAAGAAAAGTTCGAAATATCAGCCAGATCGTGCGACACACCGGCCCAATTGGCGGATGGCCTCAAGGAAACCCCTCTACCGTGTGAGGCGTGAGCAGCAGCGGCCTCATCTACGCAGTCATCGTCGGGGCCTGGGCCGCCTACTTGGTGCCGATGTGGCTCCGTAGGCAGGACGAGCTGAACGAGGCCCGTCCGACGGAACGCTTCAGCACCGCCATCCGGCTGCTGTCCGGACGGGCGGGCATGGAGCGCCGGTACGCCAAGGACCTGCGGTCGCGCCCCGCCGACGAGGCGGAGCCCGACGCCGACGCCCCGGACGCCGCCACCGACTCGGTGGACGTCCGGGCCTTCGCCGTGTCCCGGACCCGACGGCACACCCGGCCCACCCCACCGCAGCACACCGCGGAACGGCCCGAGAAGGCCCGCCCGGAGCCGGGCGCACCCGCGCAGGGCCCCAGATCCGGCACGTCCCCGGAACACCCGGGCCGCACCACCGGCTCCGGCGCCGCAGCGGCGCGGGAGCGGGTCCCGCAGGCCCGCCGCGCACCCGGCTCCGCCGAGGCCGCGGCCCGCGCCCGGCGCACCAAGGTCCTCGCACGCCGCCGCCGCACCACCGTGATGCTGTTCCTGGCCTTCACGCTCGGCTCGGTCGTCGCGGCGGTCGGCGGACTCGCCTTCCTGTGGGCCCCCGGCGTGCCCGCGCTGCTGCTCAGCGCCTACATCGCCTACCTGCGCGCGCAGGAACGCCGCCGGTTCGCCTTCCAGATGGACCGCCGCCAGGCCGAGGTCGCCGCGCAGCGGCTGCGCGACCGCGGTCCCCGGCCACCGGGGAGGCGCACGCCCGCCGACCCCGTCGGTGCCGTCGGCGACCCCGACGCCGAGGAACCGGACGACGGGCCCGAGACCGAGGCCGACGCCGGGCTCTCCGCGCTCGCCGCGGACCGGCGGGCACTGGTCGAGCAGACCGACCACGCCGAGTGGGTCGACCAGCAGCGCGAACCCCGCGGCCGCCCGCGGGGCGACAGCTGGGACCCGGTGCCGGTACCCCTGCCCACCTACGTCACCGCACCGGTCGCCCCGCGCGCCACGCCCGACGTGGACCTCGCGGCGCCCGACGCCTGGAGCTCGGCCCGCTCCAGCGCCGTCACCCCCGAACAGGAGGACGCGGTGTCCGCCCCCGCGCCGGACCGCCCCGCCGATCCCGCCGAGGACCGCACGGAGCCACCGGCCCGCAGCGACGCCCGCCGCGCCGCCTCCGCCCGCCGGGCCCGGGAGCGCGGCCGCACACCGCTCTTCGACCAGTACGAGGACGGCGGCCGTCCCCGCGCCGCCAACGAGTAGACCCGCCTGGTGGACCCGTCCCGGGGCCGTCCCGTCACCGCCCCGGAACGGATTTTTGAGCAGGCCGGGCGGGGTGCTAGAGTTTCACTCGTTGCAAGGGCCTGTGGCGCAGTCTGGTAGCGCACCTCGTTCGCATCGAGGGGGTCTGGGGTTCAAATCCCCACAGGTCCACGCACGTTGTCGAAGGTCCCGTCCGGTCATCACGACCGGACGGGACCTTCGTCGTTCCCCGGCCCACCCGCGCGTGCCCGAGACGCATCCGTGATCCTCCGCCGTGCAACCCTCCCCGTCACCTGTGGGTCATCTGTGCGCGGTGTCACACCAGTGGCACCTTCCTGTCGTCAGGGGAACGGAACAGAAACACCATGAGACTCAGCACCGCGCACTCGTCCTGGGCGCGCGCGGCCGTGGCCGGGGTGGCCGCCACCGGGCTCGCCGCGGGTGCCCTGGCCGGCGTCGCGCACGCCGCGGACGACCAGGCACCGCTTCCCGTCACCCTCACCGGTCCCGCCAAGGTGGACCTCGCGCTGGACGGGGCCGAGGGCGAGCCGGGGGAGCCGCAGATCCGGCTGGGGCTCACCGGCCCCGGGGAGTACGACCCCGACAGCGGCGCCGACCCGGAGTTCGTCCCCAACGACGGCTACAAGGTCACCATCGACGCCACGGCGCTGGGCGGCTTCGCCAAGGTACGGCTGCCGCGGTGGTGCGAGGCGGACGGCCTCGTCGCCGTCTGCGAGGAGAACACCCTCTACCCCGGCGACTCGTACAACCCGAGCTGGTCCGTCCGCCTCGACCTCAAGGACACCGCCGAGGCAGGCGACTTCGGCAGGATCAAGGTGACCGGCGAGGGCGCGGGCCTGACGTTCAACGAGCACACCGTCGACGTGCTCGTCGGCGGACCCGAACTGCTCAAGAAGAAGCTGTCCGCCGAACCCGAGGGCTTCCGGGCCGGCGACACCTACGAAGCCCCGCTCGGTTTCCGCAACGTCGGCAGCATGTCCGCCGACGGCGTCGTCCTGCGCTTCGGCGGCTCGCGCGGCCTGTCCTTCCCCGACGAGTACGACAACTGCTCGTACGCCGAGGAGAACGAGGACAACCTGATCCGCTATCAGAAGGTCGCCCTGTGCACCTTCGAGGGCGAGTTCCTGCCGGGCACGGCCTACGACCTGAGCGAGCCGGTCCGGGTGAAGACCGCGGACTTCGCGCTCGGCGACATCTTCCACTACGGCTTCGACGCGGTCGGCGCCAAGGACGCCGCCGCGCTGCGCTCCGGCGCCGACTACCGGCAGGGCACCGGCCGGACGCTCACCCTCGAGCCGGCCGGGAGCGGTGACGCGGCCGACTACGCGAAGTACGCCGAGATCGACCTGCCCACCCGGAACACCTACGACCTCGACCTCACCGGTGCCCGCGTCGCGGGTGCCCAGGGGGAGACCGTCACCGTCGACATCGGCCTGAGCAACCACGGCCCGGCCTGGATCGGGGCACTGCGCTCGGGCGGCGAACCGCTGGGCTTCACCGTGGAGATCCCGGAGGGCGCGAGCGTCGTCGACAGCCCCTGCCGCCCCGTCAACGCCGAGACGCCGTCGCAGTACCGCTGCTGGGCCGACACCCCGTTCCTGGAGGACGACCGGCGCGACTACCGCTTCAAGCTGCGCGTCGACAAGGTCGTCGAGGGCGCCAAGGGCAAGATCTCGCTGCCGGAGTGGGACGACCCCCGGGAGGGCGACCCGTCCAACGACACCGGCTGGATCGTGCTGAACGGCACGGGCGACGAGGAGACGCCGGGCGACACCGGCGGCACCACGGGCGGTACCGGCACCACCTCGGGCTCGGGCTCCACGGGCGGGACCGGTACGGGCGGAGGCTCCGGTTCCGCCGGAGGCACCGGCACCACGGGCGGCTCCGGGACCACCGGCGGTACGACCGGCGGCCAGTCGCCCCAGGGCGGTGACGGCGGCCTGCTGGCCTCCACCGGCTCCCCGGCCCTGCTCGCCTCGGCCGGCGCGGCGCTGGCACTCGCCGTCGGCGGCCTCCTGTTCGCCGTCGCCCGCCGCCGCAGGGCGGCCGGCGCCCGCTGACGGCCTAGGGCCTGTCTGACAATTCCCGTCTGCCTCGCGACGCCATGCACGCACTCTCGCCGCACCGGGCGCAGAGCCAAGTACATCCAGTAC
>NZ_JBHYJX010000088.1:0-8848 GCF_042740985.1 Streptomyces sp. NPDC058985 | reverse complement strand
GAGCTGCAGTTACTCCTCGCGATCTGGACCGGCGCCTGCCCCACCTGTCACCGCGACATGCCAGACCCCGCACCAACATGACCAAGCACTACTAGAGTTCCGACGCTTTTCGACCTGACCCTCTCTCCCAACCGAGTCGGGTGGTGGGTGGGCAAAGGCCGGGGGTCCAGGGGGCGGGAGCCCCCTGGACGGGACTGGAGGGGGCCGAACCCTGCACTCCGCCCACCCTCACGCCGCCCCCCCCCGCTACCCGGGGGACCGCTCCCGCGTACGCCGCCCCAGCAGCTCCGCCAGCCCCCGCCGCGTGGCCGCCAGCACCACCCGATCCGCACCCCGGAGGACATACGTATCGGGCAGATCCCACACCAACCGGGACTCCCGAGGCGCCGCGCCCTCCCCCTCCGCCTCACCCTCGCCGGAGGCGGACCCGTCCGTCACCTCCAGCGCCAGCACCCGCCACGCCCCCGCCCGGAACGCCTCTCCCACCGTCCGCCCCTCCAGCTGCGGATGCCCCGCCACCTCCACCGCGGCGAACAGCAGCACCCGCCGCTCCACGGGAATCGCCCCGAGGATCTGACGCCCCATCATCGCCCCGGCGAAGGAGGGCGCCGCCAGATGCGTCACACTCCGGCTCCGGGTGAGCGCACCGGGATGGGCGGCACGCAGAGTGCGGTACGCGGCGGTCGCGAAGTCGTCGTCGTACAGCCGCAGCACCACCCGCAGCCCCGACCGCACGGACCGCCCGTAGAGCACCGCCTCCAGGTTGGTGGTGTCCACACTGGTCAGCGCGAGCAGCGAGTGCGCGCGCTGGATCTTCGCGGCCTCCAGCACCCCCTCCTGCGTCACGTCCCCGAGCACCACCGGCACCCGCAGCCGCCGGGCGGTCGCCATCCCCCGCGCCTCGGGATCGGCCTCGACGCACACCACGGGGATGTCCATCTCCCGCAGCCGCGTCAGCACCCGCGTGCCGATCTTGCCGAGACCCAGCAGGACGACGTGCCCGCCGAGCCCGCGCGGCGGCTTCCGCAACGCGGTGGCGGTACGGAAGGTCCCCAGGGCCTCCAGTACGGCCGCCAGCAGCACCGGAAGCAGCAGCAACCCGACGAACCCGGAGAGGAGTTGAAGGATCTGACGCCCAAGGTCCGCGTTGTGAGCGGGTTCGTTGATGGAGAACAGGTCGAGCAGCGTCACGTACGTGGCGTGCAGCGGATGGTCGTCCGTGACCAGTATCAGCGCCACGGCGAGCGCGACCACGCACGCCGCCAGACCGGCCAGCGACCACCGCAGCCGCCGCGAGAACAGCTCGGCGAACGGCGGCACGCTCGCGCGTCCGGCGGGCAGCGACGGTCCGGAGTACGACACGTGCTCCAGCGCCACCGTCCCGCGCCCGGTCGCCGCCTGGACCGCCGCCGCGTCGGGCAGCAGCTGCGGCCCCTCCCCGCTGTCCTCCGAACCGTCCGCCCCGGCCGGGTCGTTGCTCGTCGCCGAGAGCAGCGCGAGGGTGCACAGGCCGGGGTCGGCGACCTGACCGGGCAGCGGCGGGTTCCGTTCCACCGCGCGCAGCAGCAGGCCGTCGGTCTCCACGATCTTGCTGGTGCCGACGAGCGCGGTGGCGGCCAGCGCGGGCGCGGCCGTGTCGGCGTCGGACAGCACGGTCGTGGAGGGCTCGGCGGCGTCCGGCCCGGTGGCACCCCCGGCACCGGTCGCCAGTGCGGCGCTCTGGTCGAGGAGATCCTCGATGTGCTGGCCCAGGCGCCGGTTGTACAGGCGCAGCACCAGTCGCAGCCGGGGGTTGAGCCGACGGGCGGTCAGGGCCGCGCGGATGTTGGTCTCGTCGTCGTCGTACACCAGCGCCAGCGCGCCGGCCCGCTCCACGCCGGCGTCGGCGAGCACGTCCTCGGTCGGCTCGGTGGCCTCCAGCTCGCGGCCCGCGCCTTCACGTCCGGCGCCTTCGCGACCCGGGCCGCCCTGGTCGCCGTTGCCGCTCCGGTTGACGGCCGCGTTGACCATGTCCAGCAGCGCCGCCGAGGCCGCCCGGGCCCGTCCGACCACCGGCTGTCGCACCCGGCGCCCGGAGGGCGGGACGACGAGGGTGACCTGTTCGCGGTAGACGCCGCGCAGTTCGGCGGCGAGGCGGTGCGCCAGCCCGTCGTCACCGCACACCACCATGTGCGCGTACGCGTCGCCCTGCGGAACCTGATTCGGAACGCTCCCCGTATGAGTTCCCATTTGAAGAAGGACAGTACAGGCGCCGGGCGCGGTTCCAGGAGGGCCCGAAGAGGCCGAGGGCGGCATCAAGAACGCGTAAAGATTGCCGGAACACGGCAATGACGCGTTCGGGCGCCGGATGTGAGGATTCTTCTCACCGGAGCTCAGCGACGGGCGGGAGGGGGACAGCACACATGGCCTGGTTTCTCGGAATCGGCATCACGGGGGTTGTGCTGCTCGCCCTGTCGCTGGTCTTCGACGGACTGCTGGACGGCGCGCTCGACGGAGCGCTGGACGGCGTCCTGGCGGGGTGGCTGTCGCTGCCGGTCGTCGCCGGATTCCTGGCGATGACCGGCTTCGGTGGCGCCATCGCCCTCGGCACCGGCTGGACCGGACCGGCGGGGGCCGCCGCGGCCGGCGGGGTCGTGGGAGTGGGCGCCGCCTGGCTGACGTACCGCTTCAGCCGTGCGCTGATGCGCGACCAGACCGCCGTCACACCCAGCACGAACGACCTGCTCGGCACGTCCGGCAAGGTCGTGACCGCCATCCCGGCGGAGGGCTACGGCGAGGTGCTGCTGCGGCTCGCGGGCCAGCCGTTGAAGTGCGCGGCGCGCAGCGCGGTGCCAGTGGCGCGGGGGGCCGAGGTGTGGGTCGAGGCGGTGCCGACGGGGACGTCGGTCGTGGTCCGCCCGGTGGACCGCTGACTCCGCCCCCTCTCTGTCCCGCCACTTCCGTCGTCTGTCTTCTCTGTCTCTATCTCTGTGTGATTCGGGGTCGTTGTCATGAGTCCTGTCGTCATCGCGGTGCTGGGAGTCGTCGTACTCCTGGTGCTGCTCGCGCTCGTGGTGGTCAGCCGCTACAAAGTGGCCGGTCCGAGCGAGGCGTTCATCGTCACGGGCCGGCGTGGCAAGAAGTCCACCGACCCGGAGACGGGCCGGGTGTTCACCGACAACAGCGGCCAGAAGGTCGTGGTCGGCGGTGGCGTGTTCGTCGTGCCGTTCGTGCAGCAGCGGTTCGTGCTCGACCTCTCCTCCCGGCACATCCCGGTCGCCGTGCGCGGCGCGGTGACGCTGCGGGGCGTGAAGGCCAACCTGGAAGGTGTCGCGATCGTGAAGGTCGGCGGCACGGAGGACGCGATCCGCGCCGCCGCACAGCGGTTCCTGATGCAGCAGGACGGCATCGTCGGCTTCACACAGGAGGTGCTGTCCGGCGCGCTGCGCGCGATCGTCGGCCGGATGTCGGTCGAGGACGTCATCCGGGACCGGGCCGCGTTCGCCGGCCAGGTGGCCGAGGAGGCGGAGGCGAGCCTGTCCGGGCAGGGCCTGGTCCTGGACGCCTTCCAGATCCAGGACATCACCACCGAGGGCTCCTACCTGGAGGACCTCGGCCGTCCCGAGGCCGCCCGCGCCAAGCAGGAGGCCGACATCGCCGAGGCCGTGGCCCGGCGGGCGGCCGAGCAGGCGCGGCTGAAGGCCGAGGAGGAGATCGCGGTCGCGCAGCGCACGCTCTACCTGAAGCAGGCCGAGATCAAGGCCGAGACCGACCAGGCCTCCGCCCGCGCCAACGCCGCGGGACCGCTGGCCGAGGCGGCCCGGCAGCAGGACATCCTCGCCGAGCAGGAGAAGGTCGCCGAACGGCAGGCCGCGCTGAAGGACCGCCAGCTCGACACCGAGGTGCGCAAGCCGGCCGACGCCCAGCGGTACGCCGCCGAGCAGGAGGCGGAGGCCCGCCGGGTGGCGCGGGTGAAGCAGGCCGAGGCCGAGCGTTCCGCCGGGATCGCCGCCGCTCAGGCGGAGGCCGAGCGGGCCCGGCTCACCGGTGAGGGCGAGAAGCAGCGGCGTGGCGCGCTGGCCGAGGCGGAGGCCATCGAGGGCCTCAAGCAGGGTGAGGCCGAGCGCTCCCGGCGTGCGGCGATCGCCGAGGCCGTGCGGCTGGAGGGCGACGCGGAGGCCGCCGCGATCGGTGCGAAGGGCGCGGCCGAGGCCGAGGCGATGCAGAAGAAGGCCGACGCCTTCGACCGGTACGGCGACGCCGCCGTGCTCCAGATGCTGGTCGAGGTGCTGCCGCAGGTGGTGGCGAAGGCGTCCGAGCCGCTGTCGGCCGTGGACAAGATGACGGTGATCTCGACGGACGGCGCGAGCCGCCTGTCCCGCACGGTCGCCGACAACGTCGCGCAGGGCATGGAGCTGCTGGGCTCCACCACCGGCGTCGACCTGGCGTCCCTGCTGAAGGGCATCACCGCGAAGGGCTCCACCGACGCGGCCGGCCCGGACGCACCGGAGGCGGCC
This sequence comes from Streptomyces sp. NPDC058985, assembly GCF_042740985.1. Lineage (NCBI taxonomy): Bacteria > Bacillati > Actinomycetota > Actinomycetes > Kitasatosporales > Streptomycetaceae > Streptomyces > Streptomyces sp. NPDC058985. The sequence goes on along the minus strand of NZ_JBHYJX010000088.1, from coordinate 4,352 downwards.
CCGGGCCGCGCCGACTCCCGCAACGGCAAGGTGGAGATCACGGGCTGACCCGCGGGCGGGGGGCGGCCGCCGGCCGTCCCCCGATGGCGCAGGTCAGGGCTGCTGGTACGGCTGCTGCGGCGCGGCCCCGTACGGCTGCCCGCCCTGCCCGCCGCCGGGGCCGCCCATGCCCCCCTGCGCCTGGAGCTGCTCCGCCTGCTCCTTCGACACCTGCTGCTCGGCGCCGCAGAAGGTGCACTGCGTCGCGTACTTCGTCGAGAACGGGAACAGCGGCACGAAGAACAGCGTGAACTTGTTGACGCGCTTCCTGAGCGTGTGCGCGGAGGGGTTCCCGCACCGCCCGCACACCAGCGTCAGTATCGCGAGCTGGTAGAGGTATCCCTTGGTACCGAAGATGATCACGATGCGGTCCTTCCCGGTCGGCCCCCGCGAGCGCGCGGGACACACGGATCTTCTCCCAGCCTACGGAGGTCACGCGCCCTCCGCGGTCCCACACCTTCCCCTGCACATCCGGCACCGCTGCTTTTGGGTACCAATCCTGATGGTGCCCGGCATCCGCTGCGGGCGAGCCTGGAGCCAACTCCCCGGCCCCGGGCCCCAACCGACGCGGAGGGGGCAACGTGCCCGTGCCCGAAGACCAGCGGCTCAGCGAGATCGCGTCCCGTCTGCACCGTGAGGACCCCCAATTCGCACGCGCCCTCGCCGACGGCCGCCCACGCCGCCCGCGCGAGTACCGGCACCACCGGGCCTGGCTCCTGCTCACCGCCGCGCTCGCCGCCCTGGCCACCGGCCTGGTCCTGCCCCACGGCCTGCTCATCGCCGCGGGCCTGGTCCTCGCCGGCATCGCGGGCGAACTCTTCGACCCCCACCGCCACGAGCGCGGCACGCGTCACCCAGGCTCGAAGTCCTGAAGCCCGTCCTCCGACCCGACGGCCACCGATCCCCGCCGCCGGAAAACGGCTCGCGGGACGACCGTGCGCCCCACGATGGTGTGTTCCGGGCGAAGTTCAAGAAGCCGGTGGCTCGGTGCAGCCCAACCGCCCACCCCCACAGCCGACTTCTGAGAGAGGAACCCGTGAAGCACGAGTACGAGGCGAAGTTCCTGGCCGTCGACACCGCCGGCCTCCAGGCCAGGCTGACCGCCCTGGGGGCCGTCCAGGCGTTCCCCCGCACGCTCCTCACCCGCAGGATCTTCGAGACCGGCTCCTTCGAGCGCGGGACCTGGATCCGTCTCCGGGACGAGGGCACCCGTGCCACGCTCACGCTCAAGGAGGTCACGGACGGCACGAGCATCGACGGCACCAAGGAGATCGAGACCGAGGTGTCCGACCTGCACGCCACGGCCGACATCCTGCGCCGCGCCGGCCTCACCGAGGTGCGCTACCAGGAGAACTACCGCGAGGAATGGCGCCTGGGCCAGGTCGCCTTCGACTTCGACACCTGGCCCGGGCTCCCCACCTTCCTGGAGATCGAGGGCCCCGACGAGGCATCGGTCCGGCAGGCCGCGGCCCGGCTCGGCCTCGACTACTCCGAGGCCCGCTTCGGCAGCGTCGACGCGATCTACCAGAGCGAGGCCGACCGGGACATCCTCACCGAGCCGACCCTCCTGTTCTCCGACGCCGAGAAGCAGGCGGACGCCTCCTCGGCGGCTTCGCGCCCCTGATCAAGAAGACGCCTCCCGGGAAACCAGTCAGGGGCCCGACCCGCTAAGCGGATCAGGCCCCTGACCTGGAACTTCACTGTCGGGGTGGCGGGATTTGAACCCACGACCTCTTCGTCCCGAACGAAGCGCGCTACCAAGCTGCGCCACACCCCGATCGTCGCTGCTCGTCGCGGCGACGTCGTTTACTTTAGCCCACCGGTGGCCGGAGACGAAATCCGGTTTAGCGGGGTCGGCGGAGTGGGTTCGGGCGGATGTGGTCGAGGGCGATGAGGAGGACGGCCAGGGCGTAGAGGGCCAGGCCGACGAGGAGGGCGTTGCCCAGGACGCCCTTGAAGCCGTGCTGGTCGACGTCGAGGAAGGGGTAGAGGTAGCGGTCCTGGGTGCCGGGGAGCAGCAGCTCGCCGCGGGCCAGGGTGAAGGCCAGGTAGGCCAGGGGGTAGAGGAGCCACGTGGGGGCATGGCGCAGGTGCAGTCGGCCGGGGACGGTGAGGAGGAGCCAGTCCAGGGCCGCGGCGACCGGGACCGCCGTGTGCAGGATGTGGGTCGCGGCCGTCTGCCAGCCCGCGTCGGCGCCGTCCGGCACGGCGAAGGGGCTCGCCGCGTTGGTCAGGAGCAGGTGGTGGACCAGGCCGGCGGTGCCGACGTAGAGCAGGGCCGCACCCGTCACGGCGCCCGGCAGGGGGTGGTGGGCGGACCAGGCGCAGCGGGCGGACGCGAGCATGACCAGCGCCAGCAGGATGCCGCTCTGGATCGTGAAGTGGCTCAGGGTCTTCAGGACCGGGCCGCCCACGAGCAGCTCGATCGTCACTCCGGTCAGTGCCAGCAGGGCGGTGAGGAGGCGGAAGACCGCGATCAGCCTGCGGCGGACGGGGGTCACGACGGCCGTCGCCGGTACGACCGTGGGCAGCAGGGCGCGGTGACCCGGGATCGGGGGAAGGTCCGGGATGTCCCTGGGTATCGGGGCTGTCATGGCCTCACGCTAGATAGGCCGGACATATCGGGCTATGCGGGTGGGCCGTGTGGGTTACCCGGGCTTCCGGGTTACTCGGGCTTCCGGGTTACCCGGCTCGACCGCCGCCCTCCCCGGGCCGCCGCCCCTTACCGCCCCCGCGCCACCAACGTCAGCAGCGTCGTCTCCGGTGGGCAGAAGAAGCGGACCGGGGTGTAGCGGCTTGCGCCGCAGCCCGCGGAGACGTGGAGGTAGGACGTGCGGCCCTCCGCCGTGTGCGTGGACAGGCCCTTCACGCGGTCCGTGTCCAGGTCGCAGTTGGTGACCAGCGCGCCGTAGAAGGGGATGCACAGCTGGCCCCCGTGCGTGTGGCCGGCCAGGATCAGGGGGTAGCCGTCCGCCGCGTAGGCGTCCAGGACGCGCAGGTACGGCGCGTGCACCACGCCCATCGAGAAGTCCGCCGTGCCGGACGGGCCGCCCGCGACCTCCGCGTACCGGTCCCGCTTGATGTGCGGGTCGTCGAGGCCGGTCAGCTCGACGGACATGCCCTCGATCTTGAGCGTGCCGCGCGTGTTCGTGAGGTTCTGCCAGCCCGCGGCGTCGAAGCCGTCGCGCAGGTCCTCCCACGGGTTGTGGACGACGCCCACGGCGGGCGGGTTGCCGTTGAGGCCGTGGCGGCCCTGGAGCTTCTCGGTCAGGTACCGGCCGGGATTGCGGAGCTTGGGGCCGTAGTAGTCGTTGGAGCCGAAGACGTAGGCGCCCGGGAACTCCATCAGCGGGCCCAGGGCGTCCAGGACCTCGGGGACGCCCTCCGGGTCGGACAGGTTGTCGCCCGTGTTGATCACGAAGTCGGGGCGCAGCCCGGCCAGGGAGCGCAGCCAGCGCTGCTTCTTGCGCTGGCCGCCGACCATGTGGATGTCGGAGACCTGGAGCACGCGCAGCGGGCCCATGCCGGAGGGCAGGACCGGGACCGTCACCCGTCGGAGGCGGAAGGAGCGGGGCTCGATCCCCGCCGCGTAGACCAGACCGGCGGCGCCAACCGCCGTGATTCCCAGGGGCACTCCGTATCGCGCGCGCATGCGTCCATCGTGTCAGAAGCGGAGGCGGTGGGCCGAACACGGGCCACCGGCCGACCGCCCGGGGGGCCCGATCGGCGCCACCCCGAAATGGGCGGGCGCCCGTCACGCCGTACCTGCGACAATCAGGTCCATGACCATGCTCAAGTCGAAGCTGCAGGCCGACCTCAACGCCGCGATCAAGGAGCGTGACGAGCTGCGCTCCTCGACGCTCCGGCTGACGCTCGCCGCGATCACCAAGGAGGAGGTCGCGGGGAAGGAGAAGCGGGAGCTCTCCGACGACGAGGTGCAGAAGGTGATCACCCGCGAGGCGAAGAAGCGCCGGGAGGCCGCCGAGGCCTTCGCACAGGGGGGTCGCGCCGAGAGCGCCGAGCGGGAGAAGGCGGAGGGCGAGGTGCTCGCCGCGTACCTGCCGAAGCAGCTGTCGGACGACGAGCTGAACGCGATCGTCGCGCAGGCCGTCGAGGAGGCGAAGGCGGGCGGTGCCGAGGGGCCGCGGGCCATGGGCGCCGTCATGAAGATCGTCAACCCGAAGGTCGCCGGACTGGCCGAGGGCGGCCGGGTCGCCGCCGCGGTCAAGAAGCTGCTGGCGGGCTGAGCCGCCCGGTACCCCTGTGCATCGAAGTGAGGGGGGCGGCCCCGGCCCCCGCGGGGGGGGGGCGCC
>NZ_JBHYJX010000087.1:0-10859 GCF_042740985.1 Streptomyces sp. NPDC058985 | reverse complement strand
CACCAACAACCGCGCCAGACGATTCGCCCGCACATCCAACTCCCCATACGACACCTCAACCCCACCATCAGCGACCACCGCCACCGCCCCCGGCGACCGCACCACCTGCGCCTCGAACAACCCCGCCACCGACACCCGCGGCACCTCCACCGCGGTGTCATTCCACTCCACCAGCACCCGATCCCGCTCCGCCTCACTCAGCAGTTCCGCCTGGCCGACGGCGTCCGTCGGTTCGGCCGTGGTGAACCAGGTCAGGACTCGCTGGAAGCGTCGGGAGAAGTCGGTGAGCACAGTTGCGTCGTGCAGGGCGGGGTTCGCGCCGACGGCGATCTGGAGGGCGCCGTTGCCCGATCTGTCGTAGACGTCGATCCCCAGATCGTCGATGGGGCCCGGGGCAATGTTGCGCAGGCTCATGACGCAGTCCCCGAACGTCAGCGGGTAGGCGAAGGACATGACGTTGACGTACAGGCCGGACAGTGGGGCGCCCCCGACCATGTGCAGGTCCCGGTGCATGTCCTCGTAGCGATAACGCTGGTGGCGCAGGCCCTCCCGCACCCTTTTCGAAGTCTGGCGTACGACGTCCTCGACCGATGTGTCGGGGTCGATGGTGATCCGGACCGGCAGCAGGTTGGCCATCATGCCGGGGATGCGCAGCTCGCGCTTACCCGTGCGGCCGAGGACGGGGACGGCGATCACGGCATCGCGTGTCCCGGTGGTGCGGTGCTGGTACACGGCCGCGGCGGCGACCATCAGGCCGGCGAGACTGGTTCGCATGCGCCGCGCGGCTGAGCGCAGGTCGGCAGCGGCGTCGGCGCCGATTTCCTCAGTGTGCCGTATCGGTGCTCCGGGCAGTTCCCGGAAACCCGGGTTACCCGGGCGGGAGTGATCCGGGAGCTCTGGGAGGTCCGCAAGGGCGTCGAGCCAGAACCGCCGGTCGAGGTCGAAATCCTCCGAGTCCCGGTAGGCGCGTTCGGCATCCATGAGCACGGAGACCGGTTCCAAGGTCGTCGCGTCGAGTTCGCGACCTTCCAGGAGGGAAGCGTAGATCTGCTCCAGGCGGCCGGCTATCAGCATCCCGCTGTAGGCGTCCAGGACGAGGTGGTGGGCACGCTGGTACCAGATGAAATGGGCCGGTCCGAGCTTGAACACGGTCTCGACGAACAAGGGGCCATTGATCGGGTCAGCCGGCCGGCGCACGTCGTCACACATCCACTGCTCTGCGGCCGCTTCCGAGTCCTCCGTGTCGCTGAGGTCGATGACATGGACCGGGTATGTGCGCTCGCGGTCGAGGTACTGGAAGGGGGGCTTTCCCTCCTCGGTGTGGAAGCGCAACCAGTAGGTGCCGACTTCCTCCACGGTGCGCCGCAGCGCGTCGACGAAGAGATCCAACCTCAGTTCGCCGCGGATTTCGACGCATTCGGCGATGTTGTAGATGGGATTGCCGGGTGAAAGCTGCTGGGCGTTCCAAATGCCGAGCTGACCGGCCATCAGCTCACGGCGGCCCCCTTCGGACGCAGCACCATGTGAGGACTCTGCAGCCATTCCCGCACACCCCAATCATTCGACGTTGCGACCCGGCGGGACTCCCGACGGCCACGATTCGTGATGCGTGCGCGCGCCCGGCGCACGTCGCGGTTGGTTCGTCAGACCCCAAAGGGCGCCGGCAAGGCCGACGCCCGGGGACACAGCACATGGTGTTACGCGGGCTGAGCGATACGGCCCGTCAGCTCTTTTCCATGGCCTCGATGAGGCTCTTGGGACGCATGTCCGTCCAGGATTTCTCGATGTAGTCAAGGCATTCCTGGCGCCCCGCCTCACCGAATACGGTCTCCCAGCCTTCGGGTACGTCCACAAAAACGGGCCAAAGCGAGTGCTGACCCTCGTGGTTGACCAGCACCAGGTAATTGGCGTCGGGGTCGTCGAACGGATTCGTCACAGCACCGTCCCCTCTCGAGTGGATGATGTGGATCGCAACGCTGAAGTAGTCTCTCGGCGCTTTTCGCGCCGACCCTGCGAGTGCTTGGCTGCCGGATCACTATGCATCATGGTTCCGCAGACGATCAACGCTCGGTCTGTCGGGCCGCACACCGCCGGGGCTCGAGTGTTCAACTGCGCCGGCGCACCGGTTGAACACCCCGGCAACACATCTCTTCAGCTCCCTGTCAACTCCATTGAACGCTGTCGACGGCGGGCTCACCCGAGCGTCCGTCTCTGGCATGCGGGCCGTCCCTTCGAAGACTTGACGATCTCCTCGGCAACGTGCCACGGTGCCAGCCATATTGAGGATGCAAACGGATCGTCACGCAACCGCTGAACCGAGGTTCGCAGACAGCCTTCCCATTCGCCCGCAGTATCGCCGCCGAGTATCCGACTGAATGTATCCAGTGTTCAACACCTGATACTTGGTGTCACATTCGAGCGATTATGAGGTACACGCATGCGCAGCGAATCGGTTGAGCGGCTTCCGGACATAAACCTGGTGGACCCTGAGCTGTACTCGAGTGGCGATCCCTTCGCACAGTGGCAGTGGCTCCGTGCGAACGCGCCCGTGTATTGGCACCCGCCGGCCGATCTTCCGGGTTTCTGGGTGCTGACCAGGTACGAGGACGTGCGCACCGCTTACCAGGACTCGGAGACCTTCAGTTCGGCCAACGGAATCCTGTTGCGTCCGGCCGATCACGGAGACGACCCCGGCGGTGGTCGCACACTGGCGCTCACCGACCCCCCGCGCCACCGTCAGTTGCGAGGACTGGTCGACAACTGGTTCTCGCTGCGCTCGGTGCGCGCTCTCGAATCGGAGATGCGCGACGTGACCCGTCACGTGATCGACGAGGCGCTGGCCGGCGAGACCTGTGATTTCGTGGCGGACATCGCCGCGCGGGTACCGCTGTACGTCATCTGCAGCATGATGGGTGTTCCGCGTTCCGACTGGGACTACTTGCTCAAGCTGACCAGTGAGGCCTTCGGCGCCGGCGATCCCATGACCCAGCGGTTCGCCCATCTGAACATCCTTGGGTACTTCGAGGAGCTGCAGGCCGCCAAGGCCGCGAATCCCGCCGACGACCTGGTCAGCGTTCTGGCGACGGCCAGCGTCGACGGGACCCCTCTCACTCCGGATGACATTATTCTCAACTGCGACAACCTGCTCGTCGGTGGGACAGAGAACACACGTATCGCGGCCGCGGGCGGGATGCTCGCCTTCCTGGAGCACCCCGAACAGTGGCGGATGCTGTCACAGGATCCGGATCTGCTGCCGTCAGCGGTCGAGGAAGTCCTTCGTTGGACGTCCACGGCGACCCACATCATGCGCACCGCGGTGAAACCGACGACGATTCACGGGAAGACCATCGAAGTCGGCGACCGGGTCACCTTCTGGCTGCCTTCCGCCAATCGCGACGACGCGGTGTTCGAGAATCCTGATGAGTTCGATGTGCGTCGGAAGCCGAATCGGCACTTGGCTCTGGGGTTCGGTGAGCATTTCTGCCTCGGTAGCGTCCTCGCTCGCGCTGAGCTGCGCATTCTCTACGCAGAACTTCTGCGTCGGTCCATCCGCGTTGAACTCGCGGGCTCTCCGGCAAAGTTGACATCGATCGTCGTCAACGGGCCCGAGCATCTGCCGGTGAGGCTGACACCAGCAGCCGACTGACACGCGTCGAAACGCCGGGAACCCCGAGAGCGAGGAACAGCTTCCATGTCCATGACGGGCGGCCTGGGACCGGGCCTGTTGGGTCCACGGTTCGATGACAAGTCGATCACCCGCCAGAAGATCAGGCCCGGCACGGTGCGGCGCATCATCCCGTATGCCCTGCGCCATCGCTGGTCACTGCTCTTCCTCGCGCTGACCACGGCTTTCGACGCGGCCGTCACCGCGACGAGTCCGCTGATCCTCAAGATGATCATCGATGACGGCATTCTGCCCGGGAAACTCGCGGTCGTGGTGTGGCTTTCGGCGACCATCGCGGCCCTGGCGCTGGTGAACGCGTTCATGCTTTACATGCAGGCCTGGTTCTCCGGCCGGATCGGCGAAGGTCTGGTCTACGACCTGCGTACCTCGCTGTTCGAGCACCTGCAGCGGCAGCCGATCGCGTTCTTCACCCGTGCGCAGACCGGCTCCCTCGTCAGTCGGGTCAGCACTGACATCAACGGCGCCCGGCAGGCCGTCACCACACTGCTCACCCAAACGATTTCCGCTGTCCTGACACTGGTTCTCGTACTCGCCGCGATGTTCTACCTGTCGTGGCAGATCGCCCTGGCTTCGCTGTTCCTCGTGCCGCTGGTTCTCCTCCCCGGAAGGCTGATCGGCAGGAGGCTCCAGCGGCTCGCTCGGGAAGGCATGCGGCTCGACGCCGAGATGGGCTCCATGTCGAACGAACGCTTCAACGTGTCCGGGGCGATGCTGGTCAAGCTGTACGGCCGGCCGGAGGACGAAACGGCATCGTTCTCGCAGAAGGCGGGTCGCAGACGCGACATCACCATCACCGAGATCGTCTACGCGCGGATGTTCGTGGTCGCCGTCGCCACCCTCACCTCTCTCACGACAGCGCTGGTGTACGGCCTGGGAGGAAGCCTCGCCGTCGACGGCACCCTGGCGCTCGGCACCTTGGTCGCCCTGGTGACCCTGCTGCTCCGGCTCTACGGCCCGGTAGGTCAGCTGGCAGGCATGCAGATGGAGCTCATGAGGGCGCTCGTCAGCTTCGACCGGGTCTTCGAAGTGCTGGACCTCGAGCCGCTCATCGCGGAAAAGCCAGGAGCACGTTCCCTGCCGGTCGGTGATTTTGGCGCGCAGGCGCCGGACATCGAGTTCTCCGGGGTCTCCTTTCGCTATCCGTCCGCCGAGGATGTCTCGCTCGAATCCCTTGAATCACATCGGGCGCGCGTCTCCGAGCAGACCGACGACACCTGGATTCTGCGCGACCTGAGCTTTGTCGCTCCGGCCGGGAAACTGACGGCGCTCGTCGGCCCGTCGGGAGCCGGCAAGTCAACCATCACCCAGCTTGTGCCGCGCATGTACGACGTTCTCGAAGGGTCCGTGCGCGTCGGTGGCCACGAGATCAAGGATCTGACCCTCCAGTCGCTGCGGGACACGATCGGCGTGGTCACCCAGGACGCCCACCTGTTCCACGACACCATCCGGGCCAACCTGCTGTACGCGCGGCCGGATGCCGCGGAGCAGGATCTGGTCGAGGCGTGTCTGTCGGCGCGCATCTGGGACACGATCGCCTCCCTGCCCGACGGGCTGGACACCGTGGTCGGCGACCGGGGCTACCGGCTTTCCGGAGGGGAGAAGCAACGCGTCGCCCTCGCACGGCTGCTGCTGAAGTCACCGCCCGTCGTCGTCCTCGACGAAGCGACCGCACACCTGGACTCCGAATCGGAGGCAGCGATCCAGCGTGCGCTCAAGACCGCCCTGACCGACCGGACTTCGATCGTCATCGCACACCGCCTGTCGACCGTCCGTGAAGCGGACCAGATCATTGTCATCGACGGTGGCCGGATCCGTGAACGCGGCACCCACGAGGAGCTTCTGGTCACGGACGGGCTCTATGCGGAGCTGTACCGTACGCAGTTCGCCCTGCAGAAATCCGGCAGCGAACCGGCCGACGGCGACACGCTCCAGGTGAAGACATCGGGGACGGCTTGATCAGGTACACCATGAGCCCTGACGGGTCCGGGGCCGAGTGTTGCGGTATCCCTGATTCGGGCTCGGCATGACCGGCGCGCAACCACATGGCAGTGAGGCAGTCGACGGCGACCGCCGCGCTCCCGCCCCGCCGGAGGAACCCGGCCTCGGGAGCGACCAGGACAGACCGGCAGGCAGCCCCCACGGGCCGGCCCGGCGGTCGCTGCGGCATCCGGTCGCGGTGACGGTGTTCGCCGCGGGTGTTCTCCACCTGCTCTGGTTCCGATTCCTGGCCGACAGCGGAGGCGACCTCGCGGCCCACGACGCATGGGCCGGCTTCGCGGACAGGCATCCGGACTCCGCGTACACCTTCGCCTGGTACGGCGGGATGCATCCGATGTCGTACAGCGTCATCTCGCCGTATCTGATGGCGGCCGTCGGCGTGCGTACGACGGTAATGGTTTCGGGGACGCTCTCTGCGGGGCTCGTGGCGTTCATCCTCGTCCGCTGCGGCTGGGTGCACCGCCCGTTGGTGCCGGCACTCTGGGGGGCCGTGGCCCTGGTCGGCAACGCCGCGTCCGGGCGGGCGACGTTCGCCGTGGGGCTCCTCTTCGGGCTCGGCGCGGTGGCGCTGGTGTACTGCCCTCGGCACTGTGCCGGCCGGGCGGACTCGCGGTGGCGATGGGCGTGGCGTTTCCAGCTCCCCGCGGTGATGCTGCTTTCCACGCTCGCCACCCTCGGCAGCCCGGTGGCCGGGCTCTTCCTCGCGGTGGTCGGAGGGGCACTGATCCTGCAGGCGCGCTACGCCACGGGGTTGGCACTGCTGCTGCCGCTGCCCGGTGTGGTGTCGCTGTCGGTCTGGTTGTTCCCGTTCTCGGGAGTGCAGCCGCTGGCGCTCACCACGGCGATCGTGCCCCTGCTGTTCACCGTCGCCGTGGCGTGCACCGCACTGCCGCAGTGGCGCACCGTGCGCCTCGGGGCGGTCGTCTACGGTCTGGGGACGGTCGCGACCTGGCTGGTCCCCTCGCCTGTGGGCAGCAATGTGGAGCGTCTGGCTCTGCTGTTCGGGGGCATCGTGCTGCTCGCCGCGGCACCGCATCACCGTGGAGGCGGCCGCGTGTGGCGTCGTCCGCGCGCCCTGGTGGTCTGGCTCGCCTTGGCCGGCGCAGTCGCCTGGACCTTGAACAAGACGGTGTCGGACATCGTTCTCACCGTTCCCGACTCCGCCTGGACGCGCGGGCTGTCCCCTCTCGTCGAACAACTGGAGCGCCGTGACGCGGAAGGTGGCCGGGTCGAGGTCGTCCCCACCCGCAGTCACCGCGAGGCCTCGGCCCTTGTCCCGTACGTGAACCTCGCCCGTGGCTGGAACCGCCAAGCCGACACAGAGCGACACGGGCTCTTCTACGACGGCACCCTCACCGCCGAGAACTACCGCACGTGGCTCGATCGGTGGGCGGTGCGCTATGTCGTGCTGCCCAGGGGCGACCGGCCCGACATAGGAGCGAAGGAAGAGGCCGATCTGGTCGCCTCCGGGCTGCCGTATCTGACCGAGGTCTGGTCGGACGCCAACTGGAGGCTCTTCCGGGTGAGCGGGCCGAAACCGCTCGCCGATTCCCCCGCCACCGCCGTGCGTGCTGACGAGAGCGAGGTCGTGGTCTCGGTGAAGTCCGCGGGGCCCGTACTGGTCCGGATCGCGTGGTCGCCCTGGTTGGCCGTGGTCGACGCCGACGGCAAGCGCGTTGACACGGGCAACGGCTGTCTGACGGGAACCGGCGAGTGGACCATCCTGAAGGCGCCGAGGCCCGGGGAGTACAGGATCGCCGCGCCGTACGGGCTTCGGCGCGGCACATCCTGCCCCTAGGGCCTGTCTGACAAATGATCACAGTTCGCGGAGCCAGAGGGTGAGCGAGGCGAGTCTGAGACCGGCTAGGTAGCGGGCTGCCAGTTTGTCGAAGCGGGTGGCCACGGCTCGGAACTGCTTGAGCCTGCTGAAGCACCGTTCGACCACATTGCGGGCCTTGTACTGCTCTGTATCAAAGGCTGGCGGCCGCCCGCCTGCTGATCCTCGGCGTTGGCGGTTGGCGATCTGGTCGGACCGTTCAGGGATGACTGCTCGGATGCCGCGGCGCCGTAAGCCGGCCCGGATGGCCCGTGATGAGTATGCCCTGTCCGCGATGACCGTCTGGGGTCTGCGACGGGGGCGACCTGCAGACAGGCGAGGCACTCGCACCGCGTTCAGCACCGTGTCGAACACCGTGGAGTCGTTGACATTGCCTGGGGTGATCACGATAGCCAGAGGCAGGCCGCGGCCGTCGGTCGCGAGGTGGACCTTGGTCGTCAGCCCGCCTCGTGACCTGCCGAGAGCCTGGCCACGCGTCGGATGTGGCGCATACCCCAGTTCGTCCCGCTCTTGTGCCCCTTTTTGTGGGCGCCCGCAGCGTGCTGGTGGGCTCGATTGATGGTGGAGTCCACCGACACCGTCCACTCCAGCTCGCCGATCGAGTCGTCGCGTGCCTGGACTGCTTCCAGCAGGCGAGCCCATGTGCCGTCCGCTTCCCAGCGTGCGAACCGCTCGTACACCGTCCGCCATGGCCCGTAACGCTCCGGCAGGTCGCGCCACGGAGCGCCTGTCCGTAGCCGCCACAGCACTCCATTGATCACCTGCCGGTGATCACGCCATGGCCGGCCCCGTCCGGCTGCCTTCGGCAGCAAACGCTCCAGACGATTCCAGGCCGCGTCCGGCAGTTCCCCGCGGCCCACCGCGCGCTCCCTCATGGCTGGGTCCTCCCGTACTGGGTCGCCGTCCGCCCCTCCAGGTAAGCCGCGCAGGCAGGACGAGGAAAAGCCAGGTCAGAGGCTCTCCTGGAAGAGCGTCGGCTCATAACTGTACCTTCCATAAGGTATAGTTATGAGGTCGTAACGGTCTGCCGAGAGGCGTGCGGAGATGGTTTTGAGTACGAAGCGGCGCTGGCTGATGCTCACGGTGGTGAGTGCGGGGCTGCTGTTGATCACCCTGGACAATTCCATCCTGTACGCAGCGTTGCCGACGCTGGTGGAGGATCTCGGCGCGAGCAGTTCGCAGAGCCTGTGGATCATCAACGCCTATCCGGTGGTGATGGCCGGGCTGCTGCTGGGCAGCGGAACGCTGGGCGACCGGGTGGGCCACCGCCGGATGTTCCTGATCGGCCTGGTGGTCTTCGGGGCCGCATCGCTGGCCGCCGCCGTCTCGCAGAGCCCGGAGGCGCTGATCGCGGCCCGGGCGTTCCTGGCGGTGGGGGCGGCGGTGATGATGCCCGCGACCCTGGCCCTGATCCGGCTCACGTTCGACGACGAACACGAACGCAACATCGCCATCGCCGTCTGGGGAAGCCTGGCGATCGTGGGCAGCGGGCTCGGCCCGATCGTCAGCGGCATCCTGCTCAACCACTTCTGGTGGGGGTCGGTCTTCCTCATCAACATCCCCGTCGTCATCGCGGCGCTCATCGCCACACTGGTCCTCGCACCCCCCAATGACGCCGACCCCTCCAAGCGCTGGGATCTGATCTCCTCGCTGCTCGCGCTCGTCGCCCTGGTCAGCCTCGTGATCACGATCAAGGAGGCGGCGAAGACCAGCCCCGCCCCCCTGGTCATGGTTGCCGCCGTTCTCGCGGCCGCTGCCGGCGCCTGGGCGTTCACCCGGCGGCAGCGCCGCCTGCCCTATCCCCTGCTGGACTTCGCGATCTTCCGCAACCGAGCGTTCCTCGCCGGCGTCCTGGCCGCCGGGCTGTCCATGTTCGCCATCGCCGGCGTCCAGCTCGTCACCACCCAGCGCTTCCAGCTCGTGGAAGGCTTCACCCCGCTCCACGCCGGGCTCCTGGTCGCCGCCGTCGCCCTGGGCGCGCTGCCAACAGCCATGGTGGGCGGCGCCGTCCTGCACAAGGTCGGCCTGCTGCCCATCGTCGCGGGCGGTCTCGCCCTCAGCACCGCCGGTGCCCTTCTGATCTTGCTCAGCTTCGACACCAGCATGACCCTGCTGGTGACCGGGCTGCTGATCACCGGTGCCGGACTCGGAGCGGCAATGTCCGTCGCTTCCAGCGCGATCATGGGCAACGTCCCGGCCCGCAGAGCAGGTATGGCCTCCTCCGTCGAGGAGGTCTCCTACGAGTTCGGCAGCCTCATCGCAGTCGCCCTCCTCGGCAGCCTCCTGACCGCCGTCTACAGCACGACCATCGACCTGCCCGTAGGGGTGCCGGACCGGGCGCGCGACAGTCTCGAAACCGCGCTCGCCCTGGGCAAGGACAACCCCTCACTGATCACCGCCGCCTCCGACGCGTTCGACACCGCCTACTTCGCCGTGATGGTCGTGATCACCACCGTGATGGCTCTCGGCGCGATCGCCACCGGTCTCCTCCTGCGCCGACACGGCCCCGGATCAGCCCTGACCACCACCGCACGTGCCGTCGAAACCCCAGCACACCACTGACCGGACCAGGAGCATCATGCGGACCAGCAAACGAACCCAGATCCTTGAAGCAGCCGCCCGCGTCGTGGAGCGCGAGGGCGTCAAGAGCGTCACCTTCGACTCCGTCGCCGCCGAGGCCGGCCTGACCAAGGGCGGCCTCCTCTACCACTTCACCTCCCGCGACGACCTCGTACAGGCCATCCACCAGCACCTCGCCGACCAATGGGAAGCAGGCATGGCCGCAGCGGTGGCAAAGCCCGCGGACGAAGCCACCGACGCCGAACGGCTCACCGCCTACACCCGCGTAGCCACCCAGAGCGCCACCCGAGCCGAGCTGTTGTTCATGCTGGAAGGAGCGACGACCGCAGACCATGCGGCCCCCTGGAACGCGGTGATCGAACGCTGGGCACCACCCCCGGCCACACCCGCCGACGACCCCGCCACGCTCGACCGGTTCATCGCCCGCCTGGCCGCCGACGGGCTATGGCTGTACGAATCCCTCACCGCCGAACGCCTCGACCCCGGCCTCAGGCAAGCCATCGCCGAACGCATCGCCAGCACTCTCACCCGCGACGACGACTGACCACCGACACTGTCCTCACCCTCAACCCACAAGATCCGCCGGATCATTTGTCAGACACGGCCTAGCACTCCAGCCGGTCGTGCCACAGTGAGCCGGGGTGGATGCTCTACGGCGCGGCTTGGGTCTGTCAAACGAGCGGTGTAACCAGGGTGGTTGGGGTTACTGGCGGGCCGCCGTCAGGCGGCCGTCGAAGGTGATGTCGAAGGCGTTCAGTG
>NZ_JBHYJX010000086.1:0-11351 GCF_042740985.1 Streptomyces sp. NPDC058985 | reverse complement strand
TCATCCGACAGGATCAACTCGGCCTTCGGCCGCCCAGTACGTGCCACCAAGCAACCCTACACATCTGAACGGAATTCCTGACTCGGAAGACTAGGTCGTGTCCGCAAAGTCCCGTCGTCCGCCCGGAGGGCGGGCCCCGCGGCGTCCGGTGCGTGCTCTGGGGGTCCCCCCGGCCGGAGGCTGGGGGAGTGCCGGGCGCAGCCCCTCGTACTGGGCGTACTCGGGGCTTCGCTCGGTGCGGCGAGAGTGCGTGCCGGGCGTCGCGGGGCAGGCGGGACTTTGCGGACACGACCTAGGACCCCTCCGGCGCCCGCACCAGCCGGGTCGGCGGCAGGTACTCGCGCACATAGGTCCGTTCCCAGCACGCGCCCGTCTCCCGCAGCTCGCGCCAGGTCGTGTACCGGTAGCGGAAGAGGCGGGCGCGCACGAAGCGGGGTGGCGCGTCCGGCGGGAACGGGGAGCGGCGCAGCAGCCTCAGGGTGGCCGAGTCGTTCTCCAGCAGCCGCTCCACGAAGGTGCCGAACCACGACCCGGCGTACGAGGGCGACAGCGCGGCGAACCACATCAGCCAGTCGAGGCGCAGGTGGTAGGGCGCGAACTGACGCGGCCAGCGGCGTGGATCACCGGGTTTGCCCTTGAACTCGTACTCCCGCCACTCCGAGTCCTCCCGGGCCACCTCGTCGGCCGTGCCCTCGACCACCACCTCGTAGCGGATCCGGCTGACGGTTCCGAAGGCGCCGTAGGTGTTGACCAGGTGCAGCGAGTCGAAGGAGCGGTTCATCACCTGCCGGCGGGAGATCATGTTGCGTACCGGGCGGTGGCTGAGGAACACCAGCAGCGCCGCCACCGCCAGGACCACGATCTCGTACCAGAGCGGCGCGGCCGCCACGGACGGTGTGTCGCCGGGGTACCGCACCACCGACAGGGCCAGCACGATGGTGATCCAGTTCAGCCAGGAGAAGTTGCCCGACAGCACCAGCCACAGCTGGGTCGCGATCATCAGCGCGGCGGCGGCCGTCGCGACGGGCTGCGGGGTGAACAGCAGGAAGGGCACCAGGAGCTGCGTGACGTGGTTCGCGGCCACCTCGACGCGGTGCACGGGCCGGGGGAGGTGGTGGAAGAACCAGCTCAGCGGGCCCGGCATCGGCTGGGTCTCGTGGTGGTGGTCCAGACAGGTCAGCTTGCGCCAGCACTCGTCGCCGCGCATCTTGATCAGCCCCGCCCCGAACTCGACCCGGAACAGCAGCCAGCGCAGCAGGAACAGCACTACGACCGGCGGCGCCACCTCGTCGTTGCCGAGGAACACGGCGACGAAACCGGTCTCGAGGAGCAGCGACTCCCAGCCGAACGAGTACCAGGTCTGCCCGACGTTGACGATCGACAGGTACAGGACCCACGGCACCAGCCACAGCAGCATCGCGCCCCACAGCGGCAGCAGCGAGTCCAGCCCCGCCACCAGGGCCGCCGACACCGCGCACCCCGCCCAGGCGCAGCCCGCGAAGAACCGGTCCGAGCAGCGCAGCTGGAACAGGCTCGGCGCCCGCCGGAACGGCACCCGTTCGACGAACCGGGACACGGGCAGCAGCCCGCGCTCGCCGATCAGGGCCCGGAACTGGAGCGCCGCCGTCAGGAACGCG
Organism: Streptomyces sp. NPDC058985; assembly: GCF_042740985.1. Taxonomy (NCBI): domain Bacteria; kingdom Bacillati; phylum Actinomycetota; class Actinomycetes; order Kitasatosporales; family Streptomycetaceae; genus Streptomyces; species Streptomyces sp. NPDC058985. The sequence continues at coordinate 9,714 of NZ_JBHYJX010000086.1, read as the reverse complement.
ACCAGGTACACCACGGCCAGGGCCCGCTGGAAGACCAGCCGGCTCAGCCAGTAGTCGGGTGCGGTGAACCACTCCACGGGGCGGGCTCCTCTCGTCCACGCTCCGTGTACCCCGCTCGGCCGGGGCCTGCCGCGGCCCCGGGCGGTGGACGGACCAGGAGTCGAAGAATCGGGCGAATCCTGGCAAGGTGGGGTCCATGGCCGATCGGGGAGCGAGCGCCCTGTCAGTCCCGGACGACTGGCCCGCCCACCCGGACCCGATCCTGGCGCTCAACCGCATGGGCAGCTTCGACTGGGACCTGGACACGGGGCTGCTCCACATGGACGCCCAGGCCCACGAGGTGTTCGATGTGCGCCCGGACGAATTCGACGGGCGCCCCGAGACCCTGGCCGTACGCGTTCCCGCGGCGGAGGGCGGCCGCCTGGACGCCGTCGTCGCCCAGGCCATCAAGGACGGCAGCGAGAACTACGGCACGTACTTCCGCCTGCGCCGCCGCGACGGCACCCTGCGCTGGACCCGCACCCAGGGCTACATCCGCCGCGATCAGACCGGCCGGCCCCGCCGGATCATCGGCATCGTCCGGGACGCCACCCAGGAGGTCGGCGACATCGAGGCCCGCCGCGAGCAGGCCGCGCAGGACGAGGCCCGTCGCCGGCTCACCAACGTCGTCCAGCTCGCCACGGCCGCGCTCGCGCACGCCCGCACGGTGGACGAGGTCATCGAGGTCCTGCGGGACACCCACGGCCTCACCCGGCTCGGCGCCACCAGCCTGGTGATGGGCCTGGTCGAGGCGGGCCGCATCCGGCTGGTCGCCGACGGGCCCGACAACACCTTCGTCCCCGGCACCCGGGTCACCCGGATCGACGAGCCCTACCCGATGAGCGAGGCCGTACGGACCCTCAGCCCCCGCTTCATCGAGTCGCCGGAGGACTTCGCGGAGCGCTACCCCCTGCTGTGGAAGGACATCACCCACCTCGACATCACGGCGGCCGCCTATCTGCCGCTGATCGCCCAGGGCCGGCCGATCGGAGCCGTCGGGCTGCTCTACAGCGACCGGCACGGCTTCTCCGCGGAGGACCGCAACGTGCTGGTCGCGCTCGGCAGCGGCATCGCGCAGAGCCTCCAGCGGGCCATGCTCTACGAGCAGGAGATGGACCTCGCCGAGGGCCTCCAGCAGGCCATGCTGCCGCGCACCATCCCCAGCGTCCCCGGCTGCGACGTCGCCGTCCGCTACCGTGCCGCCTCCATCGGGGGCGCCCTCGGACGGGACATCGGCGGCGACTGGTACGACCTGATCCCGCTGCCCGGCGGGCGGGTCGGCGCCGTCATCGGCGACGTCCAGGGCCACGACACGCACGCCGCCGCCGTCATGGGCCAGCTGCGCATCGTGCTGCGCGCCTACGCCGCCGAGGGCCACCCGCCGGCCACGGTGATGGCACGGGCCTCCGTCTTCCTCCACGAACTCGACACCGACCGCTTCGCGACCTGCCTCTACGCCGAGACCGACCTCGGCACCGGCGTGGTCCAGGTGGTCCGCGCCGGGCACCTCGACCCCCTGCTGCGGTACGGCGACGGGACCTGCCGGCACGTCCGCGTCGAGGGCGGGCTGCCGCTCGGCCTGTCCGCCGAGTTCGGGCGCCTCGCCTACCCCGTCGCCACCCTGGAGCTGGACCCGGGCAACACCCTGCTGCTGTGCACCGACGGGCTGGTCGAGCAGCCCGGCGCCGACCTCGACGAGGGGATGCACGTCCTCGCCGGGCTGATCACCGCGGGCCCGCCGGACGTACGGGACCTGGCCGACCGGCTCATCGACGTGGCCGACGAGCGGCGCGGCGACGACGACGTGGCGCTGCTCCTGCTGCGCCGCCACGGGCCGGGCGCGCCCCGGACCTTCGGCCGGGTCCAGCAGCACGTGTCGCCGGGCGATCCCGAGGGCCTCACCGAGGCCCGGCACATGGTCCGCGCGGCGGTCCGGTCCTGGGGGGCCAAGGGGCAGAGCGACGAGATCGAACTGGTCGCCGACGAGCTGATGACCAACGCCCTCCTGCACACCGAGGGCTCCGCGATCGTCACCCTGCGGCTGCTCACCGGCACCGACCGGCGGCTGCGGGTCGAGGTCGAGGACTCCTCCAGCGCCCTGCCGCGCCGTCGGGACGCCGGGGACGAGGGCGTCTCCGGACGGGGACTCCTCCTGGTCGAGGCGATCGCCGACGTCTGGGGCGTGGAGGCGCGCGGCGGCGGCAAGTGCGTGTGGGCCGAGTTCATGGTCTCCCGCCGGACGACGCACGCGGCGGGCTGAATCCGCGGGCGTTGACGGTCCCCGGTGGCACTCTTGACGTATGCCAGAACTGCCCGAGGTCGAGGCGCTCCGGGATTTCCTCACCGAGCATCTCGCCGGGCGCGAGATCGTCCGGGTCCTGCCCGTGGCGATCAGCGTCCTGAAGACGTACGACCCTCCGCTCACCGCCCTGGAGGGCCACCAGGTGGCCGCGGTGCGCCGCTACGGCAAGTTCCTCGACGTGGCGACCGACGGCGGCCCGCACCTCGTGACCCACCTCGCCCGGGCCGGCTGGCTGCAGTGGAGGGACAGCCTGCCCAGCGGTATGCCCCGGCCGGGCAAGGGGCCCCTCGCGCTGCGTGTCGCCCTGGAGACCGGGGCCGGGTTCGACCTGACGGAGGCGGGCACGCAGAAGCGGCTCGCGGTGTACGTCGTGGCCGACCCGCAGGAGGTGCCGGGCGTGGCCCGGCTCGGCCCCGACCCGCTCGCCGACGACTTCGACGAGGCCCGCCTGGCCGGGCTGCTCCGGGACGAGCGGCGGCAGCTCAAGGGCGCCCTGCGCGACCAGAGCCTGATCGCGGGCGTGGGCAACGCGTACAGCGACGAGATCCTGCACGCGGCGAAGATGTCCCCGTTCAAGCTGGCCGCCTCGCTCACCGACGAGGAGACCGCGCGGCTGTACGCGGCCCTGCGCGCCACGCTCACCGAGGCGGTGGACCGCTCCCGGGGCATCGCGGCGGGACGGCTGAAGGCCGAGAAGAAGAGCGGACTGCGGGTGCACGGCCGTACCGGAGAGCCCTGCCCGGTGTGCGGTGACACCATCCGCGAGGTCTCCTTCAGCGACTCCTCGCTCCAGTACTGCCCGACCTGCCAGACCGGCGGCAAGCCGCTCGCGGACCGGCGGATGTCCCGGCTGCTGAAGTGACGGTCAGCCGGCGGGCAGCGTCACCAGGTGCTCGCCGTGCGCGGTCCGCACCTCGTAGCGGGCTATCTGGTCGGGGTGCAGGGCGGCCCCGCCGCGCATGGTGTTCGGTTTGTCGTCGTGGCCGGGCACGTTCCAGCTGGTGATCGTCTGCTCCGTGCCGTCGCGGCCGACGGCGACCAGCCGGCAGGGCCGGGGTCCCGCCCCGTCCTTGACCTCCAGCATCACGTCGGTGCCCCAGGCCTCGTCCTCGGCGGTGATCCGCGCCCACACCCCGGACCGCTCGTCGGTCGCGCTGAGCGGCACCGCCCGCTCGCCCTGGCTCGCGTAGAGCACGGCGCCTGGTGCGGCCACGGCGCACACGACCGCGGCGGCCAGGGCGTACAGCACCCGCCTGCGGCCGGCCCGGTGACGCGTGGCCACCTCGGACAGCAGGCGGTCCAGGATCCGCGGTCCGGGCCTGGTCAGAGGGTGGACGAGGCGCGGTGTCGCACGCCGGTAGAGCATCAACTGGCGGGTGGCGGGACCGAATTCGGTCACCTGGGCCGCGCACTTGGGGCACTCCATGAGGTGGTCCTCGAAGCGGAACGCTTCCGCCTCGTCCAGCACGCCGAGCGCGTAGGCGCCGACGTCACGATGCCTTTCCAGGGACCTCATGCCGAATCCTCGTGCCGTTGGGTGCGGGTGGGGTTACTCCTTGCTCCCACCCGTACGCACCGGACGGCCGAATCACTCAAGCCACGACAGAATCGCGACCAAGGTGTTCGGAGTGGCCGCGGGCGCGGATTGGTCCGCCTCCCGAAAAGTTCACGGGCCGGTCCGGACGGCTAGAACAAGTGGATGGCGAGATGCCCGAGCGGCAGGCCCAGCTGCCAGGCCGGTGTCCACACCTTCGGCCCCTCGTCCTCGCCGGTCACCCCCGCGCCGCCGGGCACCGCGTTGAGGTCCGGGGCGAGCAGTTCGGTCTCCTGGAGCCACCGCCAGGCCGCCCGGGCCAGCTCCAGGTCGGGCGAGTACCGGCCGGCGGCGACCGTGTCGGCCGTGACCTCGGCCAGCCGCACCCGCACCCACTCGTGCCACGGCTGGTCGTAGGCCGTCAGCGACAGCCACGTCTCCAGGTGGGTGACGACCCGGATGCCGCTCAGCTCGTTCTCCGTGTCGGACAGGAAGACCGTCAGCGCCAGCGCGTCACGCCCGGCGCGGAACTCGAAGGACGTGGGCGGCATCAGGTCGCCGGTCCGCAGCAGCTCGTCGGCGATGTACTCGGCGTACAACCACGCCATGGGGACGGTCAGTTCGCCCCCACCGGTGCCGTCCGTGCTCTCTTGACCTCTGTGCAGCATCCCTTCCTGCCTTCCTCCGGTGCGTGCGCGTCGCCCGACCCGGGTCATGGGCCCCCGTCCGGAACACGGATGAGGACAGCCGATTACTCAACCGGGGTCCCAGGCAAGGCGCTTTACGGAGGTTTGACCATTGGGCCGGTTTCACCGCAGGTCGGCGGCGTAACCCGGTAGCACCCTGCGCAGGGCGCGCAACGCGTAGTACGCGCGGGACTTCACGGTACCGGGTGGGATGCCGAGGGCCGCGGCGGCTTCCGCCACACTGGCCCCCTGGAAGTACACCAGCACCAGGACTTCACGGTGCTCCGGAGTGAGTGTCTTCACAGCCTCGCGCACATCGAGGGCCGCGGCGGCCCGTTCGGCGTGATCGGCGCAGACCCGCGCGTTCTCCAGTACGGCGTCGCCGACCTCGGCCGGGCGGGCCTGCCGGGCCCGGCGCGCGTCGATCGCGAGCCGCCGGGCCACGGTGAGCAGCCAGGGCCGTACGGAGTCGAAGTTCTCGGCGCGCAGTGCCTCGGGGTGCTGCCAGGCGCGGACCAGGGTCTCCTGCACCAGGTCCTCGGCGCGCTGCCGGTCGCCGTCGCTGAGCCGCAGCAGCAGCGCGAAGAGCGGCCGGCCGTGCTCGCGCTGCAGTGCGGCGAGCTCGTGCTCGGCGGTCGTCCCGTGCGTCCTGTCCGTCAGGGTGATTCCGGCCGTCATGGCCGTATGGCACCGCAGGGCGCCGCCCGGGGACAGGGCGCGCGCACGGGTGTGCGACGGACGGTCGATCGCGTCGATGAACGGTACGACGAACGGTCGGCCCACCCGGCGGGACCGGTCGCGCACCCCGTTCGCGCACGCCGGACGGGCTAATGGGCGTGTCGTAGCCGCCTGTGACGCCACGAACCTCATTACCTGTTTGTAGGTAAATGTGACTATCTCTCGGTGTGTGCGACCCCAGCGGAGTGAACGGATGATCACACGCAGTCGTCAGGTGGCCCTGGCCCTGACCGCCCTCCTCACCGCGGGCGCGGCCTGCCAGGCCCGCGACCACGAACCGCCGAAGCGACCGGCGCCGGCCCCGTCCGCCGCGGACACCGGCGTCTTCACGCTGGTCGCCTCCGGCGACGTCCTGCCGCACGACACGATCATCGAGCGGGCCCGCTTCGACGCCGGCGGAACCGGCCACGACTTCGGCCCCATGCTGGCCGGCGCCCGGCCCGTCGTCTCGCGGGCCGACCTCGCCCTGTGCCACATGGAGACCGTGTACGGCGCGCACGGCGACTACAGCGGCTACCCCCTCTTCAAGTCCCCGCCCGAGGTGGCCAAGGCGCTGGCCGCCACCGGCTACGACGGCTGCTCCACCGCCTCCAACCACAGCGTCGACGACGGCGCCGACGGCATCCGCAGGACCCTGGACGCCCTCGACCGGGCCGGGGTGCGGCACGCCGGGACGGCGCGCACCGAGGCGGAGTCGCGCACCACGACGGTCCTGCGCGCGGGCCGCGCCGAGGTCGCCCACCTCGCCTACACCCTCCACACCAACGGCCACCCCCTGCCCGACGGGCAGCCCTGGGCGGTCGGCATGATCGACGAGGAACGGATCGTCGCCGACGCGCGGACCGCCCGGGAGGCGGGCGCGGATGTCGTCGTCGTGTCCATGCACTGGGGCACCGAGTGGCAGGACGAGCCCGACGGCGACCAGCTGGCCCTGGCCGAGAGCCTCACCGCGGCACGCACCGGCGACCGCCCCGACATCGACCTGATCCTCGGCACCCACGCCCACGTCCCGCAGGCGTACGAGAAGGTCAACGGCACCTGGGTGATCTACGGCATGGGCGACCAGATCGCCGGCGAGATGATCAACGACTCGGGCGCCCGCGACCCGCGCGGCAACCAGTCGACCATCGGCCGCTTCACCTTCGCCCCGCCCGCCCGGTCCGGCGAACGCTGGCGGGTGACGAAGGCGGAGTTCGTCCCGCAGCTGTTCGACGTCGACGCCGGCCGGGTGGTCAACCTCAACGAGGCGCTGGAGAAGGGCGCCGAGGTACGAGGGGTGCGGGACCGGATCCGCGACGTCGTCCTCGCCCGGGGCGCGGCCGAGGACGGGCTGGTGATGGGGAAATAGCGGGTACCGGCTCCCCACGTACCCTCTGACGGCGCGCCGGCTCCGGCTTCCCCGCGACGCACACCGCGTCCGTGAGCCGTTACGGCACCACGGTCACCGGCCAGCGCCCCGCCTTCACCAGCCGCACCGCGACCGAGCCGACGAACCGGTGGCCCGCCTGTTCGGAGGCGCCCACCACCACCGCGTCCGCCTTCAGCTGGTCGGCCGTCGCCACCAGGCCGTTGTAGGGGTCGCTGCGGAACGTGTGGAACTCCCAGCGGATGTCGAATATCCCCTTCACCCGCTCGGTCGCCTCCCGGATCTGGGCCACCAGGTCCTCGGCGATCTCGTCCGTGGTCTCCGCCACCGGCGCCCCGAGCGCCGCGACCCCGGCCAGCATCGGCTGCACGTACACCACCGCGAGCAGCGCGCCCTGGCGCCGGGCCAGACCGCCGGCGTAGGCCGCGGCCCTGAGCGAGGAGTCGGAGCCGTCGACACCGACGACGATGACCTTCGGCCCGTCCGTGCCCCGTTCGAACCGGTGGGAGTGCTGTTCCGTCACGCGGTGAGGCTATCGGAGTCATCGATGATCTTGGGCCGGGCGGGTGGTTCCGTGCCGCCGCACCGGTGTTGCGCGGGTGCGCCGGTCCGTGACCGGGCGAGGGATGAGTCATGAAGAAGGATCAGTTGCTCTCGCGCCGGAGGCTGCTCGCCGGCGCCGCGGCAGCCGCGGCGGCCGGTACCGCCGGCGCGCTCGCCGCGGGCCTCGGAGACGGCCCCGCCCCGCCGGCCGCGCCCGCTCCCGGGCCGCCGCGGCGCGGCCCCCTCAAACCCTCCGCCTACCGCCTCCAGCCCCTGACCGGCTACGGCGCGCCCGGCGCCGCACCCGGGCGGCCACCGGTCCGCAGCGAGCCGATCCTGCGCATGCCGGGCCGGGGACGCACCATGCTGCTCACCTTCGACGACGGACCCCACCCCGAGTACACGCCGGACATCCTGGACACCCTGGCCAAGTACGACGTGCGCGCGACGTTCTTCGTGTGCGGCGAGATGGCCGACTTCAACCGGGACCTGCTCTCCCGCATGGCCGACGAGGGACACGTGGTCGGGAACCACACCTGGTCCCACCCGCTGCTGACCACCCTCTCCCGGCGCCGCATCCGCTCCGAGATGGAGCGCACCAGCGAGGTGATCGACAAGGCCTACGGCGAGCCGCCCCGCTGGTTCCGGGCGCCGTACGGGGCGTGGAACCGCAAGGCCTTCCGGCTCGGCGCCGAGCTGGGCATGGAACCGCTGGCCTGGACGGTGGACACCCTCGACTGGACCACCCCGGGCACCCGCACCATCGTCGACCGGGTCGAGGACGGCGCCGCCCCCGGCGTCGTGGTGCTCTCCCACGACGCCGGGGGCGACCGCTCACAGAGCGTCCGCGCCCTGCGGCGCTACCTGCCCGAGCTGCTGGACTCCGGCTACCACCTCACCGTCCCCCGGCGGAGCCACGTCTGACCTCGCCGGGCCCGCCGGGCCGGGGCCGCTCAGCGGGCCTCGACCAGGCGGGCGAAGGCGACGACGTTCCCGTCGTAGCCGTTCTGCTTGGAGAAACCGCCGCCGCAGGTGATGACCCGCAGCTCGGGGCTGCCCTTGGAGGCGTAGACCCGGTCGCCGGGGAAGTTGTTCTTCTCGAACACCTCGATGCCGTAGATCTCGAACACCGCCGTCTTCCCGTCCTGGCGGTGCACCTCGACCCTGTTCCCCTTCTTCAGCGCCCCGAGCCCGTAGAAGACGGCGGGGCCCTGCTGGTTGTCGACGTGACCGACGACGACCGCGGTGCCCTTCTCCCCGGGAGCGACGGCGCCGGTGAACCAGCCGGCCAGGTTCGGGTCCTCGGGCGGCGGCGCGTCCACCCAGCCGTCCGCGTCCAGACCGACCGGCATGATCGGCGCGTCGACCTGGATGCCGGGGATCGCGACCCGGTCGGGCACCGAGTACGGCAGCGGCGCCACCCCCTTGGCCGCGCCGTCACCGGCCGCCACGCGGGTGTCCGAGGCGGCGGCGGAGGCCGGCTGCGGCGGGCCCACGTCGAACTCCCCCGAGCCGTTCCGGATGAGCGCGAGGCCGGTCAGCAGAACAAGCGCTATCACGCCCCAGGGAGCGCGCCTCCTGTGCCGCTCCTCCTCTTCGGCCAACTCGGAGTCGTACATTCGCCATCCCCTCTCGACCCGGCCGTCGCCGGATCATCCGCGCATGGCAGCACGCTAAGCGCCACGCGGGGGACCGGCGACGGGGCGGCGGCGAACGGGTGGCGGGCGGCTCCTCGCGTGAGCCATCCGGGACGCGGCCGGCCGGAAATTTCTGACGGTGTGTGACCTGCGGCGATATCCACTGGTGCGGCTGTGGCCCGGTACGCCCCTCACCAGGACGGACCATTCCCGAAATGCGGCCCCGCGCACGGCAACTGAGGGTCTTTCTGGGAGGCGCTTTCTCGCCGATCGACCGGGAACGGGACCCGGGGCGTCTTCCGCGGAGGATCAGATGCGTAACACTCGTGCCCTCGCGGCAGCCGGCGCCGCGGTCGCTGTCCTCGGGCTGGCCGCCCCCACGGCCACCGCCGGCGGCGACCACAACCAGCCCAGGAACATCGTCGCCCTGCCCAGCGTCATCGCCCGCGGCGGTCAGATGACCGTCACGGTCGACGGCTGCCCGCAGGGCGGCACGATGACCTCGGACGCCTTCCGGACCACCCACCTGACCCCGGTCAGGGGAGCCAACGAGACGTCCCGGGGCACCGCCACCATCAAGCAGGACGCCCGCCCGGGCGCGTACGACATCACCGTCAACTGCTCGGGCAGGCGGCTCACCCGCCCGGCCGCCTTCACGGTCATCGGCGGTGTCCGCGGCGGCGTCGGCGGCAGCAGCTCCGACGGGGCGACGTCGACGGACATCGCGATCGGCGGCGGGCTCGTCGCGGCGGCTGTCGCCGGCGGTGGCCTGTTCTGGCTGCGCCGTCGCTCGGAGCGGCGCATCTGACGCCCCGCCGTCCGCCCCGTCCCCGCGCGCACGGTGCTTCGCCCCGGATCCTCACGGGATC
>NZ_JBHYJX010000085.1:0-13921 GCF_042740985.1 Streptomyces sp. NPDC058985 | reverse complement strand
GCCTGGCGCAGTCCGCCCGCCTGCCGCCGTGCAGACTGCGCTCGGCGTTGTCAGGAGGCGCGTCGGGCGCCGGAGGCGCCCCGTATCTCCAGGCCGGCCAGCAGGTCGGCCGTGGCTCGGGTGACGGCCTCCACCGCCCGGTCGAAGACCTCCTGGTTGTGCGCGGCGGGCGCGCGGAAACCGGACACCTTGCGCACGTACTGGAGGGCCGCTGCCCTCATCTCGTCCTCCGTGGCCTCCTCGGGCATCGCGGGCGGACGCAGGGTCTTGATGCTGCGGCACATGGCCTCAGTCTCCTCTCTCCAGGTCGACCCGCCAGTCGTTCGACCTGATCCAGTGGCCCTTCGGGTACTCGAAGTCGGCCTGCCCGAGCAGGGTGAACCCGGCTCCGCGGCAGACCGCGTTGGAGGCGGCGTGATCGACGCTGGGGAACGCGTGCAGATACCGGAGCGAGCCGTCCGCGCGGGCCGCCTCACGGACCGCCCTGGCCGCCCGCACCGCCAGCCCCCGCCCCTGGAACTCCGGCAGCACCGCCCACCCGGTCTCCCAGACCTCCGCGTCCCGCCAGGTCCGCCGCCAGAACCCGATCGAGCCGAAGGTCTCGGCGCCGTCCCCCGATGTCACCCGGTACATCCGCCCCGACCGCAAGCCGGTGTACCGCCGGTGCCGGGCCGCGAGCTGCTCCTCGGTCTCCGGGCCGCCGAGATGCGCGGTCATCTCGGCGCTGTTGGTCCTGCGCAGCAGCCACAGATCCCCCTCCGCCCAGGGGACCAGGCACACCCGCTCCCCACTCCGCCCGGCCCGCTCGTCCACGCCATCCATGTGTTTCACGGTAGGGCAGGGGTCTGACAGCCGGCCCGGAGCCGACGTGCACCCGGGCCACCCTTTCGCGTGAACCACTGAAGGGAACGCGCGCCTCAAAATCGAACAGGCGTATCATTGAGGCTGTGGCAACGACCTATGATTTCCCCAGTGATCTCCTCGCCGGTCAGGAGGAACTGCATCAGGTCCGGGCCGAGCTGACGGCCCTGTTGAAGAGACTCCCCTGGTCCGTGGAGCCCCTGGACGGATTCAGTGACGACAACGGCTGGCGCAAGGTCGAGCGCCCGGCCTCGCCCGGCTGGTCGGCCGACGAACAGGCCGAGGTCGAGAAGCTCCGGCAGCGCGAGCGCGAGCTGGCCGTCTTCGTCAGCACGCATCGCTACTGGTCGGAGATAACCGGCCCCGACCAGGTGAACGCCCGGTCGGAGCTCAAACGCGCCCACGACACCCCGCTCCCCAAGACCCCGCCCGGGGACGCCTGAGCGACGTCACCCGAGCAGGACCCGTGCGGGCGTTCAGTCCTTGCCGAGAAGCCTGTTCATCTCGGTGATCTCGGCCTGCTGTGCCGTGACGATGTCGTCGGCGAGGGCCTTGGCAGGGGCGTAGCGGCCCTTGGCCTTCTCGGTCCCGGCCATCTCGACGGCGCCCTCATGGTGCTCGACCATCATGGTCAGGAACTTCGTGTCGAAGGTCCGCCCCGAGGTCTTCTCCAGCTCCGCCATGTCCTGTCCGTCCATCATCCCGGGCATGCCCGAGTGCGCCGAGTGATCCATGCCGGACCTCGACCCCGTCGGCTCCGGCACCTCCTCGCCCCAGGTCTTCAACCAGCCGGTCATGGTCGTGATCTCGGGGTCCTGCGCCTTCTCGATGCGTGCGGCGAGGTCCGCGACCTCGGGCGTCCCGGACCGGTCGGCCGCCAGCCGGGCCATCTCCAGTGCCTGCCGGTGGTGCGGGATCATGCCCTGCGCGAAGGCGACGTCCTGGGCGTTGTGCGCCTGCTCGCCGGCCTCGTTCCCGGCGGGCCCCGCGGGGTCGGTGGCGGACGCCGAGGCGGCCCCGTGCGAACCCTCGTGTCCACCGCCGCCGTCACCCCCACAGGCGGCGAGGACGAACGTGGCGACGGCGGCCGCCACGACGGGCGCGATACGGCGCGTGCGGGTCGTACGGGTCATACGGGTACTGCGGCTGATGATGCTGGTCATGCGTGAACTCCTGCAGTGTGAAGGCAGATGGACATGCCTGCGCTCCGCACCGCGCACACAGATGGCGCGGTCCGGGGAGGCGGTGCCTATATCCGCAGGAGCTGGAGTTCGGCCAGGGAGGGCGGCGCCCGCGCACCGTCCGGCGCGTCGGCCGCGTACGCGTGCACGCCCCCGGCGCAGGGGGCCACGGACACCGGGTCGGGAACAAGGCCGGGCAGCACCGGCCCGTGGCTCACCGCGCCGGACGCGCACACCGGATCGGCGTGCCCCAGATGTCCGCCGCCGCAGGAACCGTCGTCCTCGGCGCATCCGGTGTGGGCCGCCCCGGCCCGCGGCGCGGGACTCGGGAGGGAGTGCCGGGCGGAGTGCTCCGGGAGACCTCCGCCGGGCGCCAGCCCGTGCATGCCGAACAGCCCGGCCAGCAGTCCGAGCACACACACGGCCTGCCACCACCGCACAGGCGGTCGCGGGACGTGCTGCTCGGGGCTCCTCACGGACCTCATCCTAGAGAGATCACCGGCGCCCGCACGCGAGAGGCCCCCGGAGGATCTCCGGGGGCCTCATCACCGACGACAGCGGCGCCGGTCCTGGTGGGCGCGGACGGTTTCGAACCGCCGACATCCTGCTTGTAAGGCAGGCGCTCTACCCCTGAGCTACGCACCCAGGACGAGTCGACAGCCTACATGGCCCGAGCCGGGGGTTATCCCCACCCCGGATCCGGTAGTGACCCGGATCCCCCTGCGGGCCCGTGCTCCGTACGGTCGAAGAGCCTCGTCGGCAGGGCCGCCTCCACTCCGGAAGGCCCCGGCGCGGCACCTCACCGTCCGTCCCAGGGGGAGACCGTCATGCCCGCCCGTACCGTTCACGCTCGCGCCTTGGCCGCCGCAGGCGCCGTCGCCGTTCTCGTCGCGGGTCTCAGTGCCTGCGCCTCCGCATCGGACGACAAGGAACCCGAACACCGGTCCTTCGGTCTGCGGGGCAGCACCCTCACCGTCGACTCCGACGACTCCGCCCTGGAGATCGTCGCCTCGGACGACCACGAGGCCGGGAAGATCGAGGTCACCCGCTGGTTCTCCGGGTCGGTCGCCGTCGGCTCGGAGCCCGAGGTGAACTGGAAGATGGACGGCGACCGGCTGGAACTGCGGGTGCACTGCTCCGGCGTGATCGCCGACTGCGAGGCCAAGCACCGCATCGAGGTGCCGCGGGGCATCGCCGTCAAGGTCGAGGACGGGGACGGCAGCGTCCGGGCACGTGGGTTCCGGGATCCCTTGAATATCCGTACCGGCGACGGATCCGTGCACGTCACCGACACCTCGGGACCGCTGGAACTGCGCACCGGCGACGGTTCCGTCCGGGCGGAGGTCTCCTCCCGCCGGGTGAGCGCACACACCGGGGACGGCTCGGTCCGCCTCGTACTGGGCGCCGTCCCGGACCTGGTGGAGTCGCGCAGCGGCGACGGCTCCGTGTCGATCACCCTGCCCCGGGACACGTACAAGGTGTCGACGAAGTCCGATGACGGCGGGGTCGACGTCTCCGTACCGCGGGACGAGACCAGCACGCATGTGGTGAACGCCCGGACCGAAGACGGCAAAGTCACGGTCCGAACCGCGAACTGACCGGCCCGTGTGTTCGTCTCTGTCGGGTGGGAGAATGGACCCGGGCAGGACGGACGACACGGGAGAGGGATGTGACGGCGACACCATCGCAGCCGTACTCGCCGATGGTGGCGCGCGCGTCGCGCCCGCCGCAGCGCTCGCGTCGCCGCCCTCCGAGCGCGGTCCGTGACACCCTCACCCTGATGGGCCTGCCGGTCCTCGCCGTACTCGCGCTGCCCGCCGCGTTCACCGGAGGCGGCACCCGGCGCTGGTTCGGCGGGCGGGCCGAGAACCAGCGGGCGGAGGCCCAGGCCGCGAAGGACGACGCGGCGGCCGCCTTCTACGAGCTGGACAGCGCCCAGCGGGACCTGCGGATCTCGATAGAGACCATCGCGGCCGTCGACTCCTCCCCCGCCGCCCGGCGCGCGGTCACCGACTTCGAGGCGCTCGGCCGGCGCATCGACGAGGTCAGCCATCAGTACATCGGTGCCGTCGACGCCCACGACCTGGACCGGGACGACCTGGAGGCCTCCGCCGCCTCCCGCGCCCGCGGCGAACTGACCGCGGCCAAGGACGAACTGGGCCGGGTCAAGCAGGAACTGGACCGCTTCGCCGACGGCCTCGGTCCCCTGCTCGGCAAGGCCGAGACCCAGCTGGCCCGGCTGGCACCCGCCGTCGAACGCGCCCGGCAGGCCCTGCTCGCCGCCTCCAACGCCCTGGACTCCGCCCGCGGCTCCGGGCTGAAGGCGGACGACCTCGCCACTCGCCTCGCCACCCTCGGCCCGGAGCTGACCCGGCTCAACCAGGGCGCGGGACAGCACGGCGTACCCCAGACCCTGGAGCGGGCCGAGCGGGTCACCCGCGAGGCCGAGGCGGTTCGCGCCGAGGCGGAGCGGCTGCCCGAGCGCGCCGACGAGATCAGCCACCGGCTGGTCTCCCTGCGCACCCGCGCCCAGGCCCTGACCACCCGCACCGAGCAGGTCGAACCGGTGCTGAGCGAACTGCGCCGCCGGTTCACCGCCGCCTGCTGGCAGGACCTCCAGCAGGTTCCGGACCAGGCCACCGAATCGGTCCGGCAGGCCGAGCGGAAGCTCACCGAGGCGCAGACCGCCCGGGACGAGCAGCGCTGGCCCGACGCCACCGCCCTGCTCTCGACGGTCCGGGCACTGCTGAACACGACCGACGAGGCGGTCTCGGCGGCCGGTGACCGGCTGCGGCAGCTCAACGCCGTGCAGAAGGACCCGCAGCAGGAGATCGAGCGCACCCGCTTCGCCATCCGCGACGCACAACGCCTGGCCATGGCGGGCCGCAACACTCCCGACCCGCGTCACGCGCGCCCCCTGGACGAGGCCGTGGCCCGGCTGGAACGGGCGATCACCACGCTGGAGGGCCGCCACCCCGACTACTGGCACTTCCTGACGGAGACGGAAGCGGTCCGGCAGTCGACAAGCCAGGTGGTCTCCCACATCCGTGAGGAGCGCGGGGCCGGCCACTGACCGCAGGGCGGGGCGGCGGCCACTTCTCCGCCGCCGGGTCCGGTCGCGGGCCGGTCCGGCTAACCTGTGCGCATGCCTCGCTACGAGTACCGCTGCCGGAGCTGCGGCGACACCTTTGAACTGAGCCGTCCCATGGCTGAGTCCTCCGCCCCCGCCGCCTGCCCGGCGGGCCACGACGACACGGTGAAGCTGCTGTCGACGGTCGCGGTCGGCGGCTCGGCGGCCTCGTCCGCCCCCGCGCCGTCGCCGGGCAGTGGTGGCGGCGGCTGCTGCGGTGGGGGCTGCTGCGGCTGAGCCCGCGGGGCGGCCGCCCTCAGCTGCCCAGATAGCGCAGCACCGCCAGCACTCTGCGTGAATAGCCCTCACCTCCCGTCAGCTCCAGCTTGTCGAAGATCGCGTTGGTGTGTTTCTCCACGGCGCTCTGCGAGATGTGCAGCCGCCGCGCGATCGCCGCATTGGTGTGCCCCTGCGCCATCTCGCCCAGCACGTCCCGCTCCCGTCCGGTGAGCCGGGCGAGCAGATCACCGTGCGTCGTACGACCGAGCAGCTGGCGGACGACCTCGGGGTCGAAGGCCGCCCGCCCGGCGGCCACCCGCTCCAGCGCGTCCAGGAACTCGTCGATCTGGACCACCCGGTCCTTGAGCAGGTATCCGACTCCTTCCGTCTCCCCGGTCAGCAGCTCCGTCGCATACCGCTTCTCGACGTACTGCGAGAGCACCAGCACCCCGACCTGTGGCCATCGCTCGCGTATCTCCAGGGCCGCGCGCAGGCCCTCGTCGGTGTGCGTGGGCGGCATCCGGACATCGGCGACGACCACGTCCGGAGGGTCCTCGGAGACGGCCTTCAGCAGCAGCTCCGCATTGCCGACGGCCGCGAGCACCTCGTGCCCCTCCTCCGTCAGCAGCCGCACCAGCCCCTCCCGCAGCAGGGTCGAGTCCTCGGCGAGGATCAGCCGCATGGCAGCTCCGCGGAGACCAGGGTGGGCCCACCCGGCGGACTCACCACGCTCAGGCTGCCGTCGAGGGCGGCGACACGGCGGGCGAGCCCGAACAGTCCGCTGCCGGCGGCGTCGGCCCCACCGCAGCCGTCGTCCTGGACGCTCACGTACATCCGTTCCTCCTCCGCTCTGACGGCGACGCTTATCCGGGTCGGCGCCGCATGCTTGACCGCGTTCGTGACGGCCTCGCAGACGACGAAGTAGGCGACGGTCGCCACCGCCTGCTCGGGTTCGTCGGCGAGGTCGTACTCCACCCCCACCGGCACGGACGCCCGCTCGGCGACCGTCTCCAGCGCCGCCCGCAGCCCCGCCTCGTCCAGCGTCGTCGGATAGATCCGCCAGGCCACCTCGCGCAGCTCGTCCAGGGCGCGGCGGCTCTCGTCGTGGGCCTGGCCCAGCAGTCGGTCACGGCGGCCGGCCTCCTGGCTGCGGCGGGCCCGGCCGAGCAGCATGCCGAGGGCGACGAGACGCTGCTGCACGCCGTCGTGCAGGTCCCGCTCGATGCGGCGCCGTTCGTCGTGCACCGCGTCCACCACGGCGGCGCGGCTGGCGGCCAGCTCCGCGATCCGCCGCTCCAGCTCCTCCTGGTGCCGCGGGCCGAGGAAGTGACGTGCGAGCTGTCCCTCCAGGCCCGCCACCCCGAATATTCCCTGCACGGCGAGGAACACGAGGAAGAGGCCGCCGAGACTGCCGAGGACGAACGAACCGGGGTTGCGTATGCCGTCCAGCAGGAACCAGCCGTACAGCCCGAAGGTGCCGTACCCGAGGCCGATGGCGGCCGTCAGCATCACCACCCCGCCCAAGGCGCCCAGCGCCCAGTGGCAGGCCACGTACCGCAGGGCCCGCGCGTCCTCGTACGCGGGGGTGATCCGGAGGTCCAGCCACAGCCGCAGCCGGGCCCGCTCCAGCTCCGCCAGTATCCGCGCGCCCGCGAGGACCGGGCGCAGGACGGCACGGCGGGCGGCCGGCCAGGCCGCGACGGGCAGCAGGACCACCCCGGCCAGCAGGGCGAAGAGCAGCTCGACGGCGGCCGTGGCGGTCCCCATGATCAGGCCCACCCCGCACCGCACCACACGTCGCGCCATGACTCGCATGATCGCGAGGCTAGCCGGGCGCGGCAGCGGCGCACACTGCGGAAAACCGCAATTCCCGCCTGCGGTGTACCGCAGGCGATCTTGCGGTCTTCCTCAGGGTCTCTTCAGCCGCCATTATCTAGCGTGGTCGTCATGACAGCCATCGCAGCGCAGCCGGCCGCCGACAGCGGCGCGGCACCGCAGTGGATCAACGACCTCATGGACGCGCTCGGCGCACCGGGCGCCGGGCTCGCCATCGCTCTGGAGAACCTCTTTCCTCCACTGCCGAGCGAGGTGATCCTGCCACTCGCCGGATTCGCGGCGAGCTCCGGCCGGATGAACCTGATAGCCGTCCTGCTGTGGACGACAGCGGGTTCGGTGATCGGCGCGCTCGCCCTGTACGGGATCGGCGCGCTGCTCGGCCGGGATCGCACGGTGGCGATAGCGGGGAAGCTGCCGCTGGTGAAGGTCTCCGACATCGAGAAGACGGAGGCCTGGTTCCTCAAGCACGGGACGAAGGCGGTGTTCTTCGGCCGGATGATCCCGATCTTCCGCAGCCTGATCTCGGTACCGGCGGGCGTCGAGCGGATGCGGCTGCCCGTCTTCCTCGCCCTGACCACGCTGGGCAGCGCGATATGGAACACGGTCTTCGTCCTCGCGGGCTACGCGCTGGGCGACAACTGGTCCGAAGTCTCGGGCATCGCCTCCACGTACTCGAAGGTGATCCTCGCGATCGCCGCCCTGGCGCTGCTGGTCTTCATAGGCATGCGTCTGCTGCGGCCGGGAGCCGGCAACCGCAGGCGTGGCCGCCGCACCGGCACCGAGGACGGGGCCGGTGACACGGGCGGCGAAGTCAGCGAGCCGGACTCACGGCGCGCAGGAACTCCCGGAGGATCCGCTCACCGGCCAGGACACCGCGCTCGGGCAAGGCGCTGATCGCCGGAGCCGTCCAGTCGGAGTCCGCCAGCTCGCCGTGGCCGGGGCGCCAGCCGCGGTCGGCGGCGAGTAGCAGGTCGGCGTCGAGCAGCGAGTCCCCGGCGGCGAGGGTGAGTTCGGCGCCCGTGCGGCGGGCGATCTCGTGGACGGCGGCGCTCTTGGTCAGCGGCTTGGGGACTGCATAGATCTTGCGGCCCTGGAGGGACACGGTCCAGCCGCGGTTCTCGGCCCACACGGCGAGTTCCTTCACCCACTCCTCCGGCAGCAGTTCGCGCTCGACGACCAGGTAGGCGAAGAGGTCCTCGGCGACCCGGTGCTTGCGCACCCACAGCGGGTCGGCGGTGTTCATCAGGTGGTCTCGGACCTCGGCCAGCGAGGCGCACTCGTCGGCGAGCCGGGCGGTCACGCGTGCGTGCCAGTCGGGGTCCGAGACGCCGTCCACCAGCAGGTGACCCCCGTTGGCGCAGATCGCGTACTTCGGCACGGGGCCGGGGAGGTTGATGCGCTGGTACTGCTTGCGGGTGCGGGTGGTGGTCGGCACGAAGACGGCCGTGTCGCCGAGGTCGGTCAGCAGTTGGGCGGCGGTCTCGGTCATGTAGGAGAGGGGTTTGCTCTCGTAGACCTCCACACACAGCAGCCGGGGTGCCCGCAGGTCGGGCATGGTCAGTCCGAGCGCGGCCGCGGAGTAGATGAGTGTGCGGTCGAGGTCGCTGGCGACGAGGACGGACATCAGAGCGCCACCGCCTTGCCGTCGGCGCCGGTAGCGCCCCGCGTGTACTTGGGGTGGATCAACCCGACGCAGGTGTAGGGCAGGTCGTCGACCTCCTCGACGGGCACGCCCCGCTGCTCGGCCAGCAGGCGTACGTGGTCCAGGTCCGCGCCGGCGCCGGCCCGGGCGAGGACCTTCCAGGGCACGCGGCGCAGCATCACGCGGGTGGTCTCGCCGACGCCGGGCTTGACGAGGTTCACGTCGTCGATGCCGTACTGCTCGCTGATCCGCTCGACGGCTGCCCAGCCCTCCCAGGTGGGGGTGCGGTCGGCGGCCAGCAGTTCCTTGGCCTGGGCGTGGACCGTGTCGGTGACGTCCGGGTAGTGAGCGGAGACGGCGTCGAGGAAGGCGGGTGACAGGTCGGCACCGGCGAGTGCGCGGTAGAACTTCGCGCCGTGGAAGTCGTGCGGGCCGACCAGGTCGGCGCGGAGCACGGTGCGGGATATCAGGCCGGAGACGGTGGAGTTGAGACAGGCGGAAGGGATGAGGAAGTCGTCGCGCGTGCCGTAGGTGCGTACGCAGGAGCCGGGGTCGGCCAGCACGGCGATCTCCGGGTTGAAGCCGGTGACGCCGTCCGAGACCTCGAAGTCGCGCAGGGCGGCGGCGAGTTCGCGGGTGATGGCGCCCTTGCCGGTCCAGCCGTCGACGAAGACGACGTCGGCGGGGTCGTGGTGGGCGGCCAGCCAGCGCAGTGCGTTGGCGTCGATGCCCCGGCCCCGGACGATCGACACGGCGTAGTGAGGGAGGTCGAGACCATGGCGGTACTGCGCCCACCGGCGCATCAGGATGCCCACGGGGGTGCCCGCGCGGGCGAGGGAGACCAGCACGGGGCGGGGCGACCGCTCCGCGAGCACGATCTCGGTGACGGCACCGACGGCGCGCGCCAGCCGGGCGGCGGAGGTGTCCAGGGCCGCGTGGAACAGCTCTTGGTACTGCTCGCTGGGCTGGTACTCCACGGGCAGCGACTCCGCGTAGTGCGCGCCGCCGCTCTGGATGGCCTCCTCACGCTCCTCGGTCGGCGCCTCCAGCGTCACGTCCGAGAAGTCCTGGAGCAGCCAGCCGACCTCGTCGGACGCGTACGAGGAGAAGTCGGGGCCGCGCAGCGGCTCGGGCAGCATGGGGGGCCTTTCGGGAGCGTGCGGGGCGTGCGGGACGTACGACGGGACGACCGCGAGCAGGACGTGCGGGACATGGGCGGCGAGCCGGCCCAGCAGCCCGTCGGACGCGTGGAGTTCGGGGGTGTCGGCGGCCGAGTCGACGACGGCGACGACGGCGTCGAAGCCGGCGCCGGCGACGTTGTAGGCGTAGCGCTCGCCGGGGCCGTCGGCCGGGGC
Source organism: Streptomyces sp. NPDC058985 (assembly GCF_042740985.1). Taxonomy (NCBI): domain Bacteria; kingdom Bacillati; phylum Actinomycetota; class Actinomycetes; order Kitasatosporales; family Streptomycetaceae; genus Streptomyces; species Streptomyces sp. NPDC058985. The sequence continues at coordinate 3,697 of NZ_JBHYJX010000085.1, read as the reverse complement.
GTCGTGTGCGGGGAAGACGAGGCGGGTGCGTATGGCGTAGCCGGGGTCGTCGACCGCGAGGACGGGAGAGCGGGTGGTGGTGGAGTAGCGCACGTCGGCGTCGGTGGCCCGCTCGAGGGCGTCGGCCAGGCGGAGAGGGGCGTACATCAGTTCCTCGAAGCCGAGGACGAGCACGCGCCGGGCGCCGGCGGGCAGCGCGTCGGCGATCCGGGCCGCCATGCCGGGCAGCGCGTTCTCCAGCCGCTCACGGTGCGCGGCCGTGAACCCGTGCCGTCCGCCGTCGGGAACCCCGTCGGGCCAGCGCAGGTCGACGCGGGCCACCCGGCCGACGGCTCCCCCGGCGCCGGTTCCCGCACCCACACCCGCGCCCGCACTCCCTGCCTCGTACCGCGCGACCAGTTCCTGCCCCTTCTCCAGAACCCCCGGCGGCAGCCGCACCGTGCCCGAGGCGGCCGTCACCAGGTCCACGCGGGCGCCGATCTCCCGGGCGAAGTCCTCCAGCCGGCCGGCGTCGGCGGGCGAGCGCATGTCGACCAGGGCGACCACGACGTACCGCTTGCGGGGGTAGCGCTCGTGCAGGGCGCGGACGGTGTTGAGGACCGTGTTGCCGGTGGAGAACTCGTCGTCGACGAGGACGAGCGGCCCGTCACCGGCCAGCAGTGCCGGGTCCTCGGGCAGCAGGAGGTGGGAGGTCGCGTGCGAGTGGGACTCCTCGAAGCCGCCCGCGCGGCCGACCCCGGCGACCGGGCGGCGGGTGGAGTGCAGGTAGGGAGCGGCGCCCAGGCCGTCGGCGACGGAGTGGCCGAGTCCGGTGGCGGTCTCCGCGTAGCCGAGGACGACCGCGTGTCCGGCCGTCTCGGCGCCGAGCAGGTCGCGGACGCGGCGGCCGAGCGCGACACCGTGGCCGTGGACGACGGAGGGCGACTGGGGGACGTGTTTGCCGAGCACGTTGGAGACGAGCAGGTGCGCCCGTTTGGGGTTGCGGCGCAGGGCAAGGCCCAGCAGGCCGGTCAGACTGTCGTCACCGGCGAGTTCGACGCCGAGCCGCTCCGCGACCCAGCTGCCGGACCAGACTCCGGCGCGCCCCTCGGCGCGCGCCCTCTCGGTCATGTACTCGTGCCTCCCGTTGTCCATCTCGGCCTGGGCCCTTGCGTCGGTCGTGGATCGTTGCGGTCAGTCGGACAGTCCGGCGGCGAGCAGTTCCACGAAGCCGATGTCCTCGTTCGCCACCCCGAAGATCTCGGCGCGCAGCAGGGTCCGCTCGGCCCAGGCGCGGTGGGGCTTCACCTCGTTCATCTTGTTCGTGTAGGCGGACCTCATCACACCCCCGCCGCAGCGTTCCGGCCGCAGGATGTCCTGGGCGTCGCTGAACTCCTCGTGGCTGACGACGGACAGCGCGTGGACGGGGAGCACGTGCGAGGGGTGGATGCAGGTCTTGCCCAGCAGGCCGTTGGCGCGGTCCAGGGAGATCTCCCGCAGCAGGCCGTCCATCGAGTGCTCGATCAGTTTCTGGCGCAGTCCGACGGCCTGGCCCTCCAGGAAGGGGCTCTGCCGCAGCTGCGGTTTGAACATCCTCTCCGGGACGCGGAAGTACTCCCACACGGGCCCGGTCACGGTGAATCCGGTGCCGTCGGCGCGGGCGAGCATGTTCACCACGTCGGCGATCACGGAGGCGACGATCTGGACGTCGTACGCCGTCATGTCGGGGCCCCGGCGCAGCCCGTAGGAGGAGCAGAAGTCGGTCACGCCGAGCCGCAGGGCGAGCACGCGGTCGCGGTACTTGTCGACCGCGCGGAAGATCCCCTCCAGCGTCTGCACCCGGGACTCCCGGTACAGCAGGTCAGGGGATTCCAGGACGGGCATGGCGAAGAGCCTGCGGCCACTGGCGGCCTCCGCGGCGGCGAGTGCCTCCAGGAAGGGCACGCCGCGTTCCTCGGTGAACTTGGGCAGCACGAATCCGGACAGCAGCCGCACGGCGGGGCCGAGGCGGCGCACGAGGTCGGGTATCTGCTCGGGGGTGCGGACCCGGACGAACAGGAGGGGGACGTCGGCGTCGGAACGTTTCGCCAGATCATTGAGGTGACGGACGAGATTGGCCTCACCGACCGGCACGTCGGCGTCGTCGATCGAGTCCTCCAGGCACAGCACCATCGACACCACACCGCGCGCGCCCTGCTTGAGGACGTCGTCGGCGAGGTTCGGCCGAGTGGCGGGGCTGTAGAGCGTGGCGCCCAGGGCCGCGGAGAGCAGCGGGGCCGGAGAGTCGGCCGAGAAGGCGCAGGGCTCTTGATGGAACAGACGCTTCCGCACTTCAGGGGCAATCTGTCCGAAATGACGCATGTAAACTCCCCCGCGGTGTCTGGGCAACCTGTGAATCCTCGAAAGGTGGCCGGTAATAGTACGTACGTATCCATGTCGGAGGTTCCCACCGGGCATGAATTCCAGGTAACCCGGCCATGTCATCGATGGCCACCCGGGAGGGCGGACACGGGTCGAGTACCCGCCCCCGCGTTGTCGTGACCAGGACCGAGAGGGCAGGATGACCGCATGACGCACGCGATGCTGAAGGGATCGAACGTCCCGCTGCAAGCCACCACGGTACGCGCCGTGCTGCGCTGGGCACCCGGGTCCGGAGCCCCTGACATCGACGCCTCCGCGTTGCTGCTGGGGCCGGACGACCGTGTGCGTTCCGACGAGGACTTCGTCTTCTACAACCAGCCCCGGCACCCCTCCGGCCAGGTCTGGCGGCTCGGCAAGAAGCGGGTCGCCGAGGGCCTGACCGACACGATCCAGACAGACCTCTCCCGGGTCGAGCCCTCGGTCGGGCGGATCCTGCTGGTGGCATCCGCGGACGGGGTCGCCTTCGACCGGGTGCGGTCCCTGCGCATCCTGGTGCACGACGCCGCCTCGGCCGACGCGGAACCGCTGGCGTACTTCGACGTGAAGCCGGAGACGGGCCAGGAGACGGCCCTGATCTGCGGCGAGCTGTACCGGCGCGGAGAGGGCTGGAAGTTCCGGGCACTGGGCGAGGGGTACTCCAACGGGCTCAAGGGCCTGGCGACCGACTTCGGCATCTCGGTGGACGAGTCGGAGGGGGCGGAGGACCCCCTGTCGGCCCCTCGCTCCGAGCCGACGTACCCGCCCGCGCAGCCCGAACCCGCGCAGCCCGACCCCGCCCAGAGCCCCGCCACCCGGACCGCGCCCGCCCAGCCGGTGGTCGGTCCCGAGCAGCCGACGGCCGTCCAGCCCCTCCCGGGGGCCTCGCGGCCGCTGCCGCCGGAGCAGCCCGCGGGCGTCCCGGCACAGCCCGCGTACGGCTTTCCGCAGCAACCGCCGGCCACCCAGCCCGCCTACGGTTACCCGCAGCCGGCCGGAGCGCCGGGGTACGGATATCCGCAGGCCCCGGCCGCGGCGGGCGCGCAGTCCGGCTATGGCTATCCGCAGCCGGTCACCGCGGCGCCCGACCCGGATTTCCGGATGCCGCCGCAGGGACCGCAGTTCGTCGGGCGCTAGCCGACCCGGCGACCCGACGAATCGGCGGTGCCGGCGGTCCCTAGGCCGTGTCCGCAAAGTCCTGCCTGCCCCGCGGCGCCCGGCACGCGCTCTCGCCGCACCGAGCGAAGCCCCGAGTACGCCCAGTACGAGGGGCTGCGCCCGGCACTCCCCCAGCCTCCGGCCGGGGGGACCCCCAGAGCAC
>NZ_JBHYJX010000084.1:0-14820 GCF_042740985.1 Streptomyces sp. NPDC058985 | reverse complement strand
CCGTGGCGGGCCATGCCGCCGTAGGTGTCGATGATGATCTTGCGGCCGGTGAGGCCGGCGTCGCCCATCGGGCCGCCGATCTCGAAGCGGCCGGTGGGGTTGACCAGGAGCCGGTAGTTCTCCGTGTCCAGCTTGATGCCGTCGTCGAGCAGCGCCTTCAGCTCCGGCTCGACGACGAATTCCTTGATGTCCGGAGCCAGCAGCGACTCCAGGTCGATGTCGCTGGCGTGCTGGGAGGAGACCACGACCGTGTCGAGCCGGACGGCCTTGTCGCCGTCGTACTCGATGGTGACCTGCGTCTTGCCGTCGGGGCGCAGGTAAGGGATGGTCCCGTTCTTGCGGACGTCGGAGAGGCGCTTGGACAGGCGGTGCGCCAGGAAGACCGGCAGCGGCATGAGGGTCGGCGTCTCGTCGGACGCGTAGCCGAACATCAGGCCCTGGTCACCGGCGCCCTGCCGGTCCAGCTCGTCCTCGTCGCCCTCCACCCGGTTCTCGTAGGCCGTGTCGACGCCCTGCGCGATGTCCGGGGACTGGGCGCCGATCGAGACCGAGACGCCGCAGGACGCGCCGTCGAAGCCCTTCTTCGAGGAGTCGTAGCCGATCTCCAGGATCTTGCCGCGGACGAGGGTGGCGATGTCCGCGTAGGCCTTGGTCGTGACCTCTCCGGCCACGTGCACCAGACCGGTGGTGATCAGGGTTTCGACGGCGACCCGAGAGGTCGGGTCCTCGCGCAGAAGCGCGTCGAGAATGGTGTCGCTGATCTGGTCAGCGATCTTGTCGGGGTGACCTTCGGTCACGGACTCCGAGGTGAACAGGCGACGGGACACAACGCTCCCTGGGGTTGCAGCGGCTGCTGGCTGATCATGGGCGGACGGCACGGGGAGCTGCACCCGGCGACGTCCAAGGAACAGTTTATCGGTCACGCTCGGCCGCGGACTCACCCGTCTCAGCTCTCGGAAGGGCTGTGACCTGCGGCACGCGCATTCTGCCCGGAACGAGGCGGCCTTGGCCAGGGCCGCCACGCTCGAAAGCGCGGGGTTCGCGCGGACCGTCCGGCCGAATGGCCCATTCAGGCGAGTCGTTCGGCCACGAGGTCCCACACCGTTTCGGCCAGGTCCTCCTTCGGACCGTACGGCACGGGGGTCTCGGTGCCGTCGGCGCCGAGGACGACCGCCTCGTTCTCCTCCGCGCCGAAGGTCTTGCGTTCCCCCACCTCATTGACCACGAGGAGGTCGCAGCCCTTGCGCTTCAGCTTGGCCCGGCCGTTGGCCAGCACGTCGTCGGTCTCGGCGGCGAAGCCGACGACCACCTGCCCGGAGCGGGCCCGGCTGCCGGAGACCTCGGCGAGGATGTCCGGATTCCGCACCAGGGCGATCGGCGCCGGTTCCTGGCCGTCCTGCTTCTTGATCTTCCCGGTGGCGTAGACGGCCGGGCGGAAGTCGGCGACCGCGGCGGCCATGACGACGGCGTCGGCGTCCGCCGCGGCCCGCAGCACCGCCTCACGCAGCTCCACGGCGGTGCCCACCGGGACCACGTCCACTCCGGCCGGGTCCGGGAGCGACGGGTTCGCCGAGAGCAGGGTGACGCGGGCCCCGCGCGCGGCGGCGGTGCGGGCGAGGGCGTAGCCCTGCTTGCCGGAGGAGCGGTTGCCCAGGAACCGGACCGGGTCGAGGGGCTCCCGGGTGCCGCCGGCGCTGACCACGACATGGCGTCCGGTGAGGTCGGGCTCCCGCGTGCCCCGGGCGAGCACCCGGCGGCAGACCTCGAAGATCTCGCCGGGGTCGGGCAGCCGCCCCTTGCCGGTGTCGACGCCGGTGAGGCGGCCGACGGCCGGTTCGACGACGACTGCGCCGCGGCGGCGCAGTGTCGCCACGTTCTCCTGGGTGGCCGGGTGCTCCCACATCTCGGTGTGCATGGCGGGCGCGAAGACGACCGGGCAGCGGGCCGTCAGGAGGGTGTTGGTGAGGAGGTCGTCGGCGAGGCCGTGGGCCGCCTTGGCCAGCATGTCGGCGGTGGCGGGCGCGACGACGACCAGGTCGGCGTGCTGGCCGATGCGCACGTGCGGGACCTCGTGGACGTCGTCCCACACCTCGGTCGACACGGGGTTTCCGGACAGGGCGGACCAGGTGGCGGCGCCGACGAAGTGCAGGGCGGAGGCGGTGGGGACGACCCGGACCTCGTGTCCCGACTCCGTGAACCTGCGCAGCAGCTCACAGGCCTTGTACGCGGCGATGCCGCCACTGACCCCCAGAACGACCTTGGGCTTGTCCACCGTCTCTCCCCGACTCGGATAACGCTTACGACCCATGACACACCACAGGCCCGACAGTCGGGCTGCCGGGCCTGTGGAAAAGTCAGCTTCAGGATGAAAATACTACCGCCGATGTCGCCGGTACTACTGCGCCGGACCCTCGATGGCCTCGGAGGTCAGCAGCCCCGCGTTGATCTCGCGCAGGGCGATCGAGAGCGGCTTCTCGTGCACGTGGGTGTCGACGAGCGGACCGACGTACTCGAGGAGGCCCTCGCCGAGCTGCGAGTAGTACGCGTTGATCTGGCGGGCCCGCTTGGCCGCGTAGATCACGAGGCTGTACTTCGAGTCCGTGGCCTCGAGGAGCTCGTCGATCGGCGGGTTGATGATGCCCTCGGGCGCGGAGATGGAAGAGGACACGCTCTACCTTCCGATGGATGGGAAAGATTCAGTCAGGGTGACCAGTAACGATCACACGACGTTCGTCAAGGCTAGCAGCTCGCGCGCCACGTCCTCGACGGAGGTGTTGACCAGCGTCTGGTCGAACTCCGGCTCGGCCGCCAGCTCGACCTTGGCCGTGTCGAGGCGGCGCTCGATCACGTCCGGCGGTTCGGTGCCGCGCCCGGTGAGCCGGCGCACCAGCTCCTCCCAGGAGGGCGGGGCGAGGAACACCAGCTGGGCCTCGGGCATGGAGGCGCGGACCTGCCGGGCGCCCTGGAGGTCGATCTCCAGGAGCACCGGCTCACCGGCCTCCAGGCGCTCCAGTACCGCCGCGCGCGGCGTGCCGTAGCGGTTGCCGGCGAACTCGGCCCACTCCAGCAGCTCCCCGTTGGCGATCAGCTTGTCCATCTCCTCGTCGGTGACGAAGAAGTAGTGGACACCGTGCTGCTCGCCCGGGCGGGGCCGGCGGGTCGTCGCCGAGACCGACAGCCATACCTCGGGGTGTTCCTTGCGCATATGGGCGACGACCGTGCTCTTGCCGACCCCCGAGGGGCCGGAGAGCACGGTCAGCCGCGGACGTGCGTCCGGGGGTACGGGGGACGTCCCCCGGGGTGTTGCAGCCATGCCTGCGATTATTCCAGCAATCCCGGAGTGGTCCGGACTCAGCTGCCGGTGCTGCCGAACTCACGCTCCAGGGAGGCGATCTGGTTGGACCCGAGACCGCGCACGCGGCGGCTCTCGGAGATGCCCAGACGCTCCATGATCTGCTTGGCGCGGACCTTGCCCACGCCCGGCAGGGACTCGAGGAGGGCGGAGACCTTCATCTTGCCGATGACGTCGTTCTCCTGACCCTGCTTGATGACCTCGTGGAGGGAGGCGCCGGAGTGCTTGAGTCGATTCTTGACCTCGGCCCGCTCCCGGCGAGCCGCGGCGGCCTTTTCGAGCGCGGCTGCGCGCTGTTCAGGGGTAAGGGGCGGAAGAGCCACGCCTACGTCACCTCGGATGTCGAACTGTCGGATACGGACCGGTGAGGAACCTAGTCGCCCCACACCTGGGGAGCCACGAGCAACACGCTTGCCCGCCGACTCTCGACGGAGACTAGCGGTCAAGTCCGCCAGAGTCAGCGAGAACAGCGGAAAAGTCCTGGTCAGCCTCCGTCAGGCCAGACATTTAGGACATAATGCCTCGGATTTGAGGATGTATCCAAGCTCTGGACGTCCTAGGCCGCCGCCAAAGCGGTCCTGACCTCGTCGGCGAAGCGGTCCGTGGCCGTACGCAGCGCGGTCGCGTCCGGACCGTGACGAAGCACACCCCGGCTGACATTCGGCACCACATTGCGCACCGCCGCCCCGAACACCCGCGGCAGGTCCGCCGGGGTCGCTCCCTGGGCGCCGATGCCGGGCGCGAGGAGCGGCCCGTTGACGTCCAGGTCGTACGACGACAGGTCGCCGAGGGTGGCGCCGACCACCGCGCCGAAGGAGCCGAGGGGCTCCTCCCCCGCGTTCTCGGCGGCCAGGTGGGCCAGCATCGTCGCCCCCACGCTCCGCCCGTCGGACCGGACCGCGTGCTGGACCTCGCCGCCCTCCGGGTTGGAGGTCAGCGCCAGCACGAACAGACCGGCACCGCTCTCGCGCGCCAGGTCGACGGCCGGCCTCAGGGAGCCGTAGCCGAGGTAGGGCGAGACCGTCAGCGCGTCCGAGAACAGCGGCGCGTCCCTGTGCAGGAAGGACTCCGCGTAGGCGGCCATGGTCGAGCCGATGTCGCCGCGCTTGGCGTCCATGACAACCAGTGCGCCGGCCGCGCGCGCCTCCTCGACGGACTTCTCGAGGACGGCGACGCCGCGCGAACCGAAGCGCTCGAAGAAGGCGCTCTGCGGCTTGAGCACGGCCACCCGGTCCGCCGTCGCCTCGACGACGGTGCGGCTGAAGCGCTCCAGACCGGCCACGTCGTCGCCCAGCCCCCACTCGGCGAGCAGGGAGCTGTGCGGATCGATGCCGACGCACAGCGGGCCGCGCTCGTCCATCGCGCGGCGCAGCCGGGCGCCGAAGGGCTCGAGTACCGTCATGCGGGTCATCGGGGCTTCCTCACGTCGGCGCCGACCGCGTCGGCGAGGGTGGCGTAGGGGCTCTGCCGCAGCCGCGCGGCGAGGCCCTTGTGGACGGCACGGCCCCAGAACGGGCCCTGGTAGATGAACGCGCTGTAGCCCTGGACCAGCGTGGCCCCGGCCAGGATGCGCTCCCAGGCGTCCTCGGCGTTCTCCACGCCGCCGACGCCCACCAGGGTGATCCGGTCGCCCACGCGCGCGTACAGGCGGCGCAGGACCTCCAGGGAGCGCGCCTTGAGCGGCGCGCCGGACAGGCCGCCGGTCTCCCGCACGAGGACGGGTGAGGAGGTCAGGCCCAGGCCCTCGCGCGCGATGGTGGTGTTGGTGGCGATGATGCCGTCCAGGCCCAGCTCCACGGCCAGGTCGGCGACCGCGTCCACGTCCTCGTCGGCGAGGTCCGGCGCGATCTTCACCAGGAGCGGGACGCGCCGGGCGGTGACCGCGCGGTCGGCGGCCTCGCGGACCGCCGTCAGGAGCGGACGCAGCGCCTCGGTGGCCTGGAGGTTGCGCAGCCCGGGCGTGTTCGGGGAGGAGACGTTGACGACCAGGTAGTCGGCGTGCGGGGCGAGCCGTTCGGCGGACTTCACGTAGTCGCCGACGGCCTCCTCCTCCGGGACGGCCTTGGTCTTGCCGATGTTGACGCCGACGACGGTCCGGAAGACGGGCGTGCGGGAGGCCAGGCGGGCCGCCACGGCCAGCGAACCGTCGTTGTTGAAGCCCATCCGGTTGATCAGCGCCCGGTCGCCCACCAGCCGGAAGAGCCGCTTCTTGGGGTTGCCGGGCTGCGGCTCCCCGGTCACGGTGCCGATCTCGACGTGGTCGAAGCCGAGCATCGCCATGCCGTCGACGGCGACGGCGTTCTTGTCGAACCCGGCGGCGAGCCCGAAGGGTCCGTGCATGCGCAGGCCCAGGGCCTCGGTGCGAAGTTCCTTGTGGCGGGGCGCGAGCGTGGCGGCGGCGAAGGTGCGCAGCACGGGGACGCGGGCGGCCAGGCGGATCCAGCGGAAGGCCAGGTGGTGGGCCTGCTCCGGGTCCATGCGGGAGAAGAAGAGCTTGAAGAAGATCGTGTACATGTGTCCTCGTGACGCCTCTGGAGAGGGTCGGCTCATGAAGGAGACGGTCGGCTCATGAAGAGGGGGACACCGTTTCCGGTGTCCCCCTCGGGGCCGCTAGTCGCGGGCCGCGGTCAGGAATTCCGCGTGTTCCTGGAGCGAGCGCACTCCCACGTCTCCGTGGTTGAGGGCGTCGATGCCCTGGACCGCCGCCGCCAGTGCCTGGACGGTGGTCAGGCAGGGCACGGAGCGGGCCACGGCGGCCGTGCGGATGTCGTAGCCGTCGAGGCGGCCGCCGGTGCCGTACGGGGTGTTGACGATGAGGTCGACCCCGCCGTCGTGGATGAGCTGGACGATGGTCTTCTCGCCGTTCGGGCCGGGGCCCTCGGACTGCTTGCGGACCACCGTGGCGTTGATGCCGTTGCGCTTGAGGACCTCGGCTGTGCCGGAGGTGGCCATCAGCTCGAAGCCGTGGGCGACCAGCTCGCGGGCCGGGAAGATCATCGAGCGCTTGTCCCGGTTGGCGACCGAGATGAAGGCACGTCCCTTGGTGGGCAGCGGGCCGTACGCGCCCGCCTGCGACTTGGCGTAGGCGGTGCCGAAGACGGAGTCGATGCCCATGACCTCGCCGGTGGAGCGCATCTCCGGGCCGAGGACGGTGTCGACGCCGCGGCCGTGGATGTCCCGGAAACGGGACCACGGCATCACGGCCTCCTTGACGGAGATCGGCGCGTCCAGCGGCAGCTCGCCGCCGTCGCCGGTGGCCGGGAGCAGGCCCTCGGCGCGCAGCTCGGCGATGGTCGCGCCCAGTGAGATGCGGGCGGCGGCCTTGGCCAGCGGCACCGCGGTCGCCTTCGAGGTGAAGGGGACCGTGCGGGACGCGCGCGGGTTGGCCTCCAGGACGTACAGGATGTCCCCGGCCAGCGCGAACTGGATGTTGATCAGGCCGCGCACGCCGACGCCCTTGGCGATGCCCTCCGTGGAGGCGCGCAGCCGCTTGATGTCGAAGCCGCCGAGCGTGATCGGGGGCAGGGCGCACGCCGAGTCGCCGGAGTGGATGCCGGCCTCCTCGATGTGCTCCATGACGCCGCCGAGGTACAGCTCCTCGCCGTCGTACAGCGCGTCGACATCGATCTCGATCGCGTCGTCCAGGAACCGGTCGACCAGGACCGGCCGGGAGGGGCTGATCTCGGTCGACTCGGCGATGTACGCCTCCAGGCGGGTCTCGTCGTAGACGATCTCCATACCGCGTCCGCCGAGGACGTAGGAGGGCCGTACCAGGACGGGGTAGCCGATCTCGTCGGCGATGCCCTTGGCCTCGGCGAAGGTGGTGGCGGTGCCGTGCTTGGGGGCGGGCAGGCCCGCCTGCGCGAGGACCCGGCCGAAGGCGCCGCGGTCCTCCGCGGCGTGGATGGCCTCGGGCGGGGTGCCGACGACCGGGACGCCGTTGTCCTTGAGCGCCTGCGACAGGCCCAGCGGGGTCTGGCCGCCGAGCTGGACGACGACCCCGGCGACCGGGCCGGCCTGCTGCTCGGCGTGGACGATCTCCAGGACGTCCTCCAGGGTGAGCGGCTCGAAGTACAGCCGGTCGGAGGTGTCGTAGTCGGTGGAGACGGTCTCCGGGTTGCAGTTGACCATCACGGTCTCGTACCCGGCGTCGCTGAGCGCGAAGGAGGCGTGGACGCAGGAGTAGTCGAACTCGATGCCCTGGCCGATGCGGTTCGGGCCGGAGCCCAGGATGATGACGGCCGGCTTCTCGCGCGGCGCGACCTCGGTCTCCTCGTCGTAGGAGGAGTAGAAGTACGGCGTCCGCGCGGCGAACTCGGCGGCACAGGTGTCGACCGTCTTGTAGACCGGGCGGATCCCGAGCGCGTGCCGGACCTCGCGGACGACGTCCTCGCGCAGGCCGCGGATCTCGCCGACCTGCTGGTCGGAGAAGCCGTGCCGCTTGGCCTCGGCGAGCAGGTCGGCGGTCAGCTCGGGCGCCGCGGTCAGCTCGTCGGCGGTCTCCTTGATCAGGAAGAGCTGGTCGACGAACCAGGGGTCGATCTTCGTGTACTCGAAGACCTCCTCGGGCGTGGCGCCCGCGCGGATGGCCTGCATGACCAGGTTGATGCGGCCGTCGGTGGGCCGGACGGCCTCGCGCAGCAGCTCGGCCTTGTCGCCCGGCTCGCCGACGAAGGTGAACTGGCTGCCCTTCTTCTCAAGCGAGCGCAGCGCCTTCTGGAAGGCCTCGGTGAAGTTGCGGCCGATGGCCATGGCCTCGCCGACCGACTTCATGGTGGTGGTGAGGGTGGAGTCGGCCTGCGGGAACTTCTCGAAGGCGAAGCGCGGGGCCTTGACGACCACGTAGTCGAGGGTCGGCTCGAAGGAGGCCGGGGTCTCGCGCGTGATGTCGTTCGGGATCTCGTCGAGCGTGTAGCCGACGGCCAGCTTGGCGGCGATCTTGGCGATCGGGAAGCCGGTCGCCTTGGAGGCGAGCGCCGAGGAGCGCGACACGCGCGGGTTCATCTCGATGACGATCACGCGACCGTCCTCGGGGTTCACCGCGAACTGGATGTTGCAGCCGCCGGTGTCGACGCCGACCTCGCGGATGATCGCGATGCCGACGTCGCGCAGCACCTGGTACTCGCGGTCGGTCAGGGTCATCGCGGGCGCGACGGTGATCGAGTCGCCGGTGTGCACGCCCATGGGGTCGAAGTTCTCGATGGAGCAGACGACCACCACGTTGTCGTGCTTGTCGCGCATCAGCTCCAGCTCGTACTCCTTCCAGCCGAGGATGGACTCCTCCAGGAGCACCTCGGTGGTCGGCGAGAGGGTGAGGCCCTGTCCGGCGATGCGGCGCAGCTCCTCCTCGTCGTGGGCGAAGCCGGAGCCGGCGCCGCCCATGGTGAAGGAGGGGCGGACGACGACCGGGTAGCCGCCGAGCGCGTCGACGCCCTTGAGGACGTCGTCCATGGAGTGGCAGATGTAGGAGCGGGCGGACTCGCCGTGTCCGATCTTCTTGCGGACCTCCTCGACGACGTCCTTGAAGAGGTCGCGGTCCTCGCCCTTGTTGATCGCCTCGACGTTGGCGCCGATCAGTTCGACGCCGTACTTCTCCAGCACGCCCTGGTCGTGCATGGAGATCGCGGTGTTGAGGGCGGTCTGGCCGCCGAGCGTCGGCAGCAGCGCGTCGGGGCGCTCCTTGGCGATGATCTTCTCGACGAACTCGGGGGTGATCGGCTCGACGTAGGTGGCGTCGGCGATCTCCGGGTCGGTCATGATCGTCGCGGGGTTGGAGTTCACCAGGATGACGCGCAGGCCCTCGGCCTTGAGCACGCGGCACGCCTGGGTGCCTGAGTAGTCGAACTCGGCGGCCTGGCCGATGACGATCGGGCCGGAGCCGATGACCAGGACGGACTGGATATCGGTGCGCTTAGGCACGCTGGCCCTCCATCAAAGCTGTGCTCATCAAAGACGTGAAGCGGTCGAAGAGGTAGGCGGCGTCGTGCGGGCCGGCGGCCGCCTCGGGGTGGTACTGGACGCTGAAGGCCGGCCGGTCGAGGAGCTGGAGGCCCTCCACCACGTTGTCGTTGAGGCAGACGTGGGAGACCTCGGCGCGGCCGTAGGGGGTGTCGGAGACCCGGTCGAGCGGGGCGTCGACGGCGAAGCCGTGGTTGTGCGCGGTGACCTCGACCTTGCCGGTCGTGCGGTCCTGCACCGGCTGGTTGATGCCGCGGTGGCCGTACTTCAGCTTGAAGGTGCCGAAGCCGAGCGCGCGGCCCAGGATCTGGTTGCCGAAGCAGATACCGAAGAGCGGGGTGCCGCGCTCCAGGACGCCCCGCATGACGGAGACCGGGTGGTCGGCGGTGGCCGGGTCGCCGGGGCCGTTGGAGAAGAAGACGCCGTCCGGGTTGACGGCGTAGACGTCCTCGACGGTGGCCGTGGCGGGCAGGACGTGCACCTCGATGCCGCGCTCGGCCATGCGGTGCGGGGTCATGCCCTTGATGCCGAGGTCGATGGCGGCGACGGTGTACTTCTTCTCGCCGATCGCCGGGACGACGTACGCCTCGGTGGTGGCGACCTCGGCGGAGAGGTCGGCGCCGCTCATCTCGGGGGCCTGGCGGACCTCGGCGAGCATCGTGCCCTCGTCGGGCAGCGCGTTGCCGGAGAAGATGCCGACCCGCATGGCGCCGCGCTCACGCAGGTGGCGGGTGAGGGCGCGGGTGTCGATGCCACAGATGCCGACGATCCCCTGCGCGGCCAGCTCCTCGTCGAGGGAGCGGGTGGAGCGCCAGTTCGACGGCACGCGCGCGGGGTCGCGGACGACGTAGCCGGCGACCCAGATCTTCTTCGACTCCATGTCCTCGTCGTTGACCCCGGTGTTCCCGACGTGCGGGGCGGTCATGACGACGACCTGGCGGTGGTACGACGGGTCGGTGAGGGTCTCCTGGTAGCCGGTCATGCCGGTGGAGAACACGGCTTCGCCGAAGGTGGCCCCCACGGCCCCGTAGGCGCGGCCGCGGAAGGTCCGGCCGTCCTCCAGGACGAGTACGGCGGGAGTCCTGTCAACTCCCCTGGTGGAGGTCGTCATCGTGCGCCTTCCGTTTCCGTCTTGTTGATCATGTCGTTCAGTGTTTCGACCCACTCGTTGTGCTCGGCCGCGTGGTCGGAGCGGAAACCGGAGTCGATCAGCTTGTCGCCGTGCGCCCAGGTGACGACGAGCAGTCCGCCCTCGGTGAGGACCTTGCCCGCGATGCCCTTGTCGAGCCGGGCCTCACGCAGTGCGGCGACGGGGACGAAGAAGTCGGCCGCACCGGGGCGTACGACGTCCAGTCCCGCCTCCGTCAGGGTGAGCTCGACCCGGCTGCGGGTGCCCAGGCCGTGCGCCACGATGCGGTCCAGCCACTGCCCGGCGGTGGTGGAGCCGTGGTAGCGGCCGCTCAGTACCAGTCTCGCCGCACCGGGGTCGTCCGGCGCGCCGGGCAGCTCGGGCAGGTCGCCCTGGAGGGTGCCGCGCCACTTCCAGCCCTCGCGCATCAGCCAGTAGACGAGTGCGACGAACAGTCCGAGGCCGACGACCCAGCCGATGCGGGCGGCCCAGTCGGTCACTTCCGCCGATTCCTTCTCGGCGGCCAGCAGGATTACAGGTGTCACGTGAGCTTCCCGTCGACGAGCGTGGCCTTGCCCCGCAGCCACGTGTGCGTCACACGGCCCGGCAGCTCACGACCCTCGTACGGGGTGTTGCGGCTGCGCGAGGCGAAGCCCGCGGGGTCCACCTGGCCACGGTATTCCGTGTCGACGAGGGTGAGGTTGGCGGGCTCACCAGCCGAGACGGGACGGCCGTGTCCGGTGGCCTGTCCGATCTGCGCGGGCTTGGCGGACATCCGGTCGGCGACGCCGGCCCAGTCCAGCAGGCCCGTTTCCACCATGGTCTCCTGGACCACCGACAGCGCGGTCTCCAGGCCCACCATCCCCATGGCGGCGGCGGCCCACTCGCAGTCCTTGTCCTCGTGCGGGTGCGGGGCGTGGTCGGTGGCGACGATGTCGATCGTGCCGTCGGCGAGCGCCTCGCGCAGCGCCAGCACGTCACGCTCGGTGCGCAGCGGCGGGTTGACCTTGTAGACCGGGTTGTACGACCGGACCAGCTCGTCGGTGAGGAGCAGGTGGTGCGGGGTGACCTCGGCGGTGACGTCGATGCCGCGGGACTTGGCCCAGCGGACGATCTCGACGGACCCGGCGGTCGACAGGTGGCAGATGTGGACGCGGGAGCCGACGTGCTCGGCGAGCAGCACGTCCCGTGCGATGACCGACTCCTCGGCCACCGCCGGCCAGCCGCCGAGGCCCAGCTCGGCGGAGACGACGCCCTCGTTCATCTGGGCGCCCTCGGTGAGGCGGGGCTCCTGGGCGTGCTGGGCGACTACGCCGTTGAAGGCCTTCACGTACTCCAGGGCGCGGCGCATGATCACGGCGTCGTGGACGCACTTGCCGTCGTCGGAGAAGACGGTGACACCGGCCGCGGACTCGTGCATGGCGCCCAGCTCGGCGAGCTTGGCGCCCTCCAGGCCGACGGTCACGGCGCCGATGGGCTGCACGTCGCAGTAGCCGGATTCCTGGCCGAGCCGCCAGACCTGCTCGACGACGCCGGCGGTGTCGGCGACCGGGAAGGTGTTGGCCATGGCGAAGACGTTGGTGTAGCCGCCACTGGCCGCCGCGCGGGTACCGGTCAGGACGGTCTCGGAGTCCTCGCGGCCGGGCTCGCGCAGGTGGGTGTGGAGGTCGACCAGGCCGGGCAGCAGCACCTTGCCGCCGGCTTCGACGATCTCGGCGCCCTCGGCGCTCAGCCCCGTACCGACCTCGGCGATCGTCGCGCCGTCGATCAGCACGTCCTGCGGCTCGCCGCCGAGCACCTTCGCACCGCGGATCAGGATCTTGCTCATCTGTCTTACTTCTCCTCGGTGGTGCGGGCGTGGGTCACGGCGGGCTCGTTGCCGCCCAGCAGCAGGTACAGGACGGCCATCCGGATGGAGACGCCGTTGGTGACCTGCTCGACGGCGGTGCAGCGGTCGGAGTCGGCGACCTCGGCGGTGATCTCCATGCCGCGGACCATCGGGCCGGGGTGCATCACGATGGCGTGGTCGGGCATCTTCGCCATGCGTTCGCCGTCGAGGCCGTAGCGGCGGGAGTACTCGCGCTCGGTCGGGAAGAACGCGGCGTTCATGCGCTCGCGCTGCACGCGCAGCAGCATCACCGCGTCGGACTTGGTCAGCGTCGAGTCGAGGTCGTAGGAGACCTCGCAGGGCCAGGTCTCGACGCCGACCGGCAGCAGGGTGGGCGGGGCGACGAGGGTGACCTCGGCGCCGAGGGTGTGCAGCAGGTCGACGTTGGAGCGGGCGACCCTGCTGTGCAGGATGTCGCCGACCAGGGTGACCCGGCGTCCGTCCAGGTCCTTGCCGAGGCCGGCGTCGCGGCCGACCAGGCGGCGGCGCATCGTGAAGGCGTCGAGCAGGGCCTGGGTGGGGTGCTGGTGGGTGCCGTCGCCGGCGTTGACCACGGCCGCGTCGATCCAGCCGGAGGTGGCCAGCCGGTACGGGGCGCCGGAGGCGCCGTGCCGGATGACGACCGCGTCGACGCCCATGGCCTCCAAGGTCTGGGCGGTGTCCTTGAGGGACTCGCCCTTGGAGACGCTGGATCCCTTGGCGGTGAAGTTGATGACGTCCGCGGACAGGCGCTTCTCGGCGGCCTCGAAGGAGATCCGGGTCCGGGTGGAGTCCTCGAAGAAGAGGTTGACGACGGTACGGCCGCGCAGGGTCGGCAGTTTCTTGATCGGCCGGTCCGCGACCCGGGCCATCTCCTCGGCGGTGTCGAGGATCAGGACGGCGTCGTCGCGGGTGAGGTCGGCGGCCGAGATGAGATGACGCTGCATCTGTCAGGCTCCGTAGGGCGAGTCTTGCGGAAGAGCGGGATAATTCGGGCGGCCCGGCACGCGCGGGGGCGCGCCGACGGGGCGTACGGCACGGCTGGGTGCGTACGCGCAGCGCTAGGGGTGGGCGCCCGGGGCGGCCGGCTTGGCACCGAGCAGCACGGTGTCGCGACCGTCCTCCTCGGCGAGCTGGACCTTGACCGTCTCCCGCAGCGACGTCGGGAGGTTCTTGCCGACGTAGTCGGCGCGGATGGGCAGTTCGCGGTGGCCCCGGTCGACGAGGACCGCGAGCTGCACCGCGCGCGGGCGGCCGATGTCGCCCAGCGCGTCGAGGGCGGCCCGGATGGTGCGGCCGGAGAAGAGCACGTCGTCGACGAGGACGACCAGGCGGCCGTCGACGCCGTCACCGGGGATCTCGGTGCGGGCCAGGGCGCGCGGCGGGTGCATGCGCAGGTCGTCGCGGTACATGGTGATGTCGAGCGAGCCGACCGGCATCTTGCGTTCGGTGATCTGCTCCAGCTTGTCGGCGAGCCGCCGGGCGAGGAAGACGCCCCGGGTCGGGATGCCGAGGAGCACCACGTCGTCGGCACCCTTGGCGCGCTCGACGATCTCGTGGGCGATGCGGGTCAGGACCCGTGCGATGTCGGGTGCCTCCAGGACGGGCCGTGCGTCCCGCTGCGCGTCCTGCGTGTGGTCCTGCTTGTCCATGAGAAACGGACCCCCTTCTCCGCCTCACGGGACGGATCTTAAAGGACGTCGGATATGCGCCACCTACGGTAGCAGGCACACTGACCGCGCAGGCGGCACCCCCGACACCCCCCTGTCACTCTTCTGCCGCATCCGTGTCACCCGCTCGGGGCAATGGATGGCGGATACCACGGAAGAGTCGGTGCGGCCCATTCGGCTTGACGCAGGAGAGTAACGCTGCGTAACCTCACAGTGAGTTACCAGCCGCGCGAGCCGGCAGACAGAGCCGGCCGCGTCGACACCTTGTCCGGGGAGCCATATGTCCAGCGAATACGCCAAACAGCTCGGGGCCAAGCTCCGGGCCATCCGCACCCAGCAGGGCCTTTCCCTCCACGGTGTCGAGGAGAAGTCCCAGGGCCGCTGGAAGGCCGTCGTGGTCGGTTCGTACGAGCGCGGCGACCGTGCGGTGACCGTGCAGCGCCTCGCCGAGTTGGCGGACTTCTACGGCGTCCCCGTGCAGGAGCTGCTGCCGGGCACCACCCCGGGCGGTGCCGCCGAGCCGCCGCCGAAGCTGGTCCTGGACCTGGAGCGGCTGGCCACGGTGCCGGCCGAGAAGGCGGGCCCCCTCCAGCGGTACGCGGCCACGATCCAGTCGCAGCGCGGTGACTACAACGGCAAGGTGCTCTCGATCCGCCAGGACGACCTGCGCACACTCGCCGTCATCTACGACCAGTCGCCCTCGGTCCTGACCGAGCAGCTGATCAGCTGGGGCGTCCTGGACGCGGACGCGCGCCGCGCGGTGGCGTCCCACGACGAACTCTGAGCCCCACACCCCTCAGCAGAAACGTGCCGCCGGGGTGGCCGGAACCATTCGGTTCCGGCC
>NZ_JBHYJX010000083.1:0-15066 GCF_042740985.1 Streptomyces sp. NPDC058985 | reverse complement strand
GAAGTGATTCGGTCGCCCCCATCGCCGTACCGGCGTCTCGGAGTCCTACGGGGTCAGCGCTGGCGCGGGTTGCCGCCGCGCGGCATGCGCATGCCCTTGGGCATCGGGCCCTTCGGCAGCGGCATGTTGCTCATCAGGTCACCCAGAGCCCGCAGCCGGTCGTTGGTCACGGTGACCTGCGGGCCGGACAGGACGCGGGGGAGCTTGAGCATGGTCGTGCGCAGCTTCTTCAGCTCGACCTGGCCCTCGCCGGTGCCCACCACCAGGTCGTGCACGGGCACGTCGGCGACGATGCGGTTCATCTTCTTCTTCTCGGCCGCGAGCAGGGACTTCACCCGGTTCGGGTTGCCCTCGGCGACCAGCACGATGCCGGCCTTGCCGACCGCGCGGTGCACGACGTCCTGGTTGCGGTTCATCGCCACCGCGGGGGTGGTGCTCCAGCCCCGGCCGATGTTGTCCAGCACGGCCGCCGCGGCACCCGGCTGTCCCTCCATCTGGCCGAAGGCCGCCCGCTCGGCCCGGCGCCCGAAGACGATCGCCGTCGCGAGGAAGGCGAGCAGCACGCCCAGGATGCCGAGATAGATGGGGTGACCGACCAGGAAACCGATCGCCAGGAAGACACCGAAGACGACGATGCCGACACCCGCGAGCACAAGACCGATCTTCTTGTCGGCCTTGCGGGTCATCTTGTAGGTCAGAGCGATCTGCTTCAGTCGCCCTGGATTCGCAGCGTCCGCTGCAGGTTCCTTCCTCGCCATGGCACGAAGTCTACGTGCCCCCGAAAGCGCCGACGACGGCAGTGTCCGGCGGGGGGCCGGGGCGGCGGCCGGTGCCGGGGTCAGGGCCGGCCGGCGAGGGACTGCCCGAGCACCCGCTCCGTCTCGATGCGCTCCTTGGCGCGGCGGCGGTCCTCCAGCACGGAGGTCCAGGCGTTGCGCCGGGCGGTGCGCTGGCCGCTGCTCATCAGCAGCGACTCGACGGCCCGCAGCGCGGTGGTGAACGACGGGATGGCGGTGGCGCGGACGGCGGTGGGGCGAACGGGTGCGGCCTGCATCGTGGAGGTCCCCCCTCGGTACGGCTCCGGGTACGGAGACGGGTGTACGTGGTGTGATTCCAGGGTCACTGACTGGTGTTACCAGGGCGTGACCCGCCGGTCAAACGGACGTGAAGCCGTGATGCCGGGCCCCGGAACGGGCGCGCGGCCCCGACCGGTGTCCTCATCTGCGAGGACGGTCGGGGCCGCGGAATCTCGGCCATTACTGGCGAGTAGGGCCTTGTGCGTGAATTCACACGGTGGCGGAGTGACGCTGCTCCATGGCCATGCCGTAGAGCCGCCCCGCGCGGTACGAGGACCGGACCAGCGGGCCGGACATCACTCCGGAGAAGCCGATCTGCTCGGCCTCCTCCTTCAGCTCCACGAACTCGTGCGGCTTGACCCAGCGCTCCACGGGGTGGTGGCGCACCGAGGGGCGCAGGTACTGCGTGATGGTGATCAGCTCGCAGCCGGCCCCGTGCAGCTGCTTCAGCGCCTCGCTGATCTCCTCACGGGTCTCGCCCATGCCGAGGATCAGGTTGGACTTGGTGACCAGGCCGTAGTCGCGGGCGTCGGTGAGCACCTTCAGCGAGCGCTCGTACCGGAAGCCCGGGCGGATGCGCTTGAAGATCCGCGGGACGGTCTCGACGTTGTGCGCGAAGACCTCGGGGCGGGAGTCGAAGACCTCGCGCAGCAGTTCCGGCACCGCGTTGAAGTCGGGGGCGAGCAGCTCGACCTTGGTGCGGCCGGCCTCGCGCTCCGCCGTCTGCTGGTGGATCTGGCGCACCGTCTCGGCGTACAGCCAGGCGCCGCCGTCGGGCAGGTCGTCACGGGCGACGCCGGTGATGGTGGCGTAGTTCAGGTCCATGGTGACCACGGACTCGCCGACGCGGCGGGGCTCGTCGCGGTCGAGCGCCTCGGGCTTGCCGGTGTCGATCTGGCAGAAGTCGCAGCGCCGGGTGCACTGGTCGCCGCCGATGAGGAAGGTCGCCTCGCGGTCCTCCCAGCACTCGTAGATGTTGGGACAGCCGGCTTCCTGGCAGACCGTGTGCAGGCCCTCGCCCTTCACGAGGTTCTGCATCTTCGTGTACTCGGGGCCCATTTTCGCCCGGGTCTTGATCCACTCGGGCTTGCGCTCGATGGGGGTCTGGCTGTTGCGGACCTCCAGGCGCAGCATCTTGCGTCCGTCGGGTGCGACTGCGGACACGACCGGCTCCCTAGCGTTTGATTCTTCGGCGCCTTCAAGCGTACGCCCGTTGATTTGAATGCCCGGCGAGGGTGCTGGCCCTGCTGGGGCTGCCGCCCCCAGGCCCCCGCTTCGGCCTGAACGGCCTCGTCCTCAAACGCCGGACGGGCTGAATTTATGCCCCGTCGGATTTATGCCGCCGCGGAGGACCGAACAGGCTGGATTCATGCCGCCGGTGCCTTCTCGATCACCCTCGGCTTGAGGTCCGCGTTCTCCAGCACGTCCCGCAGGTGGCGCTCCGCGACCGGGAGGACCTCCCCGATGGTCACGTCGCGGCCGAGTTCGTTCGCCAGGGAGGCGACGCCCGCGTCGCGGATGCCGCAGGGGATGATCCGGTCGAACCACTTGTTGTCGGGGTTCACGTTCAGCGCGAAGCCGTGCATGGTGACGCCCTTGGCGACCCGGATGCCGATCGCGGCGATCTTGCGGTCCTCGCGGCGCTGGCCGGCGTTGGACGGCGCGTACTCGGGCCCGTTCATACGGGGGTCGAACTCGTCGTCCGTCAGGCGGGGGTCGAAGTCCAGGGAGAGGCCGCCCAGTGCCGGGCGCCGCGCCGCCTCCGGTTCGGGTTCGCCCAGGACCCAGACCCCGCTGCGGCCCTCGACCCGGGTGGTCTCCAGGCCGAACTCCGCGCAGGTGCGGATCAGGGCCTCTTCGAGGCGCCGTACGTGCGCCACCACGTCCACCGGGCGCGGGAGCTTCTGGATCGGGTAGCCGACCAGCTGGCCCGGCCCGTGCCAGGTGATCTTGCCGCCGCGGTCCACGTCGATCACGGGCGTCCCGTCCAGCGGGCGCTCGCTCTCCTCGGTGCGCCGGCCGGCGGTGTAGACCGGCGGGTGTTCGAGGAGCAGCACGGTGTCGGGGACCTCGTCGGCGAACCGCGCGGCGTGCACCCGGCGCTGCTCGTCCCACGCCTCCTGGTACTCGACGCGTTCGGCATCGAACCCCATTCGGACGAACCGCAGCTCACTCACGGCAAGTGCCTCCCTGGAAGGTCGTCAGGCACGAAGCGTGCCCATGCCACTGTACGACCGCCCCTTCGCCGTCAGCCGGGCGGGCAATCCTCACACGATCGGATGAATGCCGCTCGAAGTCTGCGATCGGTCGCTTACTCTCCGCTACATTCGCGCCGTTCACGAGGCCATAAGGGCTGCTCACAGGCGCTCCGGGCACATCGGCCCGGAAGGCAGGAGACCGCACCGCACCATGACGGAACGACCCGCGCAGCGCACCCCCAACCGCCAGCTCGCCGCGCTCATCGCCGAAGCGGGGTTCTCGAACGCGGGTCTCGCGCGTCGCGTCGACCAGCTCGGACTCGAACACGGCCTGGACCTGAGATACGACAAGACGTCCGTCACCCGGTGGCTGCGCGGCCAGCAGCCCCGCGGCACCACCCCGGCGCTGATCGCCGAGGTCTTCACCCGGCGCCTGGGCCGCCGCCTCACCGCCCAGGACCTCGGCCTGGACGCCTGCGCGCCGGTCTACGCCGGGCTGGAGTTCGCGGGGAGTCCCGACGAGGCCGTCGACATCGTCGGCGGCCTGTGGCGGAAGGACTCCGGCAGCCACGCCGAACTGCGGAAGATCGCCTTCACCCCGGCCGGACTCGTCGTGCCCAGCCGGGACTGGCTGATCGGCCGCGCGGACGAGAGGGTGGCCCGTGCCGAGGTGCCCCTCCGTATCCCCGCCCAGGGCCGCCCGGCACCCCCCAGGCTCCCGGCGGTCCCGCTCGACCCCGCCCGGCGCCGCGCCCCCGCCGAGCGCGGCCCCGGCCAGCGGGTCACCGGCGGCGACCTCGCCGCGCTGCGCTCGGTCGGCGAGCTGTTCCGCAGCCTGGACGACCGGTACGGCGGCGGGCACGCCAGGCAGGCGCTGGTGCGGTACCTGGAGCACGAGCTGGAGCCGATGCTGCGCGGCACCTACGGCGAGCAGACCGGCCGCCGGCTGTTCGGCGCCGCGGCGGACCTCACCCGGCTCGCGGGCTGGACGTCGTACGACATCGCCGCGCACGGCCTCGCCCAGCGCTACTTCGTGCAGGCGCTGCGGCTGTCGCAGGCGGCGGGTGACCGGGCGTACGGCTCGTACGTGCTGGTCACCATGAGCCGGCAGGCCGTCTACCTGGGTCACGGGCGCGAGGCCGTGCAGCTCGCGCGGGTGGCGCAGCAGGGCGTCGGGACCTCCGCGCCGCCGGTGGTGCAGACGCTGCTGCACGCCGCCGAGGCGCGGGCGCACGGTCTGCTCGGCGAGGTGCGGGCCTGCACCGCCGCCCTGGTCCGCGCCGAGCGGGCGCTGGAGACCGCGCGGCCGGGCGACGAGGTGCCGCACTGGGCGCGCTTCTTCGACGAGGCACAGCTCGCCGACGAGTTCGGCCACTGCCACCGCGACCTCCAGCAGTTCCGCGCCGCCGCCCAGCACGCGGAACGCTCGCTGCAACTGCGCGCCCCCGTCTACGCCCGCAGCCGGCTGTTCTGCCGGGTGGTCCTGGCCACCGCCCGCCTCGGCCTCGGCGAACTCGACCAGGCCTGCCAGCTGGCCGCCGAGGCGGCCGGGCAGGCGGCCGAGATGCGCTCGGTCCGCGCGGCGGAGTACGTCCGCGACTTCGAACGCCGCCTGGAGCCGTACCGGGACGCAGCCCCGGCACGCGGGTACCGCGACAAGGTCGCCGCACTGGGCTGACCACCCCGGCCGCAGGTCTTGTCCGGCCGGACAGGCCCTACGCCGCCCGCGCCGACCCGACCGACTCCGCCGAGTGCATCGGCCGGCCCGCGCCCAGGTCCGTCAGGATGGCCGCCGAGGCGCGGTGGCCCGAGTGGAGGGCGCCCTGGACGGTGCTGGTGTCGCGGTGGTCGCCGCAGACGTAGAGGCCGGCCAGGAGGCGCACGGGGCGGCGCGGGTCGTGCGGGGGGCGCATCGCGGGGACCGCCTCGGGCGTGTGGTGCACGGCGAGGGTCTCCCAGCGGGTGGTGGAGGTGCCGTAGAGGCGGGACAGGTGGATGCGGACGGCGGTGTCCACGTCGGACGGGGGCGGGCCGAGGACCGTCGAGGAGACCAGGGCGCGACCGGCCGGGGCCCTGGTCGGGTCCACGCGGCTGACCACCGCCGTGTGGGCGACCGGACCGCCCCGGTCGGCGTCGAGCAGCAGCGACGTACCGGTCGTCGGGGGGACGTCGGTCGTGTGGTGCACCACCGTCACCGGGTGGAAGTCCGGCACCCGCAGTCCCGGCAGCAGCGCGGCCGCCGCGCGGGCGTCCGTCGCCACCAGGACGGCACGGCAGCGGATGACCCCGTGCTCCGCGGTGGTCACGGCGTTGGTGGCGACCGACGTGACCCGGACGCCGGTGTGCACGGTGCCCGGAGGCAGGGAGCGGGCCAGGTGCTCGGGCAGGGCTTCCGCGCCGCCCTCGGGCAGGCCCAGCCGTCCGGCCGCGAAGGCGCGCAGCGCGAGGTCCGCGCACCTGCTGGAGGTCGTGAGGTCCGGGTCGCACAGCAGGGCGGCGAGCAGCGGACGCAGGAAGCCGTCCACCGTCCGGGCGGGCACTCCCCGCGCGGCGAGGGCTTGGGCGGCGGGCAGCTCCGGGCGGGCCAGCAGCCGTTCCACCGGGGTGCTCGCGAGCCGCGACAGCGCGGCGCCGAGCCGGGCCTGGTCGACGGCGGTACCGAGCGGCGCGCCGGCCCGGACGCGGGGCGTGGGCGCGGGCCTGCCGTACGCCCGGGGAGGGCCGACCGTGCGCCGGGGCGCGGGGATCGACCGAGGGGCGCTCGCGAGGGCGCGCACCGCGTGGAGTGCGCCCCTTGCACCCCGTACGCCCGCCGGAGCGCCCGCGCGGTGGTGCCGGCCCTCGCTGTGCAGCAGGACCCCGGGGGCGAAGGGCAGCAGCGCGAGGCCGTCGAGCCCGGGGGTGCGGCGCAGTTCGGGGGAGGCCGTGGACAGCAGCTGCCCGATTCTGTCGAGCCGGAATCCGTCGACCTTCTCGGTCGCCTGCCGGCCGCCCACCGCATGGGCGGCCTCCAGGACCGTGGTCGTCACTCCTGCGCTGGTCAGCCGAAGTGCCGCGGCGAGTCCGGCGATCCCGGCCCCCACGACGACGACGTCCGCCTGGTACGCGGGCTCAAGCACGTGCCCCTCCTCGAGGTTGCGCGGCCGCTGGAGACGTCATGCCCCCAACCGGCTTGAGGGATACCCGAGTTCGAGACGAGGTTAGGTCCAGAAATCGTCAAGAGGAGTCGCGCGGGGGCAGGGCACGGTCGCACGGCGGTCGCACAGCGGCGCGGCGTGGTCAGATCCGCATCTCACAGCGCTGCCCGGATCGCCCCGTCGATCTCCGGGAACGCGAACCGGAACCCCGATTCCTGGAGGCGGCCCGGCAGGACCCGGGCGCTGCCCAGGACGTCGCCGGCCATCTCGCCGAGCGCGGCGCGCAGCACCGGCGCGGGCACCGGGAAGGGCGTCGGACGGTGCAGCACCCGGCCCATGGCCACGGTGATCTCACGGTTCGTCAGCGGCTGCGGGGCCGTCAGGTTGAAGGGCCCCGACAGGTCCTCGTGGTCCAGCAGGTGCCGGATCGCCGCCACCTCGTCGTGCAGCGCCACGAACGACCAGTACTGGGACCCGTCGCCCAGCCGTCCGCCGAGCCCGGCCCTGAACAGCGGGAAGAGCCGCCCCCAGGCCCCGCCGCCGCTCGAGACGACCAGCCCCGTCCGGGTGAAGACGGTCCGTACGCCCGCCTCCCGGGCGGGCGCCGCCGCGGCCTCCCACTCCACGCACAGGGCCGGCAGGAAGCCCTCGCCGGCGGGCGCGCTCTCGTCCACCGCCCGGTCGCCGGTCTCCCCGTAGTAGCCGATCGCGCTGCCGTTCACGAAGACCCGCGGCGGCCGCTCCATCGCCGCGACGGCCTCGGCGAGCGCCGTCGTGCCGTGTACGCGGCTGCTGCGGATGCGTGTCTTGTACGCGTCGGTCCAGCGGCGGTCGCCCACCCCGGCGCCCGCCAGGTTGACCACGGCGTCGCAGCCCGCGAGCCCGGCCGCGTCCACCCGCCCGTTCTCCGGGTCCCAGCGGACCTCGTCCGCGCCGCGGGGCGCACGGCGTACCAGCCGCACCACCTGGTGTCCGTCCGCGGTCAGGGACCGTGCCAGTGCGCTGCCGATAAGACCGGACGCGCCGGCCACCACGATGCGGAAACGTTCCAAGTCCATGCGCCCATCCTGCCGGGTGGCCCGGGAAAAGCGGCGGAGGTGCCCGCGTCCCCGTCGTACAGTGACCGTCATGCCAGCTCCACACATACGTCCCGCCAGGCCCGACGACGAGGAGCCGCTGCGCCGGCTCGACCGCGACACCTGGTCGCTCCTGCACGCCGTCTCACCCCCGCCGGGACCGGACGACCCCTTCTTCCGGCCGCACTCGGGCCCCGGCGACCACCTCGTCGCCGAAGTCGACGGCGCCGTCGTCGGCTACGTCCGCCTCGGTTTCCCCACGGAGCTGGCCGCCAACGCGCACGTACGCCAGATCCGCGGCCTCGCCGTCGCCGACGCGGCCCGCGGGGGCGGCGTCGGCCGCGCGCTGGTCCGCGCCGCCGTCGAGGAGGCCCGCCGCCTGGGGGCCCGCCGCATCACCCTGCGCGTCCTCGGCCACAACACGGCCGCCCGGAAGCTGTACGAGTCCGAGGGCTTCGTCGTCGAGGGGGTGCAGCCCGAGGAGTTCCACCTCGGCGGCGCCTACGTCGACGACGTGACGATGGGCCGGTTCCTGACCGAGCGGGAGCCGGCGCCGGTCACGACGTGACCGGTTCGCCGGTGTCCACCGCCTCCGTCGCGTCCGCGGCGCGCTCCGCGTCGGCGGCCACCTCGGCCGCCGTCAGCACGTAGCCGGTCCCCGCGTCGGAGGTGGAGCGGGCGAACACCACGCCGTACACCCGGCCGTCGGTGGTCAGCAGCGGCCCGCCCGAGTTGCCGGGGCGGACCGTGGAGCGGATCGAGTAGATCTCCCGGGTGACGTTCGCGTCGCTGTAGATGTTCTGGCCGGTCGCCCGCATCCGGTTCGCCACCGTCGCCGCCCGCAGGTCCAGGTCGCCGTCCTGCGGATAGCCCGCCACCACCGCGGGGTCCCCGCGCTCCGCGTCGTCGTGGAACCGCAGGACGGGCGCGGACAGGTCCGGGACGTACAGCACGGCCACGTCCTTGCCCGGGTCGAACAGCACCACGCGTGCCTCGTACGCCGGACCCACCCCGCCGATCCGCACGGTCGGGTCGTCGATGCCGGCCACCACGTGGGCGTTGGTCATCACCCGCTCCGGCGCGAAGACGAAGCCGCTGCCCTCCCGGCCCTGGGTGCCGGTGACGCCCTCCACCTTCACCGTGCTGCGCTGGGCCGCCCGGGTCGCCGCCGCCGTCACGCTGTCCCCGGAGGGCTCGGCGACCCGCGCCGTCGCCTCGTTCTCGAACGGGTTGAAGACCTGCGGGAACCCGGCCTCGGTCAGCGCGGACGTCGCCCCGGAGAACCACGCGGGCGTGGTGTCCGGCATCGCCCGCTGTACGGCGCCCAGCAGCGCCGAGTCCCGGATCGCCGAGGTGAGCAGCGAGGACGAGGACGCCGCGAGCACGCTGGCCGCCACCCACGCCACGATCAGCGCCGCCACCGCGTTGGCCGCCGCTCCGCCGACCCCGTCGGCCACCCTGAGCGGGCCGGCGTCCAGCTCCCGGCGCAGCCGCAGCGCCAGCCGCCCCGCCAGCTCGTGCACCACGATCGCCGGCAGCAGCACCGTGACCACCGCGAGCACCGTCGCCGATGTCGAGCCCGGCACCACGAAATCCGTGACCCAGGGCAGGATCCACACGCCGAGCGCCGCACCGCCCACGAAACCGGCCAGCGAGACACAGCCGGCCACCAGGCCGCGCCGGTATCCGGACGCGGCGTAGGCCAGCACCACCAGCACCAGCAGAACGTCGAGCAGGTCCACGCGAGCCGCCTTTCCACCACCGGACCCCGGGAACCCTCAGTACGTGCCGTACGGCCCCGATGATCAGACTCTGCCGCGCGACCGACCGGAAACGGTCACCCGAGCGAGCACGTGCGATCAACCGGAAAACGTCGTGGACCGGGACGATGGTTCCACCAGGTGGCACAGCACACATCGCGGGCGGCCCCGATCCACCGGACAGTGGGACCATGCGTCCCCTGAGACCGCGCGGGGCCCGGGAGCGGCGTGCCGTTCCCGCACCGGGTGCCACCCGCGCCTCCAGCTCCGGTGCGGCCGGGATGCCGCGTGCGCTGCGGGCCGTGCTCGGCGCGCTGCCCGGCCTGGCCGCCGTCGCCGCGCTGTTCCTCTGCGCCAACGGGGTCGAACAGGCGGCGACCACGCAGACCAGCCCGGTCGCCGCGGACCGGCACACCGCGCCCCGGCCGGCCATCGTGCCCCGGTCGCAATGGCTGGGCGGGGCCGCCCGCGAGCAGCCCGCCCCGCGCTACGACGACAAGATCCTCGCCGCCTTCGTCCACCACACGGACACGCCGAACGGCTACGACTGCGCCGACGTGCCGGCCATCCTGCGCGGCGTGTACATGGGCCAGACCGGCGCCCGGGACTGGGACGACATCGGCTACAACTTCATCGTCGACCGCTGCGGCACCGTCTACGAGGGCCGCGCCGGCGGCGCCGACCGCCCCGTCACCGGCGCCCACACCCAGGGCTTCAACCACCGCACCACCGGCATCGCCGCCCTCGGCACCTTCACCGCGGGCGTGCCCGTGCCGGACGCGCTGACCGACGCGATCGCCGCCGTGGCCGCCTGGAAGCTCGGCGAGACCGACACCGACCCGCGCGCGAAGGTCGCCCTGGTCTCCAGCAACGGGCTCAGCCGCTACGCCGCGGGCGCCACGGCGACCCTGCCCGCCGTCGCGGGCCACGACGACGGCTACCAGACCAGCTGTCCGGGCGCCGCCCTCTCGGAGCGCCTCCCGGAGATCCGCCAGACCGCGGCCCGTCTCCAGGGCCGCACGGGCTGACCCGCGGCCGCACGAGCTGACCCGCGGCCGCACGGGCACAGCGGACGCCGCCGGGTCACTCCGGCCCGAACCGCTCCCACAAGCGGGGCAGGCGGGCGGCGAGGGCCTGGTCGCTCTCCAGGTTGATCGCGGTGCCCAGTGGCTCCGCGGGGGCGGGGGCGATGCCGAGGTCGGGGGCGACGGTGCCGGTGAGCTGCTCGTAGGCCTCGTCGGCCGCGTAGCCCAGCTCCTCCCCGTCGCCGTCCAGCTCCTCGTCGAAGTCGTCCAGCAGCTCGGCGAGCGAGTCGGGTTCGTGCACCGCGCCCTCGTACACCTCCCGGCCCTGGCCGATCAGCCAGCAGCGGAAGAAGTCGAACGCGTCGTCGCTGGCCCCGCCCAGCAGCACCCACGCCGCGGCCCACAGGTCCCAGGTGCAGGCGCGGTTGTAGCGGGCCTCGAAGTGGCGGGCGAAGTCGAGCACGAGGTCCGGGTCCATGGTGAGCAGCCGGTCCACCAGCAGGTCGGCCTGGTCCTCGGGATCGCCGTCGGCGCCCTGCCGGGCGGCGTCGATCAGCTCCCAGAACTCCGTCTCGTCCATCACGGGTCCAGCATCGGCCCTGCGGGGGTGCCACGCACGTGGAGTGCGGCGGATCGTTATGCGGGAATCGCCGCGCGGGAACGGTCAGCCGCCGGCCTGCCCCGCACCGCCACCGGCCTGCCCCGCACCGGCGTACAGCCCCGCGAGCCGCCGGGCGTCCCGGGCGAACCGGTCCCGCAGCCCCTGGGGCGCCAGCACCTCCACCTCCGCACCCAGTCCCGTCAGCTGGGTGTGCGCGACCTCCTCCGACTCCACCGGCAGCGTCACCGTCACCCAGCCGTCCGCGTCCGGCCCCTCGGCCGCCGCCAGCGCCTCCCGGGCCGACAGCGAGTCCACCGCGTATGCCAGTCCGCGCACGCCCCGCTCCGACAGCCGCACCACGACCCGCGCCCGCAGGAGGGACCGCGCGAACTGCTCGGCCCGCTCCGCCCAGAACGCGGGCAGGTCGAAACCGTCGTCCCGCGCGAAGCGCTCCTCGCCCGGCTCCACCGCCGTGAACCGGTCGATCCGGTACACCCGGTACGGCCCGCCGTCCGCCTCCCGCGCGACCCGGGCGCACAGGTACCAGACACCCGCCTTCAGCACGAGCCCGTACGGTTCCAGCTCCCGCACCACCTCGTCCTGCGCACGCCGGTAGCGCGCCGCGATCCGCCGGTCGTCCCAGACCGCGTCCGCGACCGCCGGCAGCAGCTCGGGCGTGCGGGGCTCCCGGAACCAGTTCGGCGCGTCCAGATGGAAGCGCTGCGCCGCGGTACGGGAGGCGTCCCGCAGCGACGGGAGCAGCGCCGCCGACACCTTCAGCCGGGCCGCCGAGGCCGCGTCCTCCAGGCCCATCTCGCGCAGCGCGCCCGGTACCCCGGACAGGAAGAGCGCCTCGGCCTCGCCCCGGGCCAGCCCGGTCAGCCGCGTCCGGTAACCGCCGATCAGCCGGTAGCCCCCGGCCCGCCCGCGCTCGGCGTACACCGGGACCCCGGCCTCCGACAGCGCCTGCGCGTCCCGCGTCACGGTCCGCTCGGAGACCTCCAGCTCCCGGGCCAGTTCGGCGGCGGTCATGGACGGGCGGGACTGGAGGAGCAGCACCATCTTGATGAGGCGGGCAGCGCGCATCCCCACATCATGCAGGAGGCCCCCGCCGCGGCGGGGGCCTCCTCGGGTCGTGCCCGGCCTTACAGGCCGTAGCGCTCGCGCGCCTCCTTCACGGCCGTCGCCTTGACCTCGCCGCGCCGGGCGAGCTGGGCCAGGGCCGCGACCACGATGGACTCGGCGTCGACACCGAAGTGCCGGCGGGCGGCGTCACGGGTGTCCGAGAGGCCGAAGCCGTCGGCACCGAGCGACGAGTAGTCCTGCTCGACCCACTGCGCGATCTGGTCAGGGACCTGGCGCATGTAGTCGGAGACCGCGAGGACCGGGCCCTCGGCGCCCTGGAGCGCCCGGCGGACGTACGGCACCCGCTCCTCGCCGCGCAGCAGCGCCGCGTCGGCGTCCATCGCGTCCCGGCGCAGCTCCGTCCAGGAGGTCGCGGACCAGACGTCGGCGGCCACGCCCCACTCCTCGGCGAGCAGCTGCTGCGCCTTGAGCGCCCAGTGGATCGCCGTGCCGGAGGACAGCAGCTGGAGCCGCGGGGCGTTCGCCGCCGGGGTCAGGCCCGCCGACTCCGCCGTGTTGAAGCGGTACAGGCCCTTGACGATGCCCTCGTCCACACCGGCGCCGGACGGCTTGGCCGGCTGCGGCATCGGCTCGTTGTAGACGGTCAGGTAGTAGAAGACGTTCGGGTCCTCGCCCGGGGCCGCCTCGCCGTACATGCGGCGCAGACCGTCCTTGACGATCGCCGCGACCTCGTACGCGAACGCCGGGTCGTACGTCAGCGCGGCCGGGTTGGTCGCCGCGATCGCCGGGGAGTGGCCGTCCGCGTGCTGCAGGCCCTCACCGGTGAGCGTGGTGCGGCCGGCCGTGGCGCCGACCAGGAAGCCGCGGCCGAGCTGGTCGCCGAGCTGCCACATCTGGTCGGCCGTGCGCTGCCAGCCGAACATCGAGTAGAAGATGTAGAACGGGATCATCGTCTCGCCGTGCGTCGCGTACGACGTCGACGCGGCGATGAAGTCGGCCATCGAACCGGCCTCGGTGATCCCCTCGTTGAGGATCTGGCCGTTCTCGGCCTCCTTGTAGTACATCAGCTGGTCGCGGTCGACCGGCTCGTACGTCTGGCCCTTGGGGGAGTAGATGCCCAGGGACGGGAAGAGGCTCTCCATGCCGAAGGTGCGCGCCTCGTCGGGGACGATCGGCACCCAGCGCTTGCCGGTCTCCTTGTCGCGGACCAGGTCCTTGACCAGGCGGACGAAGGCCATGGTGGTGGCCACGCTCTGCGAGCCGGAGCCCTTGTCGAAGGAGGCGAACGCCTTCTCGGCGGGCGCGGGCAGCGGCGCGACCGGGTGCACGCGGCGGGCCGGGGCCGGACCGCCGAGCGCGGCGCGGCGCTCCTGGAGGTAGCGGACCTCGGGGGAGTCGGCGCCCGGGTGGCCGTAGGGGACCACGCCGTCGGTGAAGTCGCTGTCCTTGATCGGCAGGCCGAGCAGGTCGCGCATGTCCTTGAACTCGTCCACCGAGAGCTTCTTCATCTGGTGGTTGGCGTTCTTGGAGGCGAAGCCGGTGCCGAGGGTGTGGCCCTTGACCGTCTGGGCCAGGATCACGGTCGGCGCGCCCTTGTGGGCGAGCGCGGCCCGGTAGGCGGCGTAGACCTTGCGGGACTCGTGGCCGCCGCGCGAGTAGTGGAAACACTCGAGGATCTTGTCGTCGGACAGCAGCTTCGCCATCGCGGCCAGCTCCGGGTCCTTGCCGAAGAAGTCCTCGCGGATGTAGGCGGCGTCGCGCGTCTGGTACGTCTGCACCTGCGCGTCGGGTACCTCGCGCAGGCGGCGTACGAGGGCGCCGTTGGTGTCGAGCTGGAACAGCTCGTCCCACGCCGTGCCCCACAGGCTCTTGACCACGTTCCAGCCGGCGCCGCGGAACTGGGCCTCCAGCTCCTGCACGATCTTGAAGTTGGCGCGGACCGGACCGTCGAGGCGCTGCAGGTTGCAGTTGATGACGAAGGTCAGGTTGTCCAGGCCCTCACGGGACGCGAGCGTCAGCGCGGTGGTGGACTCGGGCTCGTCCATCTCGCCGTCGCCGAGGAACGCCCACACGTGGGAGTTGGTCAGGTCCTTGATGCCGCGGCTGGTCAGGTAGCGGTTGAACCGCGCCTGGTAGATCGCGGAGATCGGCCCGAGGCCCATGGAGACGGTGGGGAACTCCCACAGCCAGGGCAGGCGGCGCGGGTGCGGGTAGGACGGCAGTCCGTTGCCGCCGGACTCGCGCCGGAAGTTGTCGAGGTGGTCCTCGGTCAGCCGGCCGTCGAGGAAGGCACGGGCGTAGATGCCGGGGGAGGCGTGGCCCTGGACGTAGAGCTGGTCGCCGGAGCCGTCACCCTCCTTGCCCTTGAAGAAGTGGTTGAAGCCGGTCTCGTACAGCCAGGCCGCGGAGGCGAAGGTGGCGATGTGGCCGCCGACGCCGTGCTTGCTGCCGCGGGTCACCATGGCCGCCGCGTTCCAGCGGTTCCAGGCGGTGATCCGCTGCTCCAGGTCCTCGTCGCCGTCCACAGCGGGCTCGTCGGCGGTCGGGATGGAGTTGACGTAGTCCGTCTCAAGGAGCTTCGGCAGCGCCAGGCCGGCGCCCTCGGCGCGCTCCAGCGTGCGGCGCATCAAGTACGCGGCACGGTGCGGCCCGGCCGCCTTGGTGACGGCGTCCAGGGAGGCCTGCCACTCGGCGGTCTCCTCGGGGTCGCGGTCCGGGAGCTGGTCGAGCTCGCTCGGCTGGATGGCTTTGGGGTCGGTCATGTCGCCGCCTTCCTCAGTCGAAGGGGGTTCCCTCATCGGCAAGGGTTCGGGGTGCCCTAGGTCTTTGGCAGGACAGGGCGTGGGGCTCGGGTGGAAGCCCGTCGGTGACTGTAACTCCCTGATCGATGATCGATCAAAGGGTTGAGGGGCAAAACCTCTTGATTACGAGAAAGTCGGCACGGGGTGCCTTCGGCGATGGCACGGAGTGACGGTGCTGTGGGGGGATTCGTGCAGGTGAGAGTGGGTGGGCGCGGATGAGCTCGGGGGTGCGGCCGCATGGCGGGTGCGGGCGCCGGCGTGGCTGATCGCGCAGTTCCCCGCGCCCCTTTTAGGGGCGCGGGGAAC
>NZ_JBHYJX010000082.1:0-18806 GCF_042740985.1 Streptomyces sp. NPDC058985 | reverse complement strand
GCCGTGTGCCGGACTCCGCGGCCCGCGCCGCGGGGGATGCGCCCCGGTGTCAGTGCCGGAAGGCGTCCTTGCCCTTCTCCTTGGCCTGCCGGGCGTCGCCCTTGGACTGCTCGGCGCGGCCTTCGGCCGTCATCCTCTCGTTGCCGACGGCCCGGCCGACCGCTTCCTTGGCCTTCCCCTTGGCCTGCTCCATCTTGGCCTTGGACTTCTGGTTCTCGGCCACAGTGACTCACCTCTCGGCGTTCGTGTGCGATGGTCTGCCCTGCGGGTGCCCACCGGGACGCCGATAAACGTGCGGGGAAACGCGCGCGGCGGCGGCAGGGGTGTTCGCGGGCGCCCGGGGTAGAGGACGGTCAGAGCAGGACCGTCGTCGACTCGGAGGAACGTCATGGCCGGAATCCTGGACCGGATCAAGCGGTTCGCGCGCAGCCCGCAGGGGCGCAGGGCGACCGAGCAGGTGCGCCGCGCGGCCGCGGACCCGCGCCGCCGCGCGCAGGCCCAGCAGATGCTGCGGAGGCTGGGCAGCAAGCGGCGCTGACCGTGTCCGCCCCTGGGGGGGGCGGGCCGGTCAGACCTGACCGGCGTGGGTGTGACTGTGGGACGTCTCCGGCGGGCAGCCCCGCTCGTCGCCCGGGCGGTCCCGGCGCCAGTCGCGGACCGCGACGGTCAGCGCGCACAGCATCGCGGCGACGCCGCACCCCACCGACAGGGCCACCGCCTCCTGGTAGTCCTCGTGGGTGGCGTTCAGCGTCAGGTAGAACAGGCCGGGAAGCGCGGCGGTGCCCACGGCGCCGCCGAGCCGCTGCCCGGTCTGGAGGGCGCCTCCCGCGGCACCGGCCATCCGCACGGGGACCTCGCGCAGCGTCATCGTGATGTTCGGGGAGATCACACAGCCGCTGCCGAGACCGCCGAGCAACAGGGCCGGCACCGCGAACCAGGCGGCCCGGTCCGGCGGCGCGAGCCAGAGCAGCAGGGCGGTGGTGCCCAGGCCCGTCATCACGGCGACGAGTCCCCAGACCGTCAGCAGCCTGCCCAGCCGCTCGACCAGCCGGCCCGCCACGGCCGCGGCGGCGGCCGATCCGACGGCGAACGGGGTGACCGCCAGGCCGGACATCAGGGGCGAGTAGCCCAGGCCGTTCTGGAAGAAGAGCGCGAAGACGAGCCACACTCCGCTGAACCCGACGAAGTACAGGGCGGCCAGGCCCGCGCCGGTGGCGTAGCCGCGGGTCTCGGTGAGCAGGCCAGGCTCCAGCAGCGGCTGCCCGCCGCGACGGGCGATCCGGCGCTCCCACCGCGCGAAGGCGGCCAGGACGGCGGCTCCGGCCGGGAACAGCCACCACACCCGGGTCAGGCCGCCGGACTCGGCGAGGACCAGCGGCAGCATCAGGGCGAGGATCCCGGTACCGAGGAGCACCACGCCCACCGGGTCGAGACGTCCGGGGCCGCCCGGAGCCACCCGGGGCAGCAGGCGGAAGCCGAGCACCAGCGCGACCACGCCGACCGGCACGTTCACGTAGAAGATCCACCGCCAGCCCTCGGGGCCGGCCAGGGCCAGGATCGCCCCGCCGACGACCGGTCCCACGGCGCTGGAGACGCCGACGGTGGCGCCGAAGAGCCCGAAGGCGCGGCCGCGTTCCGCCCCCCGGAAGAGCTGCTGGATCAGCGCCGAGTTCTGCGGTGCGAGGCTGCCCGCGGCGACCCCCTGGAAGATCCGGGCGAGTACCAGCAGCCCGATGCCCGGCGCGGCTCCGGCGGCGGCGCTGAAGAGCACGAAGGCGGCGAGGGCGGCCAGGAAGACGCGGCGCCTGCCGAACGCGTCGCCGATCCGGCCGGCCGTCACCAGGGTCAGGGCGAAGGCGAGCGCGTAGCCGGAGACGACCCACTGCACGGACGCCGCGGAGGCATGCAGTCCCTCCTGCATCGACGGCAGGGCGACGGCGACGATGGTGACGTCCAGGAGCGTCATGAAACCGGCGACCAGCGTGACCCAGAGGGCTCGCCACCGGTTCGGATCCGAGCTGTCGTCCGGACGCTGCACGCGGGCTCCCCTCGTGAGGCGGCACGGGGCGCGATCACCCCGCGCCCCACGCATGCGTCACCCGTGACGAGGGGTTCAAACCCGACGGCAAAGCCCAACCATGAGATCCCATAAGCTGCCCTTATGGCCTCATAGACCGGACCCGCGTACCGACTTAGGCTTGCCTTAGCTTAGGCTTTCCCGAGAGTCGATCTGTTACCGCTCGAAGGGAACCTGAACATGCCCCGCCCTCTGCGGGTAGCCATCGTCGGATCCGGCCCCGCCGGCATCTACGCGGCCGACGCCCTGCTCAAGTCCGAGGTGGCCGCCGACCCCGGCGTTTCCATCGACATCTTCGAGCGCATGCCCGCCCCGTTCGGACTCATCCGTTACGGCGTCGCGCCCGACCACCCGCGGATCAAGGGCATCATCACCGCCCTGCACCAGGTGCTCGACAAGCCGCAGATCCGTCTCTTCGGCAACGTGAACTACCCGACCGACGTCAGCCTGGACGATCTGCGCGCCTTCTACGACGGTGTGATCTTCGCCACGGGCGCCACGGCCGACCGCGACCTCAAGGTCCCCGGCTTCGAACTCGACGGCTCCTACGGCGCCGCCGACTTCGTCGCCTGGTACGACGGCCACCCCGACTACCCGCGCACCTGGCCGCTGGAGGCCGAGAAGGTCGCCGTCCTCGGCGTCGGCAACGTGGCCCTGGACATCGCGCGCGTCCTGGCGAAGACGGCGGACGAGCTGCTGCCGACCGAGATCCCGCCGAACGTCTACGAGGGTCTCAAGGCCAACAAGGCGCTGGAGGTCCACGTCTTCGGCCGCCGCGGCCCGGCGCAGGCGAAGTTCAGCCCGATGGAGCTGCGGGAGCTGGACCACTCCCCCAACATCGAGGTCATCGTCGACCCTGAGGACATCGACTACGACGACGGCTCGATCGCGACCCGGCGCGGCAACAAGCAGGCCGACATGGTCGCCAAGACCCTGGAGAACTGGGCGATCCGCGACGTCGGCGACCGGCCGCACAAGCTGTTCCTGCACTTCTTCGAGTCGCCCTCCGAGATCCTCGGCGAGGACGGCAAGGTGGTCGGCCTGCGCACCGAGCGCACCGCGCTGGACGGCACCGGCAACGTCAAGGGCACCGGCGAGTTCAAGGACTGGGACGTCCAGGCCGTCTACCGGGCGGTCGGCTACCTGTCCGACCAGCTGCCCAAGCTGCCCTGGGACATCGACTCGGGCACGGTCCCGGACCAGGGCGGCCGGGTCGTCCAGGAGTCCGGCGAGCACCTGCAGTCGACGTACGTCACCGGCTGGATCCGGCGCGGCCCGGTCGGCCTCATCGGCCACACCAAGGGCGACGCCAACGAGACGGTGTCCAACCTGCTGGACGACTACAGGAACGGTCGTCTCCAGACGCCCGCCTCGCCCGCTCCGGAGGCCGTGGACGCCTTCCTGGCCGAGCGGAACGTCCGCTTCACCACCTGGGACGGCTGGTACCGCCTCGACGCCGCGGAGAAGGCGCAGGGCGTGCCGTT
Source organism: Streptomyces sp. NPDC058985 (assembly GCF_042740985.1). Taxonomy (NCBI): domain Bacteria; kingdom Bacillati; phylum Actinomycetota; class Actinomycetes; order Kitasatosporales; family Streptomycetaceae; genus Streptomyces; species Streptomyces sp. NPDC058985. The sequence goes on along the minus strand of NZ_JBHYJX010000082.1, from coordinate 15,245 downwards.
CGGGCGGGAGCGCATCAAGCTCGTCGAGCGCGAGGACATGCTCCGCGAGAGCGGCGCCTGACAGCCGACGCCCGGGCACTCTCGGCCCGTGGCCGGGCCCGGCGGGGAGTCTCCCGCCGGGCCCGCGGCCGTCAGACCTCCAGCTCGGCCTCGATGCGGCGCAGTTGGTGGCGGGCCATCGCGAGGTTCGCGCGGCTCGCGTCCAGCACCAGGTAGAGGAACAGCCCGTTGCCGCCGCGCCCCCTGAGCAGGCGGATCATGTGGTACTGGGTGTTCAGGGTGATCAGGATGTCCTCGATCTCCTCCTTCAGGCCGAGGTGTTCCATGGTGCGCAGCTTGGCCCGTACGACGTCGGTGTTGCCCGCGGCGGCGACCTCCAGGTTGAACTCCTTGGTCCCGCCCAGCGTGCCGAGCGCCATGCCGCTGGTGTAGTCGACCAGCGCGGCGGCGGACGCTCCGTCGATGGAGCTGAGGCATTCCTTGAGCGAGGTCTCCAGGTTGGCCATGGTGGTTCCTTTCCGGACGTGATCGGTACGCGATCGGTGGTCAGGTCGGCCGGCGGTGGCCGCCGGCCTGGGGGGTCGGTCGGTGTGCGGGGCGCTGCGGGGTGCGCACCGGCAGGGTGCCGATGGGCCGGGCGGTGTCCGCGGCGGTGGCCGGGGCGGGCTCCACGGCGGCCGGGGCGCGGCCGCGGTCGTGGCCGATGTGGGCGGCCACCAGCTCCCCGATGCGGGCGCCGCTGCGCCGGCCCTCCAGGTGCAGCCGGCCCACGTTGACCCGCCCGTCGGCGAGCAGGGTGAGCACGGCGGCGGGACCGGCCGCGTAGGTGGCGACGTAGCCGTCGGCCCCGCGCAGCAGCAGCTCACGGAAGCCGCCGCGCGAGGTGGCCTCGGCCATGCGGTGCGCGACGCCGAGGGCGGCGGCGGTGAGCGCGGCGAGACCCTCGGGTTCGGTGCCGGGCGCGTCGTGGGCGAGGACCAGTCCGTCCACGGTGGCCGCGAGTGACCCGGTCAGCTGGGGCACGCGGTTGCGCAGTCGGTGCAGTTCGTCCAGGACGTCGCTCTCGACGGCCATGAGCAGTCTCCTTTCGGCACGCTGACGGCGCGCGCGGATCACAGGGCCTCCAGGGCGTGTCGGAGCCGTCGCAGCAGGGCGGTGTCCGGGTCGTCCCACACGGTGCCGCCCGGGTCGGGTCCCGGTGCGACGGGCGGGGCGAGGGGCGGCGGGGCGGCGACGACGAGGCCGTCGGCGGCCAGGCGGCGCAGTTCGACGAGGGTGTGGTAGGTGCGGCAGGCGAGCGACGAGGCGATCTGCGCGGCGGTGCGCACGCCGTCGACCTGCGTCAGGGTCCGGCCGCGCCGCACCGGCAGGCCGGCCCGGCCGGCGCCCGGCACCCTGGTCAGCGGGACGGTGTCGATGGCGGGGTCCGGCCAGATGCGGTCCAGCAGGGCGCGGCGGCGTCCGGACTCGCGGACGACCGCGTCGACCGGCACGGAGCGGACCGCGCCGAGCCAGTGCACCGCGCCGGGCCTGAAGCGGTGCGCGCGCGTGTCGTGGGCGAGGACGAAGTACGCGGCGTCGAACAGGGCGCCCAGGTGGCAGACCTCCAGCGCGCCGGCCGAGAGCCGTCCGCTGTCCACGAGCCGGTGTCCCACCCGGTGTTGGGTTCCGCCCCGGTCGACGGCGTCCCACCAGCCGTCGGAGGGGACGGCGCCGCTGCGGGTGAGCAGCGCGCCGAGGTCCGGGGTGAAGGCCGACTCGACGTGCACGACCCGGCCGGCCGAGAGGTAGACGATGCCCCGCTCGCCCGAGAGCGCGCCGGTCGCCCCCTCGGCGGCGAGCGCGCCGAGGGCGGCCGACGTCGTCTCCTGTGTGGCCCAGGTGGTGGTCACTCTGGTCATCCGAGCACCAGGCGGTCCGCCATCTCCGCCAGCCGGATGCGGGCCATGGCGAGGTTTCCGTCGTCGCGGCCCAGCCAGAGGTGGAGGAAGACCGTGCTGTCGAAGGGGGTGCTGACGAACCGGAGCAGGTGGTAGGCGTCGCCGGTGGTGGCGATCAGGTCCTGCACCGGGGGCGCCTTGCCCGGGTCGGCGGCGGTACCGGTCTCGCCGGCGGCCAGGGAGCCGCTCTCGGCGACGTGCCGGGCCAGTTCGGCGGTCTCGGCCGCCGTGGCCTCCCAGTCGCCGCCCGGTGCCTCGCCGACGGCGCCCAGGGCGAGCCCGCTGATCCAGTCGACCAGTGACGCGCCCCGCGCGCCGGGCAGTCGCATGGCTTCCAGCAGACTCTCGTCGATTCCGGGCACGCCGGATCCCCTCCCCCTGCACGGCTGTACCGCGAACGTGACGCCGAGACTACGGAAAGTGCACGCGTCTGGTGAGGGCTTTGGCATTTTCCAGAGGAACGTGCACGCGCTCCGGCATACTGCGGTATTTCGGCCCCGACTCGGGACGGTCGGTGCGGGCCGGCGAAGGCTTGGCGCGGGCAGGCCCGCCCCGATGCGGATGGTGGGCGGACCTGCCCGCGGGGCCCATTGTGCGGACGCCGCAGCCGGGCCGGCCACGGGTGAACCGGTGCCGCCCCGGGTGCCCGCCGCACACCCGGCGCGCGTCGGTCCGCACCCGAGGGGCGTGCCCCGGCCGGGACGGGCAACCCGAACCCCCATGGCCCGACTGCACCTTCCCCACATCCGCAAGCACCCAAAGGACGACCGAGCGGACGAGACGCCGGACGAGGCGCCCCCCGAGGACTACGGTCCGGACGCCTCTACCGAGCGCGCCGCCCCCGACTCCCCGGCCGAACTGCCGGGCCGCTCCTGGACCGCGCTGGTGAAGCGCGTGGTCGCCGAGTTCCAGGAGGACGAACTCACCGACCGCGCCGCGGCCTTGACCTACTACGGCGTGCTGTCCATGTTCCCGGCCCTGCTGGTGCTGGTGTCGATGCTCGGTGTCGCGGGGCCCTCGGCCACCGAGGAGGTTCTGAAGAACATCCAGCAGCTCACGCCGGGTTCGGTGCGGGACATCGTCACCGACGCGGTGGAGCAGTTGCAGGCCAGGGCGGGGCTCGGCTCCGTGCTGGCGGTGGCCGGTCTGGCGGGCGCCGTCTGGTCGGCGTCCGGCTACGTGGCCGCGTTCATCCGCGCGGCGAACGCGGTCTACGACGTGCCCGAGGGGCGCCCGATGTGGAAGGTGCTGCCACTGCGGGTGGCCCTGACCGTGGTGCTGCTGGTGCTGGCCGTGGTCAGCGCGCTCATCGTCGTGTTCACCGGCGGTCTGGCCCAGCAGGCGGGCACCGCGCTCGGCATCGGCGACACCGCGCTGACGGTGTGGTCCCTCGCCAAGTGGCCGGTGCTGGTCGTGCTCGTCACCTTCATGATCGCGATCCTGTACTGGGCCACGCCGAACGCCCGGGTCAAGGGCTTCAAGTGGGTCTCCCCCGGCAGCGTGGTCGCGCTGCTGATCTGGCTGGCCGCCTCCGCCGGGTTCGCCTTCTACGTGGCCAACTTCGGTTCGTACAACAAGACGTACGGGACCCTGGCCGGTGTCATCGTCTTCCTGGTCTGGCTGTGGGTCACGAACCTGGCCATCCTGCTGGGCCTGGAGTTCGACGCCGAACTGGCCCGGCAGCGGGTCATCGACGGCGGCCACCCGCCCGAGGAGGAGCCCTACGTGGAGCCGCGCGACACCAGGGCCTGGGACGACGCGGACCACCGGGAGGCGGCCCCGGGCAAGTGAGGCGGCGTGCATTCCTAGGGCAGGATCGAGTCGACGTAGCCGCCGTCCACGCGGACGGCGGCTCCCGTCGTGGCGGAGGCGAGGGGCGAGCTGAGGTACACCACGAGGTTGGCGATCTCCTCCGGTTCGATCAGCCGCTGGAGCAGGGACTGCGGGCGGTGCTCGCGCATGAAGACGCGCTGCGCCTCGTCCCAGGGCAGCTCCCGGTCGACCAGCTGGTGGACGAAGTCCTCGACGCCCTCCGTGTGGGTGGGGCCCGCGATGACGCAGTTCACCGTGACTCCGCTGCCCGCGGCCTCCTTGGCGAAGCCGCGGCCGACCCCGAGCAGGGCCGTCTTGGAGACGCCGTAGTGGATCATCTCGGCGGGGACGACGACGGCCGAGTCACTCGCGATGTACAGCACCCGGCCCCACCCCCGTTCCCTCATCCGGGGGAGGTGGGCGCGCGTCAGCCTGACGCCGGCGAGGACGTTGATCTCGAAGTAGCGCCGCCACTCGTCGTCGCTGATCTCCAGCGCGGGCACGGCGCCGAAGACACCGAGGTTGTTCACCAGGATGTCGACGTCGGGCATCGCCTCCATGGCGAGCGCGGCGCCCTCCTCGGTGCCGAGGTCGGCCACGACCGGCACGAACCCGCCGTCCGGCACCTCGGCCCGCAGTTTCGCGACGCCCTCCTCCAGGCGGCCCGCGTCGCGCCCGTTGACGCCGACGGTGGCCCCGGCGCGGGCCAGGCCGGCGGCGATCGCCGCGCCGATGCCCTGCGAGGATCCGGTCACCAGTGCGGTTCGTCCGCCGAGGTCGAGCTTCATCGGGTCGCTCCTTGTCGTGCCGTACGGTCGGTCGCGGTACTCCTGCCCACCCTCGCCCACCACCCACCCCCGCCGCATCCCGCACCACGCCGCGGCCCGCCCGGTCGGCGGACCCCCGGCTGCTCCCCGCCGGCCTGCGGCGTCGATACTTGCCTACGTCCGTGTCCCTGCTGCCCGATGGACCCATGCCACCCTCTCCCAGCGCCCGCCCCACGACTCCGCCCACGCTGTGGGCCGCCCGCGGCCGCCACGTCGGCTCCGCCGCCGAGGACACCGTCCGGCACACGCTGGAGCGGCTGAAGAAGGACCTCGTCCTCGACGACTTCCTGGAGCCTGCCGACGAGACGCCGGCCGACGGGCTCCCCGGCCGCCGCGTCTTCGAGGCCCGCTGGAAGGTTCCCGAGGCCGTGACGGTACGGGCCAGACTGATCCTGGAGCCCGGCTCGGCGGGCGGTCAGGAGTGGACGCTGCTGGCCGAGGCGGAGCAGGCGTGGGATCTCGAGTGGCCCTCCCCCGCCACGATGTTCTGGCCCGACGACCCGGACGTCACCTGGGACCGGGACGCCGCCACGGGACTGCGGCTGCGGGGCATCAACGCGCTGCCGGACGACGACAAGGCCGTACGCCGGCTGATCAAGGGGTCCGGGCGCAGCCCCTGGAACATCCACGTCGTGGTGCACGAGGCGATGACCACCGACCACCGCGGCCGGGTCCCGCTGGCCCGGCGGCTGCCCCCCGGTCTGCGGCACCGGGTGGTCGAGCACCGCGCCGCGCCGCAGCAGCTGCGGGTCGTGAACTGGGCGCTGGAGGACTTCGGCGTCCAGGTGCCGCGCGGCGGCGCCGTGGTACTGCCCGGCACCCCGGCCCCGGCCGACTACGACGCCGACGCGTTCTCCGTCCGCACGGTCTTCCTGGACGGCTCCGAGCCGACCGGTCTGATCGAGGCGGTGACGTCCTTCGACGCCCTGGACAGGCCGCTGCCCGACGACGCGGTGGCGGACCTCGCCTCGCTGCGGGAGGAGTGGCGGCTGCTGACCCTCCAGGAGGAGCTGGAGCGCGAGCGAAGGCTGGTGGCCATGTACGCCGAGGCGCTGGAGGCCATGACCCAGTCCCGGGACCTGTACCGGGAGGCGGCCGAACGCGCGGCCGAGGCGCTGGCCGGGTACCGGGAGTCGGCCGGGGCGCCTCCGGCCGCGCCGCCGCCCCCCGAGGCGCCCCCGGTGTCCCCGCTGCGGGGGCTGACCCGCACGCTGGAGCGCTTCAGGGGTGCCGGCCGTCCGCCGCGGCCGGAGACGCGGCCGGAGAGACGGCCGCAGACCGACAGCCGGGAGACGACCGGCCCGGAGGCCGACCGGGCGGCCGAGACCACCGACTGACGACCCCCGACCGGCACCCGCGGCACCCGCGGCACCCGCGGCACCCGGACACGCTCGACGGAGGACCACATCTCATCCGCGCCGGCCGGGCGCCATCGGGATCGCCCGCCGGCCGGCCCCCGACTGAGGGCACCCTCACGTGTCATCCGGCGCCAGATGGATACGCGGACGGCCACAGCAGCAGGGCCCGTCCCGGAAGGTCATCGACGCCATGGACAGCCAGCACGAGAGCGCCCCCGCCTCCCGCCCCCCGGAGTCCGCCCGCTCGCAGACCACGCTCCGGGTCAACGGGAAACCGCACACCCTCACCGTCGACCACCGCCGCGTCCTGCTGGACCTCCTGCGGGAGGATCTGGGGCTCGCGGGTGCCAAGAAGGGCTGCGACCACGGGCAGTGCGGCGCCTGCACGGTCCTGGTGGACGGCCGGCGCATGAACGGCTGCCTGCTCCTCGCGGTCGCCCTGGACGGCTGCGAGATCACCACCGTCGAGGGCCTCGCGGGGGACGGCGAGGAGCTGCACCCGATGCAGCGGGCCTTCCTGGACCGCGACGCCTACCAGTGCGGGTACTGCACCCCGGGCCAGATCTGCTCGGCGGTCGGCGTGCTCGCCGAGGCCGCGGCCGGCCACCCGTCCCACGTCACCGACCCCGCGACGCCCTCCGGGGAGCCCGTCGCGCTGGGCCGGGAGGAGATCCGGGAACGGATGAGCGGCAACCTGTGCCGCTGCGGCGCGTATCCGCGGATCGCCGACGCGGTCGAGGACGTGATCCCGTGAAGCCCTTCGCGTACGTACGGGCCGCCAGCGTCGACGAGGCCACGGAGGCGTTCGCGGCCCACCCCGGCGCCCGCTACCTCGGCGGCGGCACCAACCTCGTGGACCTGATGAAGCTCGGTGTGGAGACGCCGGCCGCCCTCGTCGACGTCACCCGGCTGCCGCTGGACACGGTGGAGGAGCTGCCCGACGGCGCGCTGCGGGTCGGCGGGACGGTCCGCAACAGCGACCTCGCCGCCCACCCCGTCGTCCGCGACCGCTACCCCGCGCTGTCCCAGGCGCTGCTGGCGGGCGCCTCGGGGCAGTTGCGCAACGCCGCCACCACGGCCGGCAACCTGCTCCAGCGCACCCGCTGCCCGTACTTCCAGGACGCCTCCAAGCCCTGCAACAAGAGGGAGCCCGGCACCGGGTGCGGCGCCCTGGAGGGGGTGCACCGCGACCACGCCGTGCTGGGCCACTCCGACCAGTGCATCGCCACCAACCCGTCGGACATGGCGGTGGCGCTGGCCGCCCTCGACGCGCGCGTGGAGCTGACCGGCGCCGAGGGCACCCGGGCCGTGCCCGCCGCCGACTTCCACCGGCTGCCGGGCATGCACCCGGAGCGGGACACGGAGATCCGCCCCGGCGAGCTGATCACCGGCGTGGTGCTGCCCGCCGCCACGGCCGGTCTGCCCTCGGCGTACCGCAAGGCCCGCGACCGGGCCTCGTACGCCTTCGCGCTGGCCTCCGTCGCCGCCGTGCTGCACATCGACGACGGGGTGGTGGTACGGGCCGGCATCGCCTTCGGGGCGCTGGCCCACCGGCCCTGGCGCGCGCGGCGGGCCGAGGACGCGCTGACCGGCGCCGCGCCCACGACGGCGGCCTTCGAGCACGCCGTCGACCTGGAGCTGGCCGCCGCCGAACCGCTGCGGGACAACGCCTACAAGGTGCCCCTGGCCCGCCGGCTCGCCCTCGACGTACTGGGCCGGCTCGCCCCGCCGGCCACGACCTGAACCCGGCGTCCCCGAGGAGAACCCCATGACCGCCACCGAGACCGTCCTGGGCGCTCCCGCCGAGCGCCGGGAGGGGCGGGAGAAGGTCACCGGCACCGCCCGGTACGCCGCCGAGTACGACGCCCCCGACCACGCCCAGGCCTGGCCCGTGCCGGCGACGGTCGCCCGGGGCCGGGTGACCGCCGTCGACACCGCCCCCGCGCTCGCGCTGCCCGGCGTGCTCGCGGTGCTCACCCACGAGAACGCGCCCCGCCTCCAAGACCCCGACGACCCGGTACTGGCCGTGCTCCAGAGCCCGCGGGTGCCGCACCGGGGCTGGTTCGTGGGCCTGGTGGTGGCCGAGACCCTCGAAGCGGCCCGTGCGGGTGCCGCCGCCGTCCGCGTCACGTACGAGACGGAGGACCACGACGTGACGCTCACCGCCTCGCACCCGGAGGCGTACGTCCCCGAGACGGCCAACGGCGGATTCCCGGCCGTCACCGAACTGGGCGACCCGGACGGTGCCTTCGCGTCCTCGGCCACCCGGCTCGACGTCGGGTACCGGGTGCCGCCGCTGCACAACCACCCGATGGAACCGCACGCCAGTACGGCGCGGTGGGACGGCGACCGGCTGACGGTGGACTCCTCCAGTCAGGGCACCTCGGCCGTCCGCGCCGAACTCGCCCGGATGTTCGACATGCCGGAGGATCGGATCACGGTGCGCTCGGAGCACGTGGGCGGCGGCTTCGGGTCGAAGGGCACGCCGCGCCCCGACGTGGTGCTCGCCGCGATGGCGGCGCGGGAGACCGGCCGTGCGGTGACCGTCGCGCTGCCGCGCCGCTACCTGCCCGCGGTCGTCGGACACCGCGCGCCGACCCTGCACCGGCTGCGGATCGGTGCCGACGCCGACGGCCGGCTCACCTCCCTGACGCACGAGATGACCACGTACACCTCGCGGGTGAAGGAGTTCGTCGAGCAGGCGGCGGTGCCCGCGCGCGTGATGTACGCCGCTCCGACGCTGCGCACGCTCCACCGGGTGGCGCCGCTGGACGTGCCCACGCCGTCGTGGATGCGCGCGCCCGGCGAGTGCCCCGGCATGTACGCCCTCGAGTCGGCCATGGACGAGCTGGCCGTCGAACTCGGCGTCGACCCGGTGGAGCTGAGGATCCGCAACGAGCCGGAGACCGAGCCCGAGAGCGGAAAGCCCTTCAGCAGCAGGCATCTGGTGGAGTGCCTGCGCGACGGCGCCCGCCGCTTCGGCTGGGAGGACCGCGATCCCCGCCCGCGTTCCCGCGCGTCCGGTCCTCTGCTGATCGGCAGCGGGGTGGCCTCGGCCACCTATCCGGTCCTGGTGGGGCCCGGCGTGGCATCGGCGCGGGCGCTGCCCGGAGGCGGCTTCCTGGTCCGGGTCAACGCCACCGACATCGGCACGGGCGCCCGGACGGTGCTCGCGCAGATAGCGGCCGACGCCCTCGGCGCCCCGTTGGACGCGGTCCGGGTGGAGATCGCCGACAGCGACATCGGCTTCGGCTCGGTGGCCGGCGGTTCCTCGGGCACCGCGTCCTGGGGGTCGGCGGTGCACGCGGCGTGCGTCCGGCTGACCGGTCTGCTGGCCGGGCGCTCGGAGCCGCTGCCCGAGGAGGGGCTGGTGGCCGAGGCCGACACCTCGGGCACGGTCGACGCCGAGAGTGCGTACGCCCGGCACGCGTTCGGCGCGCACTTCGCCGAGGTCGCCGTCGACACGGTCTCCGGAGAGGTACGGGTGACGCGGCTGCTGGGCGTCTTCGCCGCCGGCCGCATCCTCAACGCCCGCACGGCCCGCTCCCAGTTCATCGGGGGCATGACGATGGGCCTGGGCATGGCGCTGACCGAGGACAGCACGATGGACCCGGCGTTCGGCGACTTCACCCAGTCCGACCTGGCCTCGTACCACGTACCCGCGCACGCGGACGTCGTGGCCCCGGAGGCGTACTGGGTCGACGAGGCCGACGACCACCTCAACCCCATGGGCAGCAAGGGGATCGGCGAGATCGGCATCGTCGGCACGGCCGCGGCCGTCGGCAACGCCGTCCACCACGCCACCGGGATCCGCATCCGCGAACTCCCCCTCACACCGGACCGGGTACTCACCGCCCTCCTCGAACACGAGCATCCGGCGGGCATGCTGGGGGTGTGAGGACGGCACACGGTCCGTGCCGGAAGCTCCTCCCGGCACGGACCACGAGGGGGACGGGGTCAGTCCGCGGCGCGCGCCGCGGTGATCCGGCGGGGCGGTCGGTGCCGTCGGGTGGCGTCCGGTGAGGCCACCCGCACGCACAGGGCGGTGAGCGCGACGAGTGCGGCCGCCACGGCGACCGCCACCGCGACCCAGGTGGGGGCCAGCGTCAGGTCCGCGGCCCGGGAGACCGGGGACGACGGGGTCACGCTGCCGTAGAGCTTGGCCGCGGCCAGCGCCGTCGGGCCCACGACCGCCGCGGCGAGCAGCGCCACGGCGGGCCGCAGGGTCAGCAGCAGGGCCAGCACCAGGCAGAGCGCCGACAGGCCGAGGGCGACGCCGTAGACGGCGGCCGAGGCATCGGCGCGGTGCAGGGGGAAGAAGGCCACGCCGCAGCCGGCCAGGACGGCGACGGTGAGCCAGGCGGGCCAGGCCGGGCCGCGGGCGGACCGTCGGGCGGCGCGGTCGTCGCGGCGGACGCGGCCTTCGGACGCGCGGTCGCGGTCCCGGCGGGCCGGGCGCGGTGTCCTGCGGCGCTCCCGGCCGCGGCGGTCCGCGGCGCCGAAGACGCGGGACCGTCGTACCGGACGGCCGGCGGGCGCCCGCCCGTGGCTCTCGCGGCCGTCGTCCTCGTCGTTCGCGTCCTGGGCCGCCCGCAACTGCCGTGCGTCGGGCCGCTCCGGGCGTTCGTGTCCGTTCTCGGCGAGCCGGCCGATCAGGTCGACGAGTTCCTCGACGGGCCGGCCGGTGGCGGCGGCCCGTACGGCCTCCCGGCCGCAGTGCGGCTCCAGGGGCGTGCGGTGCAGCAGTGCCATCAGCCGGGTCACGTCCTCCACCGAGCGGCATTCGGCGGCGGCCCGGATCGCCTCGTCGGCGCTGTCCGGGTGGCGCGGCGGCCGGGTCAGCAGGCCGACCAGCCGGGTCACGTCCTCCACCGACCGGTTGACGCCGACCGCGCGGAGCGCGTCGACCGTGGCCTGCGCGTACTGCGGGGACCGCTCCAGCGTGGTGATCAGGTCGACGACCTCGTCCAGCGGGCGGTCGGCCACGGCGGCGCGCACGAGGTCGCCGACGGGGTCGCCGTAGGCGCGCTCCTGCGTGCCGTCGGCGGCGCGCTCGTGGCGGCCGGCGTCGCGGGGGTCGGACTCGTGGCGGCCGGACCCTGGGTGGTCGGGGTCGAGGAGGTCGTCGTCGAGCAAGTCGTCGTCGAGCAGGTCGGAGTCGGGGAAGTCGGAGTCGGCGAAGTCGGGCTCGGGGCGGTCGGATCCGTCGGCGCGCGGGTCGTCGAGGCCGGACTCCCAGACGTCCGCGTACCGGACGTCCGCTTCCCGGACGGAGGAGTTCCGGGTGCCGGGAGCCCCGCCGGGTGGACGCGTCGTGCCCGTGCCCGTCGTCGTCTCCCCGGTGGGCAGGTCCAGGGCGGATATGGCGTATTCGGGCGAACGGGGTGATGAAGAGCCGGTGGTCATGGTCCCTCCGGGTGGTGGGGGTGCGGCCGCCCTGCGTCCCCGACGTGCGACTCGCGCTGTGCTGCCCATTACTAGGCACGTCCGGCGCGCGCTGCCACTTCGGGTGGGCCACAGGGATGAGAGACGTCACACACCGGTCTTGCCGCCGCCCCGAACGGGCATCCGGGAGAGTGGGTGCGCGCCGCGCAGCCCGAAGGAGGGGACCGGTGGACACGACAACAGTGGTGATCTTGGTGGCGGCGCTGCTCGCGACGCTGGTCCTCGCGGCGGCGGTGGCCGTCCTGGTGCGCCTGGTCCGCACCCGACGGGACCTCCGACGAGCCGGGCTCCCCACGGGCCCGCGCTGGGTCTTCTGGGGTGCCGTCCTCTATCTGGTGCTCCCCGCGGACCTGGTGCCCGACCCGGTCTACCTGGACGACATCGGCGTACTGCTCCTCGCACTGCGTTCCGCACGCGGCTCTCTCGGCGGCCGGCGGGGCGGCACGGACCGGAAGCAGGGCGTCGGCTCGCCCGGTGATTACGCAGCGTAAGGAAACCAATCACCCGTTCGATTCGTATAAGTCTCTGGAAGCCGAAGGAAGTCGGCGGACCAGGAGACGGCGCGATGGGGTCGTCAACTGATCGGCGCAGCACCGACTAGGGAGAGACGATGCAACCGTTCGCGCTCAACTACGCACGGCCCGCAGTGGAGTTGGAAGCCACCACTCCGTACGTCTACGACTCCGGGCTGCAGTTGAACGTGCTGTTGGACGGGCGGGTCGCCGCCTGCGACCACGCGCTGCTCAGGGAGCTGGGGACCACGACCTCCACCGCGGGGTCGAAGACCCACTTCGACGACTGAACACGGACCGCTGAGAATGACCGTGTTGATCCTGACCAGCGAAGAGGACGTCACCGCGGACATGGTGGTGGTGCACCTGAACGCGTCGGGAGTACCGGTGGTCCGCCTGGACCCCGCCGATCTGCCCGATTCCGTCGCACTCTCCGGCGAGTTCGTGCACGGTTCCTTCCGGGGCCATCTGTCCTCGGGCGGCCGTCTGGTGAGCATCGGCGGGCTGCGGTCCGTCTGGGTGCGCAGGCCGGGCGGTGCGGCCACCCGGGCCGCCCAGCCGTCCGCGTGGCTGACCGAGGAGGCCGGTCAGGCGCTGTACGGCATGCTCCGCGGCAGTGGGGCGCGCTGGATGAACCAGCCGGACGCGGCGCACCGGGCGCGCTACAAGCCCTGGCAGCTGCGTCTGGCCCAGCGGTGCGGGCTGCCCGTGCCGGCCACGCTGATCACGACCTTTCCGCGGGCGGCGCGGGAATTCGCCGAGCGGTATCCGGATCTGGTGGTCAAGGCCGTCTCGGGCGCGCACCCCCAGGATCCGCCTCTGGCGGTGCCGACCAGCAGGGTTCCTCCCGAGGCCGACTTCGAGGCCGTGGCGCACGGGCCGACGCTGCTGCAGCGCCGGGTCGCCAAGCGTGCGGACATCCGGCTGACCGCCGTCGGCGACGAGTTGCTGGCGGCCCGGAAGAGCGCCCTGGCGGAACCGGACACGGCCGAGGTGGACGTCCGCTTCGCGGAGTCCGGCGAGCCATGGCGGCCGGTGGAGGTGGAGCCGCGGGTGGCCGAGACGGTCCGCGCCTATCTCCGCGCGGCGGGACTCGCCTACGGGGCCCTCGACTTCGCCGAGGACGGCGACGGCACCTGGTGGTTCCTGGAGTGCAACCAGTCGGGGCAGTTCGGCTTCGTGGAGGTGGACACGGGCCAGCCGATCGCCCGCACCATCGCCGAGTGGCTGGCGCGGCCGGGCGGTCAGGACGCGATGGACGCGGACGGCCCGGGTACGACGGCCGCGAGGTGAGATCCGGGCGGCGCCGCCGCGGCGGCGCCCGTCAGTGCGGGCGCGGGCCGGGCAGCAGGGCGGTGCGCTGCCAGCCGGCGCCCGGGGACGCCTGCCGCCCGGTGCCGGGCAGGTGGCCGGGAGCGTGCAGCGGGCGCATGACCACCTCCAGCTCCCTGCTCACGCGCTCGGCGTCCCGCCGCACCTGCTCGGGAACGTCACCGCGTTCGGCGACAAGTCGGTCGTAGATGGGGGAATCCTGGAACACCCGTCAACGCGCCTTTCGTGTCGTCCGCCCCCGTACGGGGGCGCGACTGAGCATTCTAGGCGCCCCTCCACCCGGGGGTGCACATTCCACCCAGGAGGTGACGGCGGCTCAGGCACCGGTCGTCGAACCGGGCCGGACGATCATGAGGACCGTCACCGTGGCCCACAGCAGGTTGAACAGGCCGGTGAACATGGCGAGCCGCGCCGTGCGGGCGCGTTCCACGGGCCGCCGGGCGGCCAGTTCCTCGAGCAGTTCCTCCTGGCGGGGCAGCACGAAGGCGATCAGGAGGCCGGCGGCGACCGCGGTGAGGGTGATGGAGGCGATGAGCCACGCGTCACCGAGGACGCCCATGGCGGCCGCGGTGGCGAAGCCGAGGACCGGCACCGCGATGCCGAGTCCGGCGTAGACCCGGCAGATGCGGTGCAGCAGCCGGACGGTGCTCACGTCACCGGGGCCGGCCGCCTCCCCCGCCCCCGCTCCCGCGGGCAGGGCCACCGGCACCTTCCGGACGGCAGCCGGGTACATGCTGGCCGCGACGGTGACGGGTCCGACGGCGATGATGGCGGCCAGGACGTGGAGGGACAGCAGGATCTTGGTCATCGGTCGGGGCTCCGGGGGCAGGGTCGGTCGATGCGTTGCTGGAAGGCCACGCTAGGGAGCAGGTGCTTGATCACACAGAGGCTGAAACGACAGCTTCCAACGGATTCTCGCCAACGCCTCCAGCAGGCTGTTTCCCGCACCGCGAGCGGACGGACCGGGCCTGGCACGGGATTCCGGGCGCGGCGGGAATCCGCCTAGGGTGGCGGATATGCACACTGTGGCGATCCTGGTCCTCGACGACGTGGTGCCGTTCGACATGGCGGCACCCATGCAGACGTTCGACTGGACGCGGCTGCCCGACGGGCGCAGTCCGTACCGGGTGAGCCTGTGCGCGGAGTCGCCGGAGGTGCGCACCGAGGGACTCACGCTGCGGATCGAACTCGGCCTGGAGGCGCTGGAGAGCGCGGACACGATCATCGTGCCGGGTCGCTCCGAGGAGTCCGGCCCGCCCTCCGAGCGCGTCCTGTCGGCGCTGCGGCAGGCCGCGGCCGCCGGTACGCGGATCGCGTCCGTGTGCGTGGGCGCCTTCGTGCTCGCGGAGGCGGGGCTGCTGGACGGGCTGCGCGCCACCACCCACTGGATCGCCGCGGCGGAGCTGGCCCGGCGTCACCCCCGCGTCGACGTGCGACCGGACGTCCTCTATGTCGACAACGGGCAGATCCTCACGTCGGCCGGGGCCGCGGCCGGGCTGGACATGTGCCTGCACATGATCCGCCGGGATCTGGGCTCGGCGGTCGCCGCGCACGCCGCCCGGATGTGTGTCGTACCGCTGGAACGGGAGGGCGGCCAGGCCCAGTTCATCGTCCACGAGCACCCTCCCGTGCCGCGCGGCTCGGACCTGGAGCCGCTGCTGGAGTGGATCGAGGACAACCTGGCCGGGGAGGTCACCCTGGCCGCGATGGCGGCGCGCTCGGGCATGAGCGAGCGCACCTTCAGCCGCCGGTTCCGCGAGCAGACGGGGACCACTCCGCTGCAGTGGCTGCTGCGGGCGCGGGTGCGGCGGGCCCAGTACCTGCTGGAGAACGGCGACCACTCGGTCGAACGGATCGCCCGGCAGGCGGGGTTCGGCTCGCCGACGGCCTTCCGGGAGCGGTTCCGCCGGGTGGTCGGCACCACCCCGTACGCCTATCGTGCGGCGTTCCACGGGCGGCCGCCCACCGGGGCCGGGCGCCCGTAGGGCCCGCGCCACGGACCGGGGGGTGCCTCTGGTC
>NZ_JBHYJX010000081.1:0-19330 GCF_042740985.1 Streptomyces sp. NPDC058985 | reverse complement strand
GCTGCACGGGAGGATCGAGGCCCACATCGAGCGCGCGCTGCAGGCCGGGCACGACCTGAGCGTGCGCGAGTACTCCCTGCTCGACGTGCTCAGCCGGCAGCACGACGGCGACGGAGGGCACCTGCAGATGAAGCAGGTCGCCGACGCCGTCGTGCTCAGCCAGAGCGCGACGACCCGCCTGGTCACCCGGCTCGAGGACCGCGGGCTGCTCGAGCGCTACCTGTGCCCCACGGACCGTCGCGGTATCTACACCAACGTCACCGCGGCCGGCGTCAAGCTGCTGGACGAGGCCCGGCCCACCAACGACGCCGCGCTGCGCGAGGCCCTCGACGAGGCGGCCACCAACCCCGACCTGGCCCCGCTGGTCCGGGCCGTGGAGACCCTCAAGGCGCCGGTGCCCGCCTAGCCCGACTCGGAGCGCGGCCCACGGACATAGGGTGCGGTCATGGCAGATCTTGAAATACGCCGGACCACCGCGGCGGACATCCCGGCGGTCGTCGCGATGCTCGCCGACGACCCCTTGGGCGCCCAGCGGGAGTCACCGGACGACCTGGACCCGTATCTCGCCGCGTTCGAACGGCTCGACGCCGATCCGAACCAGCATGTGGTCGTCGCCGTCCGTGACAGCCGTGTCGTCGGCACCCTCCAGTTGACGATCGTCCCCGGCCTGTCCCGGCGCGGCGCCACCCGGTCGATCATCGAAGGTGTACGCATCCATGCCGACGAGCGCGGCAGCGGCCTGGGCACACAGCTCATCGAGTGGGCGATCGACGAGTCCCGGCGGCAGGGATGCCAGCTGGTGCAGCTCACGTCCGACAAGACCCGCGCCGACGCCCACCGCTTCTATGAGCGCCTGGGCTTCTCGTCCTCGCACACGGGGTTCAAGCTCCAACTGTGAGCAAGCACTCCCATCCGGAGCGCCCATGGCTGTGGGGCCCTGTTTCACGTGAAACAGGGCCCCACAGCCATGGGACAGCGCCTAGCCGATCCCTCGCCAGCCCTCCGGGTCCACCCCGCCCGGTACGGGGGAACCCGCTTCGTACGGCTGCCGAGTGAAGACGAACGATCCCAGGTCCAGGTGGCTCACACTTCCGTCGGGACGCCGTACCGCCTCCAGCAGCTCCCCGGCGTAGTAGCCCTCCAGGCCCGTCCAGGTCCCGTCACCGTTGGCCCGGAAGCGCGACCGTCGGCCCTGACCCGACAGGGGCTCAAGCGACACTCCCCCGTCGGAGGTCAGCCGGAGGGCGAAGGCGTGCGTCCCCCAGTACCACTGGCCGGCCAACTCCAGTACGGAGGTGTCCGCCTGCGGCAGCGGACGCCACGGTTCGGGGATCCGGGGTTCCGCCTCGGCGACGATACGCACGAGGTCGGCACCCACCCCGCCGAGCAGCGGTCCTGAGGTGCAGTTGGTCAGCACCACCGCGGCGATGTCGTCCTCCACGGCGATGGTGAGGTTGGCCAGGAAGCCCGGCAGGGAGCCGGAGTGCCCCACGAGCAGCCGCCCGTCCCGGTACTGGATCTGCAGCCCCAGGCCGTACGCCGCGCCGTCGGCGACGTCCGCGGCCTCCACCGCTGCGGCGGGGGCCCGCATCTCCCGGACGGTGTCCGCGCCCAGGACCCGGTCGTCCCCCGACGTCAGAAAGACGGCGAACCGCGCCAGATCCCCGGTGGTGGACCAGAGTTGACCGGCGGGGGCCATCCTGCCGAGATCCTCGGCCGGCTCGGGCAGCATCACGTCGGCCCAGGGATGCACCGCCCAGCCACCCGCGTGCGGAGCGCTCGGGCGCGTGGCCGTGCGCCCGAGGCCCAGCGGTTCCAGCACCTCCCGCCGCAGCACGTCCTCCCACGAGGCACCGCGAAGCTGCTCGACCAGCGCACCGAGCAGGGTGTAGCCGGGGTTGGAATAGTGGTGCCGGCGGCCCACCGGGTGCAGCAGCGGCCGCTTGCCCAGCACGTCGGCGAGCTCGGGCCGCAGTGATCCCGGCGTCCGCTCCCACCACGGCGCCGGCGACTCGGCGGCCAGTCCGCCCGAATGGGCCAGCAGCTCGGCGATCGTGGCCTCACCCGCCCCGGTACCCGGCAGATGCTTCTCCAGAGGGTCACCGAGGTCGAGCAGGCCCTCGTCACGCAGCCGCAGGACGAGAACAGCCGTGAACGTCTTGGTGATCGAGCCGATGCGGTACTGCACGTTCTCGTCGGGGCCGTGCCCGTCGACCGAGGTCCGCGCACCGTGCCACACAGTCCGCCCGCCCCGGACAACCGCCGCCACGAGCGAGGGCGTACGCCCCTCGGTCTGTGCCACGGCAATCCGGTGCAGCAACTGCCGACGGGTGGCGGGAAGCAGCTCATCCTGAGGTGTCGTCATGCCCCCAGTCCACCCTCCCGGGCGGTCCACGTCGAGCCGATTACGTCCCAGCCGGGCCCGTGGCCTGGGCCAGTGCGGGGGAAGCGGCCCGTGGCAAAGGTCCGCTCCAGGCAGGGCCCGAGTGAGGTCCGCCAACGCCGCTCGTCCATCCCGGTGGCCCGCGCCGCACGCCGGTCGGCGACCTCGCTCAGCGGGATCCATTCGACGACCCGCCTGCCGCCCGGGCCCGGCTGATCGAACTGCTCCCCGGCTGGGACGCGCGGTTCACCGCGCTGATCGCGCCTTGCGACGACACGGTCGTTCCAGCCGGGCCGGCAGACCCGCGCTCAGGTCTGCGCCATGTCCACGAACCGCGAGTAGTGACCCTGGAAGGCGACCGTGATCGTCGCCGTCGGGCCGTTACGGTGCTTGGCCACGATCAGGTCGGCCTCGCCCGCGCGCGGGGACTCCTTCTCGTAGGCGTCCTCGCGGTGCAGCAGGATGACCATGTCGGCGTCCTGCTCGATCGAACCGGACTCACGCAGGTCGGAGACCATCGGTTTCTTGTCGGTGCGCTGCTCGGGACCACGGTTCAGCTGGGAGAGCGCGATGACCGGGACCTCCAGCTCCTTGGCCAGGAGCTTGAGGTTGCGGGACATGTCCGAGACCTCCTGCTGACGGCTCTCGGCGCGCTTGGAGCCGCCGGACTGCATCAGCTGGAGATAGTCGATGACCACGAGCCTGATGTCGTTGCGCTGCTTGAGACGGCGGCACTTGGCCCGGATCTCCATCATCGACAGGTTCGGGGAGTCGTCGATGTAGAGCGGGGCCGCCGAGACGTCAGGCATCCGGCGGGCCAGGCGGGTCCAGTCGTCGTCCGTCATCGTGCCGGACCGCATGTGGTGCAGCGCCACGCGGGCCTCGGCGGACAGCAGACGCATCGCGATCTCGTTGCGCCCCATTTCGAGCGAGAAGATGACGCTCGGGAGATTGTTCTTGATCGACGCCGCGCGGGCGAAGTCCAGCGCGAGCGTCGACTTGCCCATGGCGGGGCGGGCGGCGATGACGATCATCTGACCGGGGTGCAGGCCGTTGGTCAGCGAGTCGAAGTCCGTGAAGCCCGTGGGCACACCGGTCATCTCGCCACTGCGCGAACCGATCGCCTCGATCTCGTCGAGCGCCCCCTCCATGATGTCGCCGAGCGGCAGGTAGTCCTCGCTGGTGCGCTGCTCGGTGACGGCGTAGATCTCGGCCTGGGCGCGGTTGACGATCTCGTCGACGTCGTCGTCCGCCGCGTACCCCATCTGCGTGATCCGGGTGCCGGCCTCCACCAGGCGGCGCAGGACGGCCCGCTCGTGCACGATCTCCGCGTAATAGGCGGCGTTCGCGGCCGTCGGCACGGTCTGGACGAGGGTGTGCAGATACGAGGCGCCGCCGACCTTGTTGATCTCACCGCGCTTGGTGAGTTCGGCCGCGATCGTGATGGGGTCGGCCGGCTCGCCCTTGGCGTAGACGTCGAGGACGGCCTGGTAGACCGTCTCGTGGGCGGGCTTGTAGAAGTCGTGGCCCTTGAGGATCTCGACGACGTCGGCGATGGCGTCCTTGGACAAGAGCATGCCGCCGAGGACGGACTGCTCGGCGTCCAGGTCCTGCGGGGGGACTCGCTCGAACGACGGCCCGCCGCCGTCCCACGAGCCGTTGTCCGCGCCGCGCTCGTGCTGCTCGTCGCGGCTGAGGCCCCCGTCACCGCGCCGACGGGAAGCAGGCAGACGATCACTGGGACCGCTGTCGGCCCACGGGTCGTCCAAGGGCTCGGAAATGCTCACCGAGCCACCTCCTCCCGTCCGCCGAGCGGACCTCGCCGTGCCCCTCATTTCTACGGCACGGCACTGACAAATAAGACGCCCAACTCCGGTTCTGGCGCGTCGGTTTTGTGATGGTTCACAGGGCGACGGACGGAGCGGGCGCCGGACCACCGTAGGCCGGTCGGCACCGTCAGCCAATCTGGTTATCCACAGGCCATGTGGACGACGGGCCAGATGCTGTGGAGAACTCCGCCAAACCTGTGCACGACCCGGTGGACAGCCCTGTGAACAAGCCCGCACCCTGATCGCAGAAGCCATCCTGACCTGCAACTTCACCGTCCACGGCCTGTGCAGAAGAAAAACTTGCCCGGTCAGCTCAAGATCACTTCGAACGGTGCCCAGAAGTGCACGGGGTGAGACGATCCGTAAGGGTCTCAAAAGCTTTGCATCTCTTACCTGTGGACGATTAGATTGGTGCTCATGACACAGGCCCCCGCGCGTCCCCGAACCGTCCGGCGCCGGCACGACCGAGAGATCGTCGCGCTGGCCGTTCCGGCCTTCGGCGCGCTCGTCGCCGAGCCCCTTTTCGTGATGGCCGACAGTGCGATCGTCGGCCATCTCGGCACCGCGCAACTCGCCGGACTCGGGATCGCCTCGGCCCTGCTCACCACAGCCGTCAGCGTGTTCGTCTTCCTCGCCTACGCCACCACGGCGGGCGTCTCCCGACGCGTCGGCGCGGGCGACCTCCAGGCCGCTATCCGCCAGGGCATGGACGGCATCTGGCTGGCGCTGCTGCTCGGAGCCGCCGTCATCGCCGTCGTACTGCCCACGGCCCCGTCGCTCGTGGAACTCTTCGGCGCCTCCGACACGGCGGCCCCGTACGCCATCACCTATCTGCGCATCGCCTCCCTCGGCATCCCCGCCATGCTCGTCGTGCTCGCCGCGACCGGTGTCCTGCGCGGACTCCAGAACACCCGGACCCCGCTCTACGTGGCCATAGGCGGCTTCCTCGCGAACGCCGTCCTCAACGTCCTGCTCGTGTACGGCGCCGGCCTCGGCATCGCGGGATCCGCCTGGGGCACCGTCATCGCTCAGTACGGCATGGCCGCGGTGTACCTGTGGGTCGTGGTGCGCGGGGCGCGACGCCACGGGGCGTCCCTGCGTCCGGACGCCGCCGGCATCCGGGCATCCGCTCAGGCCGGGATGCCGCTGCTCGTGCGCACGCTCTCGCTGCGGGCGATTCTCATGATCGCGACGGCCGTGGCGGCCCGCCTCGGTGACGCCGACATCGCGGCCCACCAGATCATCCTGTCCCTGTGGAGCCTGATGGCCTTCGCCCTCGATGCCATCGCCATCGCCGGTCAGGCCATCATCGGACGCTACCTGGGCGCCGGGGACGCCAAGGGTGCCCGCGAAGCCTGCCGCAGGATGGTGGAGTGGGGTGTCGCGGTCGGCGTCGTACTCGGACTGCTCGTGGTGCTCTCCCGCCCAGCGTTTCTGCCCTTGTTCACCAGTGACTCCGCGGTCAAGGACGCCGCACTGCCGGCGCTGGTGATCGTGGCCGTCGCGCAGCCGATCTGCGGAGTGGTCTACGTCCTGGACGGTGTCCTGATGGGTGCGGGTGACGGCCCGTACCTGGCCTGGGCGATGCTGCTGACCCTGGCGGTCTTCACCCCCGCGGCCCTCCTCGTGCCCGCCGTCGGCGGAGGGCTCACCGTGCTGTGGGCGGCCATGACGCTGATGATGGCGATGCGTCTGGTGACGCTGTGGCTGCGCACCAGGTCGGGTCGGTGGATCGTCACGGGCGCGACGCGGTGACCGTTTCACGTGAAACACCATGAAGAGGGGGCCGTATCTCCCGGTCGGGAGATACGGCCCCCTCTCACATCGCTTCAGCGAGAGCAGAGCGCTCAGGCAGCGACGACCTCGACGCTGACCTTGGCGTCAACCTCGGGGTGCAGACGCACGGACGTCTCGTGAGCGCCCAGGGTCTTGATCGGCGAGCCCAGCTCGATGCGGCGCTTGTCGACCTCGGGGCCACCGGCAGCCTTGATCGCCGAAGCGACATCGGCCGGGGTAACGGAACCGAAGAGACGACCGGCGTCGCCGGAGCGGACGGCCAGACGGACCTTCACACCCTCGAGCTGGGCCTTCACCTGGTTGGCCTGCTCGATGGTCTGGATCTCGTGGATCTTGCGAGCGCGACGAATCTGCTCGACGTCCTTCTCGCCACCCTTGGTCCAGCGGATCGCGAACTTCCGCGGGATCAGGTAGTTGCGAGCGTAACCGTCCTTGACGTCGACGACGTCGCCCGCGGCACCGAGGCCGGAGACCTCGTGGGTGAGGATGATCTTCATTGTTCGGTCACCCTTCCCTTATCGCGCGGTGGAGGTGTAGGGCAGCAGCGCCATCTCACGGCTGTTCTTCACGGCCGTGGCGACGTCACGCTGGTGCTGGGTGCAGTTGCCGGTCACGCGGCGGGCACGGATCTTGCCGCGGTCGGAAATGAACTTCCGCAGCATGTTCGTGTCCTTGTAGTCCACGTACGTGACCTTGTCCTTGCAGAACGCACAGACCTTCTTCTTCGGCTTGCGCACAGGCGGCTTAGCCATGATGTTTCTCCTGTGTGATCAAGAAGTGTGGGGTGGAGCCCGCCCTAGAAGGGGGGCTCGTCCGAGTAGCCGCCACCGCCGCCGGAGCCGCTGGAGCCACCGCCCCAGCCGCCGCCCTGACCGCCGCCGCCCTGCTGGCCACCGGCGGGAGCGCCGGTCGCCCAGGGGTCGTCGGCCGGAGCTCCGCCGCCCTGCTGGCCGCCACCGGGGCCGCCGCCCCAGCCGCCGCCACCCTGGCCGCCACCGCCGCCGTAACCGCCCTGGCCACCGCGGCCCTGGCCCGAGGTCTTGGTGACCTTGGCCGTGGCACTGCGCAGGCTGGCGCCGACCTCGTCGACGTCCAGCTCGTAGACCGTGCGCTTGACGCCCTCACGGTCCTCGTAGGACCGCTGCTTCAGCCGGCCCTGCACGATGACGCGCATGCCTCGCTGGAGCGACTCGGCGACGTTCTCCGCCGCCTGACGCCAGACCGAGCAGGTGAGGAAGAGGCTCTCGCCGTCCTTCCACTCGTTGGTCTGGCGGTCGAAGGTGCGGGGGGTCGACGCGACACGGAACTTCGCGACGGCCGCACCGGACGGGGTGAAGCGCAGCTCGGGGTCGTCGACAAGATTGCCGACGACCGTGATGACGGTCTCGCCTGCCATGGGGGTACCTCTCGGCGGGTTTGCTGCTCTGGCTGCTTGGTTGCTGCTACTCGGATCCCGGGATCAGCTGAGCGGAAGCTCAGTGCATCTCGGGACGGAGGACCTTGGTCCGGAGGACCGACTCGTTCAGGTTCATCTGGCGGTCGAGCTCCTTGACGACCGCAGGCTCGGCCTGCAGGTCGATGACCGAGTAGATGCCCTCGGGCTTCTTCTTGATCTCGTACGAGAGACGACGACGGCCCCAGGTGTCGACCTTCTCGACCTTTCCGCCGCCGTCACGGACGACAGAGAGGAAGTTCTCGATCAGCGGGGAGACAGAACGCTCCTCGAGATCGGGGTCGAGGATGACCATCACCTCGTAGTGACGCATGTGGAACCCACCTCCTTTGGACTCAGCGGCCACGGTCGTTCCGTGGCAGGAGGGTTGCGATGCGTTGGCACCGGTATCAACGAGTAAACCAGGACCCACTGACAATCGGGCCTCCTCCAGGGAGGCGGCCCGGCCGTGGGAGGCAGAGGACACCAGTGCAGAAGGTACAGAGTACCCGGCCGCGCGCTTGCGGTTGAAATCCGGCCCTGAGGGGACACAATCGATACTCACCGGATGTGATAGGGCGAAGACACACTGCCTTCGGCAGGAGGTTCCCCATGGCACAGATCATGCGACCGGCAAGGCCCCGGACCGGGCTGCTGGCCACCGACGGCAAACCACACCCTCTCCAGCACGCGCTGCTGGCCGTGACCCTGGTGCTCGCGGTGCTCGCCCTCGCCACGGCGAGCTTCCGAGGACTGCACGTCCTGACCTCCTGGGCGGGACTTCTCGGGGTCCTGACCGGCGGATACGGGCAGTACGTCTCCGAGACGACGCGGGAGCGCTTCGGTCTGGTGCTGGGCCTCGGGGCCTCCGCGGCCGGACTGTTCTTCGGCATCTACCACGGCGGCCTCATCCCCTGAGCTCTTCGCCGTCCGACCGCCGGACCACGCCTTCCAGCCGTACGCCGGACGGGGCGCTCACAGGGCGCAGTAGGCTTCGCGCGAGAGCCGGAGCCCCTGTACCCATGGGGACACACCAGCCCGAGGAGCGCCCCGAATGAGCCTGACCCTGAGGACCATCAGCCGCGAGCAGCATCTGGCCTACATCCAGAGCCTGCCGGCGGCTAGTCACATGCAGGTCCCCGCATGGGCAGACGTCAAGGCCGAGTGGCGCTCGGAGAACCTCGGCTGGTTCGACGACCGGACCGGTGAGCTGGTCGGCGCGGGTCTGGTGCTGTACCGGCAGCTGCCCAAGATCAAGCGCTACCTCGCCTACCTCCCCGAGGGCCCGGTCATCAACTGGTTCGCGCCGAACCTCCAGGAGTGGATGGAGCCGATGCTGGCGCACCTCAAGCAGCAGGGCGCCTTCTCGGTGAAGATGGGCCCGCCGGTGATCATCCGGCGCTGGGACGCCGCGTCCATCAAGAAGGGCATCCAGGACCCCGACGTCAAGCGCCTGCGGGACATAGAGGCCGACCACATCGAGCCGCGCGCCTTCGAGGTGGCCGACAAGCTACGCCGCATGGGCTGGCAGCAGGGCGAGGACGGCGGCGCCGGCTTCGGCGACGTGCAGCCCCGCTACGTCTTCCAGGTGCCGCTGGCCAACCGGTCCCTGGAAGAGGTCCACAAGAACTTCAACCAGCTCTGGCGCCGCAACATCAAGAAGGCCGAGAAGGCCGGCGTCGAGGTCGTCCAGGGCGGCTACCACGACCTTGAGGAGTGGCAGCGCCTGTACGAGATCACGGCCGTGCGCGACCACTTCCGGCCGCGTCCGCTGTCGTACTTCCAGCGCATGTGGGCGGCCCTCAACAACGAGGACCCCAACCGCATGCGGCTGTACTTCGCCCGGCACAACGGGGTGAACCTGTCGGCGGCGACGATGCTGGTGGTCGGCGGTCACGTCTGGTACTCCTACGGCGCCTCCGACAACATCGGCCGCGAGGTCCGGCCGTCGAACGCCATGCAGTGGGCGATGCTCCGCGACGCCTACGCGCTCGGTGCGACCGTCTACGACCTGCGCGGCATCTCCGACTCCCTGGACGAGAGCGACCACCTCTTCGGTCTGATCCAGTTCAAGGTGGGTACGGGCGGTCAGGCGGCCGAGTACCTCGGCGAGTGGGACTTCCCGCTGAACAAGCTGCTCCACAAGGCGCTCGACATGTACATGTCGCGCCGCTGACCCCGCACCCACCCCTCATCCCGCACCTCTGACAGCCACCAGAAAGGTTCCAGGTCCGGCCATGGCGCTCACGCTCTACGTCGACACCGCGCGCTGGCGGGCGCATCACAAGCACGTGCAGGAGCAGTTCCCCGGGCTGGTCCCGGTCTGCAAGGGCAATGGCTACGGCTTCGGGCACGAGCGGCTGGCGGAGGAGGCGACCCGGCTCGGCTCGGACGTGCTGGCCGTGGGCACCACCTACGAGGCCGCCCGGATCAAGGACTTCTTCGGTGGTGACCTATTGGTCCTGACGCCGTACCGGCGCGGCGAGGAGCCCGTTCCGCTGCCCGACCGCGTCGTGCGCTCGGTCTCCTCCATCGACGGCGTGTACGGCCTCGTCGGCGCCCGTGTGGTCATCGAGGTGATGTCCTCGATGAAGCGGCACGGCATCAGCGAGCAGGATCTGCCCCAGCTGCACGCCGCCATAGAGAACGTCCGGCTGGAGGGCTTCGCCATCCACCTGCCGCTCGACCGTACCGACGGCTCGGACGCCGTCGAGGAGGTCATCGGCTGGATGGACCGGCTGCGCGCGGCCCGGCTGCCGCTGCACACCATGTTCGTCAGCCACCTCAAGGCCGATGAACTGGCCCGGCTCCAGCAGCAGTTCCCGCAGACCCGCTTCCGCGCCCGGATCGGCACGCGGCTGTGGCTGGGCGATCACGAGGCGACCGAGTACCGCGGTGCGGTCCTGGACGTCACGCGGGTCGCCAAGGGCGAGCGCTTCGGCTACCGGCAGCAGAGGGCCGCCTCGGACGGCTTCCTGGTGGTCGTGGCGGGCGGTACGTCGCACGGTGTGGGTCTGGAGGCTCCGAAGGCGCTGCACGGCGTCATGCCGCGGGCCAAGGGCGTCGCCCGGGCCGGCCTCGCCACGGTCAACCGCAACCTCTCGCCGTTCGTCTGGAGCGGCAAGCAGCGCTGGTTCGCGGAGCCTCCGCACATGCAGGTGTCGATCCTGTTCGTGCCCTCGGACGCGGCGGAGCCGACGGTGGGCGACGAGCTGGTGGCCCATCTGCGGCACACCACCACTCAGTTCGACCGCATCCTCGACCGCTAGCGCGCCGGCCGAGTCAGGGGCCGTACACGGCGTTTCCGTGTACGGCCCTTCTCCATGCACGGCCCCGCACCGTTCGCTCAGAGCGAACTGCCCGTCGGCCGACGCGTGCCCCACTTCACCCGTGGGCCCTCGAAGCGGGCCGTGTGCTGATCGGGCTGCGCGGCGGGGCCCAGGACGAAGGCGTCCTCGGCGCCGTCGAGCACGCCGCCCGACGGGTCGTCGTCGCCCGTCCGCCGGACCGGGTCCCGGTCCGGCATCAGGATGTCGCGCACCACCATCACGCAGAGGAACAGCGTTCCCAGCAGGTGCACGGCGATGGCCCAGTGGTAGCCGTCCGTGGGCAGGCCCTTGTGGGCGTCTCCGCTGGTCGTGTACGCGAGGTACATCCAGATGCCGAGGAAGTAGACCACCTCGCATGCCTGCCAGATCAGGAAGTCCCGCCACTTCGGCCGGGCCAGCGCGGCCAGCGGCACCAGCCACAGCACGTACTGCGGTGAGTAGACCTTGTTGGTGAGGATGAAGGCCGCCACGATCAGGAAGGCCAGCTGGGCGAAGCGCGGACGCCGGGGGGCGGCCAGCGTGAGCGCCGCGACGGCGCCGCAGCACAGCAGCATCAGCAACGTGGCAAGGGTGTTGACGGTCTCGGTGCTGGGCGGGCTGTCGGTGTTCTGGACCAGGATCAGCCAGAAGGAACCGAAGTCCACGCCGCGTTCCTGGCTGAACGTGTAGAACTTCGACCAGCCGTCGAAGGCGAACAGCATCACCGGCAGGTTGACCACGAGCCAGGCGCCGGCCGCGCCTCCCAGGGCCTTCCCGAACTCCCGCCATCTGCCCGCGCGCCAGCACAGGACGAGCAGGGGGCCGAGAATCAGGAAGGGATAGAGCTTGGCGGCCGTGGCGAGGCCCAGCAGCACACCGAAGGCCAGGGGGCGCTCCCGTGACCACATCAGCATCGCGGCGGCCGTCAGGGCGACCGCCAGCAGGTCCCAGTTGACGGTGGCGGTCAGCGCGAAGGCGGGCGCCAGAGCGACCAGCAGACCGTCCCAGGGGCGCCGGGTGTGCGTGCGGGTGACGCAGACCGCGATGACGGCCGCGCAGACCATGAGCATCCCGGCGTTGACCATCCAGTACCACTGCTCCTGGTCCTGGATGGTGCCGCTGCCCGGCGTGAGCCAGGTCGCCACCTCCATGAACACACCGGTCAGCACGGGGTACTCCAGGTACTCCATGTCGCCGGGGAGCTTGTCGAAGTACGGCACGAGTCCGTCGACGAAGCCACGCCCCTGGTAGAGGTGCGGAATGTCCGAGTAGCACGCGTGCGTGTACTGGGAACTGGCGCCGAAGAACCAGGCTCCGTTGTAGCAGGGTGCCTTCTGGACCAGACCGAGGGCGAACATGCCGATCGCCACGAGTGCGATCACGCGCACGGGGGTCCACCAGGACCTGCCGAGCAGGGCGCGTCGGCCCATGGGACCGCCGATCAGCTCACTGCCGGCCGCGGCGACCGTGTCCTCCCTGGTCGGCCGCACCGGGTCCGGCTCGTGCACGCTGGCTGGCGTCGATTCTGCACTGGGCATGGGGCACATCCTGCCGTACGCACCTGGGAACACGTGGGGGCCGCCGCACCCTGATGGATGCGGCGGCCCCTGTTTCACGTGAAACTTACGACTGTTCCCCGTGTTTCACGTGAAACAGTCAAGCCGGACGTTTTGACGGCTAGCCGTTCGGGCCCCGGATGAATCCGCCGCCGTCCTCTTCACCGCCCGTTTCACTGGGTGATGTCGAGGGCGATGGACTGTTCCCTGTCCCCCCTGCGTCGTTGCCGCCGTTGTCGCTGCCGCCGTTGTTCCCGTCGTCGCATTTGAAGTCGAAGGGACCGCAGGACTCGGTCGGCGTGGGGGAGGGGGTGACCTCCGTCTCGCTGGGCGACGGCGTCGGGGACGGACTCGGCTTCTCCTCCGTCACCGAGGGCGAGGGAGTCGGCGTCGGCGACGGGGTGTCGTTGATGACCTCGCCGATGGGCTCGGGCTTCGGGAACCTCTCGGCCTTCTCGCCCTTCAGCGCGTCCTCCATGTAGTCCTGCCAGATCACGGACGGGAAGGACGCACCGTGGATCTTCTCCTCGCCACCCGTTCCGTACATCTCCAGGAACGAACGGTTCTTGATGGTCTCGTCGTCCGGGTAGCGGAACATGCTGATCGCGGTCGACAGCTGCGGGGTGTAGCCGACGAACCAGGCCGACTTGTTGCCGTCCGTCGTACCGGTCTTGCCCGCCACCTCGCGCCCCTGGAGCTGGGCGTTGGTGCCCGTGCCTTCCTCGACGACGGTCTTGAGGACGTCCGTGACGTTGTCCGCGACCTTCGCGGTGAACGCCTGCTTGGTCTCCACCTTGTGCGAGAAGAGCGTGCCGTCCTTGTTCGTCACCTTGGTGACCGAGAACGGATCACGCTGCTTGCCGCTGTCCGCGAAGGTGGCGTACGAGCCCGCCATACGGATGGCACTCGGGTCCGAGACACCGATGGAGAACGAGGGGTAACCCGCTCCCGCCAGGCTGTTCTCCAGGAGGCCCGAGTCGACCGCGGACTCCTTGACCTTGTCCAATCCGACGTCCATGCCGAGCTGGACGAACGCGGAGTTCACCGATTCCCGCATGGCCTCGCGAAGGTCGATCTGGTAGTCGGGCGCCTCACCGACGGAGTCCTTGCCGTCGTTCTCCTGGCGCCACTGCTCGCCCTTCTCGTTCTGCCAGATCGACCCGTCGTAGTTCTTGATCTTGAGGTTGTTCTTGCCGCTGTACAGGCTCTTCGGAGAGACGACCGTGCGCTCGTCCTGGGGCTGGGTCTCGGCGCCGTCGGGATCACGCACGCCCCACTTCATCGCCGCCGCGAGCACGTACGGCTTGAAGGTCGAGCCGACCTGGGCGCCGGTGACGTCGGCGTTGTTGGTGAAGTGCTTGGTGGCGTCCTCACCGCCGTAGATGGCCTCGATGGCACCCGTCTCGGGGTTCACCGAAGCCCCGCCGAACTGGACGTGGGTGTCCTTGTCGGGGCGCTTCTTGGGGTCGATGTTCTTCTTGTAGACCTTCTGGACGGCCTTCTCGAGCTCGTCGACCTTCTTCTTGTCGAAGGTCGTGTAGATCGAGTAGCCGCCCTTCTCCAGCTGCTGCTCCGACACCACGTCGTTCTTGATCACAGAGGACTTCGCCAGCCTGACGAGGTAGCCGATCTGGCCGCCGAGCTGGGCGTTCGACTCCGGGTTCTTCCACTTGGGGAGTTCGGTGTACTTCGCCCGGTCCGCCTGGCTCAGATGCCCGTACTCCACCATCTTGTCGAGGGTGTCCTGCATCTGGTTCTTGGCGCGTTTCTGGTTGGCCTCGGGCGTGGCCGCCGTGTCGATCGAGGTCGAGCCCGCCGGGTCGTAGTACGTGGCGCCCTTGAGGACCGCCGACAGGAAGGCGCACTGCCCGGCGTTCAGGTCGACGGCGTCCACGTTGAAGTACGCCCGTGAGGCGGCCTGGATGCCGTAGGCGCCGCGGCCGTAGTACGCGGAGTTGAGGTAGCCCTCGAGGATCTTGTCCTTGGGCTCCTCGGTGCCGACCTTGATCGAGACGAAGATCTCCTTCACCTTGCGGGAGATCGTCTGCGACTGGTCGTTCAGCATGGCGTTCTTCACGTACTGCTGGGTGATGGTGGAGCCGCCCTGGGTGTCACCGCCCTTGGCCATGTTGAACACGGCGCGGGCGATGCCCTTGGGGTCGATGCCGCTGTCCGTGTAGAAGGTCTTGTTCTCCTGGGAGATGATCGCGTTGCGCATCTCCTTGGGGATCTGGGAGAGGCTGACGCTCTGCCGGTTGCGCTCGCCGCCCGTGGCGACCATCCGGCTGCCGTCGGCCCAGTAGTAGACGTTGTTCTGCGCGGTGGCGGAGTCGTCGATGACGGGGACGCTCACCATGGCGTAGGCGATGCCCGCGGCGGCCACCATGGTGCCGAAGAAGCCGATGCACAGCCCGGAGACGAGCTTCCAGGAGGGCACCCAGCGGCGCCACCCGTCCCGGTCGTAGCGCGGATAGTCGATCATCCGCTTCTTACCGGCCACGGCGGCGGCCCGCCGGCCACCTCGGCCCGGCTCGGCCGCTCTGCGGCGGCCACCGCCCCGCTGTGCCGCGCGCCGGGCTTCGGCGCGACTGCCGTACGGGCGTTCCTCGCTCTCCGGACCGTACGAGCCGGACGGAGACCCTGTGGCGCCTCGCGGCGCCGCACGGCGGCCGGAGGACGAGCCGGACTGACCGCGTCGGGCCGCGGCACGTCCGCCTCCCTGCGGCTGCGGCGCTTTGCGACGGTGCTCGCTCATCGAACGACTACTCCTCGGGCAGGCGCACCTTTGCGCACCTGGAAAAGGCGGCTGGTTTCCGGTCCCCCCGAAGTACGGATGCGGCCCCTTCCGCATTCACCCGTACTGCACCAGGGACAGGGACGCCCCCGGGCGTCACACGGTTCCCGGTGGTTTGCATGGCGCACAGACTACGCACCGTCAAAACCCCCGAGTCCCGAAGTTCACCTCAAATCAGGCAACTTGCCCACGATGAAACCCTGATGTGATCCCGTTCACCACGCCCGCTCTTGTCGCACGCGCAACCTCGTTCTATCGTGCTGATGTATCGAGTCGATACATCAGAGCGGCATAAGGGCGAGAGGAGGCGACGATGAGCCGGCGATCCGGCATCCTCGAGTTCGCCGTACTCGGCCTGCTCCGCGAGTCCCCCATGCACGGCTATGAGCTGCGTAAACGGCTCAACACATCACTGGGTGTGTTCCGGGCGTTCAGCTACGGGACGCTCTATCCCTGCCTCAAGACGCTGGTCGCCAACGGCTGGTTGATCGAGGAACCCGGGAACATCGGCGAGGCCGCGGCCTCCCTCACGGGACGTCGCGCCAAGATCGTCTACCGGTTGACGGCCGATGGTAAGGAACATTTCGAGCAGCTCCTTTCACAGACGGGCCCGGACGCGTACGACGACGAGACGTTCGCCGCTCGCTTCGCGTTCTTCGGGCAGACGTCGCGTGACGTACGCATGCGCGTGCTCGAGGGCCGGCGCAGCCGGCTGGAGGAGCGCCTGGAGAAGATGCGGGCCTCCCTGGCCCGCACCCGGGAGCGGCTCGACGACTACACGCTTGAGCTCCAGCGCCACGGAATGGAGTCCGTGGAGCGCGAGGTGCGCTGGCTGAACGAGCTCATCGAGAGCGAGCGGGCGGGGCGGGACCTGCGAGGTCCCGCCGCCGAGGGGACCGCACATCAGGACACGACATCTGGAGCGACGGGCGGCCTGCCCCGGCCGGGGGACGACCCCCGGCCGGACACGCCCGGCGACACCGCCACGTGAGCGCCCAGTCAGGGCCTCACTCGTACACACAGGGAGCAACCGGAATGGGTTCGGTTCGCGTAGCCATCGTCGGTGTGGGCAACTGCGCCGCATCGCTGGTTCAGGGCGTCGAGTACTACAAGGACGCCGATGCGGAGTCCAAGGTCCCGGGCCTGATGCACGTCCAGTTCGGCGACTACCACGTCCGTGACATCGAGTTCGTCGCCGCCTTCGACGTGGACGCCAAGAAGGTGGGCCTGGATCTCGCGGACGCCATCGGCGCCTCCGAGAACAACACCATCAAGATCTGCGACGTGCCGAACAGCGGCGTCCAGGTCCAGCGCGGCCACACGCTCGACGGTCTCGGCAAGTACTACCGCGAGACCATCGAGGAGTCCGCCGAGGAGCCGGCCGACATCGTCAAGGTCCTCAAGGACAAGCAGGTCGACGTCCTGGTCTGCTACCTGCCCGTCGGTTCCGAGGACGCGGCGAAGTACTACGCCCAGTGCGCCATCGACGCCAAGGTCGCCTTCGTCAACGCCCTCCCGGTCTTCATCGCCGGCACCAAGGAGTGGGCGGACAAGTTCACCGAGGCCGGTGTCCCGATCGTCGGTGACGACATCAAGTCGCAGGTCGGCGCCACCATCACGCACCGCGTCATGGCGAAGCTGTTCGAGGACCGGGGCGTCGTCCTGGACCGCACGATGCAGCTGAACGTCGGCGGCAACATGGACTTCAAGAACATGCTCGAGCGCGACCGCCTCGAGTCGAAGAAGATCTCCAAGACGCAGGCCGTCACCTCGCAGATCCCCGACCGGGACCTCGGCGAGAAGAACGTCCACATCGGCCCGTCCGACTACGTCGCGTGGCTGGACGACCGCAAGTGGGCCTACGTCCGCCTGGAGGGCCGCGCGTTCGGCGACGTCCCGCTGAACCTGGAGTACAAGCTCGAGGTCTGGGACTCCCCGAACTCCGCGGGTGTCATCATCGACGCCCTGCGCGCCGCGAAGATCGCCAAGGACCGCGGCATCGGCGGCCCGATCCTGTCGGCGTCGAGCTACTTCATGAAGTCCCCGCCGGTCCAGTACTTCGACGACGAGGCCCGTGCCAACGTCGAGAAGTTCATCGCGGGCGAGGTCGAGCGCTGACGCGCGAGGGCTCAGCTCCGCAGAAGGTCCCCGGGTCGCGTGACCCGGGGACCTTTCCCGTATGTGAGGCTGTGCCCCATGGCCGTCGTCCGTGACCTGCGCGTCCTGCTGCGCCTGAAGGGCTTTCGGCGCCTGCTCGCCGTGCGCCTGCTGTCCCAGGGCGCCGACGGCGTCTATCAGGTCGCGCTCGCCACCTACGTCGTCTTCTCCCCGGAGAAGCAGACCTCGCCCGCCGCCGTCGCCTCCGCGATGGCGGTGCTGCTGCTCCCCTACTCCCTGGTGGGCCCCTTCGCCGGCGCCCTGCTGGACCGCTGGCGCCGCCGCCAGGTCTTCCTGTACGGCAACCTGCTGCGCGCCGTGCTGGCCTCGGTGACGGCGCTGCTGATGATCGCCTCCGTCCCGGACTGGCTCTTCTACGTCTCCGCGCTCTGCGTCACCGCCGTCAACCGCTTCGTCCTCGCGGGACTGTCCGCCGCGCTGCCCCGGGTGGTCGACGCCGAGCGCCTGGTGATCGCCAACTCGCTCTCCCCGACGGCCGGCACGCTGGCCGCGACGGCGGGCGGTGGCCTGGCCTTCGTCGTGCGCCTCGTGATCGCGGACTCCGACGCGGCCGTGGTGCTGCTCGGCGCGGTCCTGTACCTGTGCGGGGCGCTCGCCTCGCTGCGCATCGCCGTCGAACTGCTGGGCCCCGACCCCGGGCGCATCCCGCCGAGGGTCTCCTCCGCGCTCGCCGGCACCGCCCGCGACCTGGTGGCAGGGGTACGCCACCTCGCCGCACCCGCTCGCCGGGAGGCGGCCTGGGCGCTCACGGGCATGACACTCATGCGGTTCTGCTACGGCGCCCTGCTGGTCATGCTGCTGATGCTGTGCCGGTACGCCCTGACCTCGGACACGGAGGAGGGGCTCGCCCTGCTGGGGCTGGCTCTCGGCGTCTCCGGGGCGGGCTTCTTCGCGGCCGCGGTCGTCACTCCTTGGGCGGCGGGGCGGCTGGGGCCGGACCGCTGGATGGCCGTGTGCGCGGCCGCGGCAGCGGTGCTGGTGCCGGTCCTCGGCCTGCCGTTCGCCACGGTGCCGCTGCTCGCGGCGGCGTTCGTGCTGGGCCTGACGACGCAGGGGGCGAAGATCGCGACCGACACGGTCGTACAGTTCTCGGTCGACGACTCCTTCCGCGGCCGGATCTTCTCCGTCTACGACGTGCTCTTCAACGTCGCCTTCGTCGGCGCCGCCGGAGTGGCCGCGCTGATGCTGCCACCGGACGGCCGGTCAGTGCCGCTGGTGTTGACGGTCGCCGTGATCTACGGAGCTGTTGCTACGGCTATGGCCCGGTTTGAGAGCCAGTAAGTGTCACATCAGTGACACAGAGCCCTACTGGAGTAGGGAGTTGTCAGCGGGACCCGATAACTTACGTGCGTCTTATCTCGCGGCATGTCCGCGACACGTACCTATTTTCCAGGGGGACCCCCAGTGACCACTCAGCCACCGCCGCAGGGCAACCCGTTCGCCCAGGGCCAGCCGCAGGCTCCGCAGCAGCCCCAGGGACAGAACCCCTACGCGCAGGGGCAGCAGGGCTTCCCGCAGCAGCCCGGTCAGCCCGGCGTCCCCCCGCAGGGTGCGCCCTACGCGCCGGTCCCGCCGGAGCCGGCCCGCCGCAAGCCGAGCTTCAAGATGATCAAGAACATCGTCATCGCCGTGATCGTCGTGGCTGTCGCGGTGGGCGGGTACATCGCCAGCCGCGACGACGCCGACCAGGCAGGCGTGGGCGACTGCCTGAAGTCCGCGTCGTCCTCCTCGGACCGCATGGAGGTCGTGGACTGCTCCTCCTCGGAGGCGGAGGGCAAGGTCCTCGAGAAGGTCAAGGGGCACTTCACCTCGACCACCGCCGAGACCGAGTGCCGGAAGGTCGAGGGAGCCACTGGCTTCTACGCCGAGACCGGCGACGGAGAAGAGTTCCTGCTCTGCCTCGGCGAGGCCTGAGAAATCCAGGGCTCAGCCCGACTACTGCTGCGGGGTCATGTTTCACGTGAAACATGACCCCGCAGCAGTACGACGGCGACACAGCGGCAGTGCCTCAGAGAGGGCGATACGTTTCACGTTAAACGTAGCGCCCTCTCGT
>NZ_JBHYJX010000080.1:0-21173 GCF_042740985.1 Streptomyces sp. NPDC058985 | reverse complement strand
CGTCGTGGTTGCACGCGCAGTTCCCCGCCGCCCTTGAGGGACGTCACCTGGACGCCGTCAAGTGGCGCGGGGAACTGCGCGACCAGCCACCGACTGCCCGCAGCCGACAACGCACCCCGAGCCCCCTCACCCACAGGAGACCCCCGTGCCCGTCATCCGCTCGTCCGAAGGCGTCACCCACGAGATCCACGGCGCCCGTTTCGTCTCGTACGCCACCCCCCGCACCGGCAGCAGTCAGCTCTGTGCCTGGCGGGGCGAGATCCCGGCGGGGACGCGGGCGCCCGCGCACACCGTCGACCGGGAGGAGATCCTCCACCTGCTCACCGGCGAACTGCTGATCGTCCTCGACGGCCGCACCGAGCGCGTCACGGCGGGCGACACCGTGATCATCGGCCCGGGGGCGACCCTCGCCGTGGAGAATCCCACCGACCGGACGGCGACGACCTGGGTCACCACCTCCGTCGGCCTGACGGCCGAACTGGCCGACGGCACCCGGCTCACCCCGCCGTGGGCCAACTGACCCGCGAGGGCCTCAGGCCACCGCCAGGGACCCCGGCATCACCGCGCGCGGCCCGAACTTCGCCCGCGCCCGGTCCGCGACCTCCTCGATCCGGCGGACCTTCTCGTCCACGGGGTCGAAGGTGAGCTGGTGGGAGGCCTGTTCGGCGGGGGCGAGGCCCTCGGCGCGCAGGACGACCGACCGGACCCGGGCACGCTGGAGACCGAGCGCCTCGTACATGCCGTACGCGGCCCGCGTCAGCGCCGCCGAGTGCGCGGTCGGCTCCTTCAGGGTGCGGCTGCGCGTGGTGGCCGACCGGTCGGCGTAGCGGACGGTGAGGGTGAGGGTGCGGCACACCTTCTCCACGGCCCGCAGCCGGGCGCCCAGTTCCTCGGCGGCCGAGAGCAGGGCGCGGCGGTGCCGGCCGGGGTCCAGCTCGTCGCGGTCGAAGGGACGTTCGGCGGCCAGTGAGCGGGAGATCCCGTTGGGGACGACCCGGCCGCGGTCGATGCCGTTGGCCTTCTCGTGCAGCTCGCGGCCCGTCCGCGCGCCGAGCAGGCGCTGGAGCGTGGACAGGGGCGCGGCGGCGACCCGGCCGAGGGTGTCGAGGCCGTACTCGCACAGCGTGCGGGCGGTCGCGGTGCCGACGCCGGGCAGCGCGGCGACGGGTTTGCCGGCGAGGAACTCCCGCACCCCGCCCTCGGGTACCGCGCGGGTCAGCCCCGGCCGGGCGTCCCGCAGGGCCATGCGGGCCGGCATCGGGCCCGGCCCGGCGCCGATCAGGCAGTCGACGCCGTACAGCGCGAGGGCGCGGACACGGATCACCGCGGCCAGTTCCACGGCGTCGCGGCCGAAGTACCGCTCGGCGCCGCGCAGGTCGGCCAGCGCGCCGTCGGGCGGCAACGCCTCGACGACCGGCGTGAACTCCTCCAGGAGCCCCAGCAGCTGGGGCAGGGCCGCCTCGTACATCGGCGGCAGCTGGAAACGTACGCAGAGAATGGTCATCCCGCACTCCCCGGACTCTGGTGCCACAACTTCCTTCCCACCGCGGGCCCTTCGCCCGCGGGGCGCAGATCGGCCCAGGGGTGCATCTCGTACCCCGTGGACATGCGGATCCTCCGCTGCCCCCCGTCGCCGTCGGCCGTCTCGGGACCCGCCCCGGGGGCCTCGGCGAGCCGGGCCGCGACGCCCTCCAGGCCCTCCGCGGACCGCACCTCCAGCAGGTCGGCGAGGTTCCAGGCGGCGGAGCCGACCACGCTGAGGCTGCGCGGGCCGCGCCGCTGCACCACCCCGCGCACCAGCAGCAGCCAGGAGTGGAAGACGGTGTGCGCGCAGGCGTCGTGGGAGTCGTCGAAGAAGGCGAGGTCGACCAGGCCGGTGCCGTCGTCGAGGGTGGAGAAGATGACCCGGCGCCCGGAGCGGATCGGCGGGGTCTGCGTGGCCGCCTTGGCGCCCGCGACCAGCACCGCCTCCCCGTGCCTCGCCTCGCGCAGCCGCTTGGCCGAGACCACGCCCAGCTCGCGCAGGAAGGTGCGGTGGTCGTCCATCAGGTTGCGCGAGGCGTCCATGGACAGCACGCCCAGCTCGGCGCTGAGCCGCTCCGCCGAGGTGAGGTCGGGCAGTCCGGCGGACGCGGTCTTCCGGCCGCCGGTCAGGGGCAGCTGGTCGCCGCGTCCGGCCCGGGCGCCGCGGTGCAGCTCGGTCAGGTGCAGTTGCAGGTCGCGGCGGTTGGCGCCGAACGCGTCCAGCGCGCCGACCTGGGCGAGCCGTCCGGCCAGCGGCCTGCTGGGGCGGGCCCGTTCCCAGAAGTCGAGCAGGGAGGCGTACGGCTGCCCCTCGGCGGCCCGTTCCGCCTCGGCCTCGCTGATGCCGTGCACGTCGGAGAGGGCGAGGCG
Source organism: Streptomyces sp. NPDC058985 (assembly GCF_042740985.1). Classification (NCBI taxonomy): domain Bacteria; kingdom Bacillati; phylum Actinomycetota; class Actinomycetes; order Kitasatosporales; family Streptomycetaceae; genus Streptomyces; species Streptomyces sp. NPDC058985. The sequence continues at coordinate 18,779 of NZ_JBHYJX010000080.1, read as the reverse complement.
CAGGCCCCACACGGGCTCCCGCCGCTTACCTTCGGACACCAGTTCGATCCTGTGTGCGACCCCGGACTTGTTCACGTCCAGGGGCAGGATCGGCACCCCGCGCCGCCGCGCGTCCGCCAGCAACAGCCGCTTGGGGTACATGCCGGGGTCGTGGGTGAGCAGGCCCGCGTAGAAGGCGGCCGGGTGGTGGGCCTTCAGCCACGCCGACTGGTACGTCGGCACCGCGAAGGCGACCGCGTGTGCCTTGCAGAAGCCGTACGAGCCGAAGGCCTCGATGATCTCCCAGGTGCGCTGAATCGTTTCCGCGTCGTACCCGTGCTCCGCCGCGTGCTGGGCGAACCACACCTTGATCCGCCCCTGCGACTCCGGGTCGGAGAGCCCGCGCCGCACCCGGTCCGCCTCGCCCCGTCCGCAGCCGGTCATGATGTCGACGATGTCGATGATCTGCTCGTGGAAGACGACGACCCCGTACGTCCCCTCCAGCGGCTCCGCCAGGTCCTCGTGCGGGTAGCGCACCGGCGCCCGCCCGTGCCGCGCCTCGATGAACGGCCGTACCATGTCGGCGGCGACCGGACCGGGGCGGAAGAGCGAGATGTCGACCACGAGGTCGTGGAAGGTGGCCGGCTGGAGCCGCCCGACCAGGTCCCGCTGGCCCGGCGACTCGATCTGGAAGCAGCCCAGCGTCTCGGCGGAGCGGATCATCCGGTACGTCGCCGGGTCGCCCTCCGGTACCGCGTCCAGATCGATCTCGGTGCCCGCGGCCCGCTTCACCTCGGCGACCGCGTGCGCCATCGCCGACTGCATCCGCACACCGAGCACGTCCAGCTTGAGCAGCCCCAGGTCCTCCACGTCGTCCTTGTCGAACTGCGCCATCGGGAAGCCCTCGCCGCTGGTCGGCATCACCGGCGTACGGGAGAGCAGGGAGGCGTCGGACAGCAGGACGCCGCAGGGGTGCATGGCGATGCCGCGCGGGAGGGCGTCGAGTCCCTCGACCAGCTCCCAGAACCTGCCGAACCTCCCTCCCCCGTCCCGGCGGGACTCCTCCGCCAGCTCCCTCAGCTCGGGCAGCTCCTCCAGCGCGGCGCGGGCGTCGCGGGCGCGGATGTGCGGGAAGGACTTGGCGACGCGGTCGATCTCGGCCGGGTCCATGGACAGGGCGGCCCCGACGTCGCGGACGGCGTGGCGCACCCGGTACGTCTCCGGCATCGCGACCGTGGCGACCCGCTCGGTGCCGAACCGGCCGATGATCGCGCGGTAGACCTCCAGCCGGCGCGCGGACTCCACGTCGATGTCGATGTCGGGCAGCACCACCCGCTCCCTGGACAGGAACCGCTCCATCAGCAGCCCGTGCTCGACCGGGTCGGCGTGCGCGATGCCGAGGAGGTGGTTGACGAGCGAGCCCGCGCCGGAGCCGCGCGCGGCGACCCGGATGCCCATGTGCCGCACGTCGTCCACGACCTGGGCGACGGTGAGGAAGTACGAGGCGAAGCCGTGGTGGGCGATGATGTCCAGCTCGTGGTGCATCCGCTCCCAGTACTCCCGGTGGCCGCGCCGCCGGTCGTAGCCGCGCAGCACCATGCCGGCCACCGCCCGGGAGGCGAGCGCCCGCTGGGCGGTGCGGCGGCCGGCGCCCACGAGGTGGGGTTCGGGGAAGTGGACGGCGCCCATGCCGAGGTCGTCCTCGGGGTCGACCAGGCACTCGGCGGCCGTCGCCCGGGTCTGCTCCAGCAGGCGGTGGGCCGTGTCACGGCGGAAGCCCGCGGACTCGACGATCCGCTCGGCGGCGTGCCGCATGGCGTCGGCGTCCTTGAGCCACGCCTCACCGGAGTCCAGCTCCCCGGTGGCGTCGATCGGGACGAGGCGGCGGGCGGCGTCCAGGACGTCGGCGACCCGGCCCTGGCCGGGGTCGGCGTAGCGGACGGCGTTGCTGAGCACCGGCCGGACGCCCTGCTCGGCGGCGAGGCCGACGGTGCGTGCGGCCAGCCGCAGGGAGCCGGGGCCGGTCCCTTCGCGGCCGTGCCAGACGGCCTCCAGGCGCAGGGCGTCGCCGTAGACCTCCCGCCAGGGGACGAGGAGCTTCGCCGCGCGGTCGGGGCGGCCGGCGGCGAGGGCGCGGCCGACGTCGGAGCCGGGGCCGAGCAGGACGGTCAGGCCGTCGGCGTGGTTGTCGGCCCAGGCGAGCTGCGGGGTCTCCTCGGCGGTGTGGGCGGCGGAGACGAGGCGGCACAGGTCCGCCCAGCCGCGGGCGCCGTCCCGGGCGAGAAAGGTGACCCGCGGGGCCGACTCGTCGACGAAGGCGCCGCCGCGCACGGGGACGCGGCGCCGGTCCCGGCGTACGGAGGTCTCCGTGCGGCCGGTCCCGGACTCGGGGGCGGCCACCGCCAGGTCCGCGCCGAACAGCGGGCGGACCCCCGCCTTCGCGCAGGCCTTGGCGAAGCGGACCGTGCCCGCGAGGGTGTCGCGGTCGGTGAGGGCGAGGGCGTCCATGCCCCGCTCCGAGGCGCGCTCGGCCAGCCGCTCCGGGTGGGAGGCGCCGTAGCGGGCGGAGAACCCGGAGACGGTGTGCAGATGCGTGAAACCCGGCACACGCACCTCCGATCTCATGAACCCGACGTCCTGGGCCCTACACCTATCGAACGTCTGTTCCCAACTACCTCACCCCCACCATAGACCAATTTTCGAATGTGTGTACGACATCCGTTCGGCCCCGTCCCACCTGCGCAAACACCCTCAGGCCCGGACCGTGAGGACATGTCACACACACCGGGCTACCCCGGCACGCGCAGCAGCTCCTTCCTCGCCGAGGTGAAGGACGCCGTCACCCCGCGCGCCACCCTGCTCGTGCTCGGCGTGATCGCGCTCCAGCTGCTCTTCATCGCCTCCTACGTGGGTGCGCTGCACGACCCGAAGCCGAGGGACGTGCCCTTCGGGGTGGTCGCGCCCCCGGCGGCCGCCGACCGGACGGTGAGCGCGCTGGAGGGGCTGCCCGGGTCACCGCTGGACCCGCGGACGGTGGCCGACGCGGCGAGCGCCCGCAAGCAGATCGAGAACCGGGACATCGACGGCGCCCTGGTCGTCGAGGGCTCCGGCCGCACCGACACCCTGCTGGTCGCCTCCGGCGGCGGCACCGTCCTCGCCACCACGCTGGAGGGCCTGGTCGCCGAGGTGGAGCGGAGCCGGGACCGCGCGGTGCGCACCGTCGACGTGGCCCCCGCCTCGGCCCGGGACTTCGACGGGCTGTCGTCGTTCTACCTGGTGGTGGGCTGGTGTGTCGGCGGCTATCTGTGCGCCTCGATCCTGGCGATCAGCACCGGCGCCCGGCCGGCCAACCCGCGCCGGGCGGGGATCCGGCTGATCGTGATGGCGCTGGTGTCGATCGTCGGCGGACTCGGCGGCGCGGTGATCGTCGGGCCGGTCCTGGGCGCGCTGCCCGGCAGTGTGGTGGACCTGTGGGGGCTCGGCGCGCTGATCACCTTCGCGGTGGGCGCCGCCACGCTCGCCCTCCAGGGGGTCTTCGGGATCGTCGGCATCGGGCTGGCGATCCTGCTGGTGGTGATCGCGGGCAATCCGAGTGCGGGCGGGGCCTTCCCACTGCCGATGCTGCCGCCGTTCTGGCAGGCGATCGGACCGGCGCTGCCGCCGGGCGCGGGCACCTGGGCGGCGCGTTCGATCGCGTACTTCAAGGCGAACGACGTGACCGAGTCCCTGCTGGTGCTGTGGGCGTGGGCGGTCGCGGGGACGGTCATCACGATGCTGGCGTCCGTACTGCGCCGCGCACGCCGGGAGCCGGAGCTGCCCACGCGGGCCGGCTGACCCACGGCCCCGCACACACGGGGACGTACCCACACGGACGCGCACACGCGGAAGTCCCGCCCCACAAGGGACGGGACTCCCGCGTGCCGTGTACCGCGCGTGCTCAGCCGATCTGCGTACCGGTGGCCGACAGGGCCTCCGTCACCGGCTGGAAGAAGGTCTCGCCGCCGGAGGTGCAGTCGCCGCTGCCGCCGGAGGTGAGGCCGACCGCCTGGTCGCCCGAGAAGAGCGAGCCGCCGCTGTCGCCGGGCTCGGCGCAGACGTCGGTCTGGATCAGGCCGTTGACGATGTCGCCGTTGCCGTAGTTGACGGTGGCGTCCAGGCCGGTCACCTTGCCGTCGTGCACCTGGGTGGTGGAACCGCTGCGGGTGACCTCCATGCCGACGGTGGCGTCGGCGGCGCCCGAGATGGCCTGGGTGGAACCGTTGTAGAGGTTCACCTCGCTCGGGTGGTCCACGTCGCCGCTGTACTTGACCAGACCGTAGTCGTCGTCCGGGAAGCTGGACGTCACGTTCTCGCCGAGCTGGTTGCCGGAGGAGTCCTGCCAGCTGGTGATTCCCTCGGTGCAGTGCCCGGCGGTCAGGAAGTGCGGCTCGCCGCCCTTGGTGACGTTGAAGCCGAGCGAGCAGCGCCCGCTGCCGTCGGTGATGGCGTCGCCGCCCGCGATGAAGGGCTTGTACTCGCCCTTGGTGCGCTTGAGTTCGGCCTTGGCGCCGAGCCCGTCGACCACCTTGGTCAGCTTGGTCAGCTCGGCCTTGGAGACCGTGCGGTCCGCGGTGACGACGACCTTGTTGGTGGTCGGGTCGGTCGCCCAGGACGTGCCCGGGATGGCCGCGTCCTCGGTGAGCGTGGTGCGCGCGCTCTTCAGCTCGGCGAGCGAGTTCTCCACGACTCTCGCCTTGGCGCCGGCCTCCTCGACGGTCTGCGCGGCGGCCTTGTCGAGCACGTTGACCACGAGGCTCTTCGCCTGTGCGTCGTAGTACGTGCCGGCGGCGTCGGTGCCGAGGTCGCCGAGGAGCGTGGAGGCGAGCTTTCCGGCCGCCGTGACCGAGAGGGTCTCGGGGGCGGCGGACTGCGGGGCCTCACTGGCGTTCGCACTCTGGAAGGTGACTCCCGCCGCGACCAGTGCGGTGATGCCCGCGCCTACGACCGCGGCCCGTCGCTTGGGTATGCGTCGGTGCTTCAACTCATGTCCTCCTGTGGGGGGTCGGCCCGGGAGGTTGTGGGGACCTCGCGAACCGGAAGGCTGGTTGACGAGCGCTAACTCTTCCGATTCCACAGGGAGCACACAAGGTCGACTTCGAGACGTGCGCACGACAACTTCAGCGTGGTCACACGGCCTTCACCATTCATGTCCCTTCCAGCAGGATTCACGGAGCGAACACACCAGCAAACGCTACGGACGAGTAACCGAAGACCGGCCGAACCGGTCCCACCCTGTCCGAAAGTCACCCCTTGCCTTCCGGTCGCCGGGTGTGCATCTACACGCGGTGGTCGCGCGGATCCGTCCGGACCCGGGCACGGGAGAGCCCCCGCACACCGGTTGGTGCACGGGGGCTCGCTGTACTGCCGACCGGGCCGGACTAGTAGACGCTGACGCCGTAGGCGCTCAGGGCCTCCGTGACCGGCTGGAAGAACGTCGTACCGCCGGAGGAGCAGTTGCCGCTGCCGCCGGAGGTCAGACCGTACGCGGTGCCGTTGCTGCCGTAGAGCGAGCCGCCGGAGTCACCGGGCTCGGCGCAGACCGTGGTCTGGATCAGCCCGCCGACGACGTCGCCGCCGCCGTAGTTGACGGTGGCGTTCAGGGCGGTGACCCGGCCGCTGTGGGTACCGGTGGTGGAGCCGTCACGGATGACGGTGGTGCCCACGCTCGGGGTGGCGGCGCGGGTGATGTCCACGCCGTTCGCGGTACCGGGCCTGCTGACGGACCCCGTGTACCGCACGATGCCGTAGTCGTTGCCCGGGAAGCTGGAGCCCGCCGTCTGTCCGATGACCGTGCCGCCGGAGCTGGAGCGCCAGGAGCCGGCGCCGTCGGTGCAGTGACCGGCGGTCAGGAAGTACTCGGCGCCGCTGCTGGAACGGACGTTGAAGCCGAGGGAGCAGCGCCAGCTGCTCGCGTAGATGGCGTCGCCGCCCTGGATGAGCTTGCTGAACGTGCCGGGGGTGCGCTTGACCGTGAGCGCGCCGGCCTTGTCGCCGGCCTGCTCCTTGATCTTCGCGATCTCGGCCTGGGAGACGGTGCTGTCGACGGTGAGCAGCACCCGGCCAGACTTACTGTCGACGGCCCAGGCGGTGCCCGGGACGTCGGCCTTGAGCACCGCGCCGCTGGCACTGCTGAGTTCGGCGGCGCTGAAGGTGGCCGGGGCGGGTGCCGCGGTCGCGCTGGGGATCGCGACGGCGGCCGCGGCCACGAGGCCGGTGGATACGGCGATCAGCCGAGTCCGTCTCGTGATGCCGCTGCGGGGGGTGGTGCGCTTGATCCTCACTTTTCGTTCCTCCACATGGGAAGTCGGGGGCCCTCGTGTGGGGTTGGGCCCGTGAGGCGCAGCCAGGGGCGGACCGCCGGGTTCCGGAAGCGTCGTGCCCCTGACAAGCGCTGAGGTTGGAGTATTCGGCCGAACGACCGGTCGGCGCAAGGGTGCCTTTCGGCCGTTGATCTTTGAACGACCCCTGCCAACCCCGCTGAACCTCAGCGCAGTTCCCGCTCCCCCGCCTCGACGCGGACCACCAGCGTGTTCCCCGGCGGCGGGAAGGGACAGACGAAGTGGTCGGCGAACGCGCACGGCGGCAGCAGCGCGCGGTTGAGGTCGACCGTCGTACGGCCCTCGGCGTCCGGCGCGGGCGGGCGCAGGAACCGGAAGCGGTAACTGGTGCTTCCGCTGCTGCCGTCGGCGAAGACCGCCCACAGCGAACCGTCGTCCTCGACGCTCACCTGGAGCGTGTGCTCCCGCCCGCCCAGGGCGAAGGCCAGCTCCCCGCCGAGGGCCAGGCCGCGCTCCCTGCCGTCCGCGTTCTCCACCCGCACACTGCGCCGCCCGGTCTCGTACGGCGTGAAGCGTCCCGGCACCGACCAGCGCGGATCGTACGGGGTGGCCGCGATACCGCGGAACGCCCGCCGCGGGCGGGCCGCCGGGTCGAAGTCGCGCACGCCCCACAGGCCCTCGCGGACCAGTACGACCAGCCGCCGCTCCCCGAGCGCCACCCGGGCCGCACCGGCCGGCCCCGCGTCGGCGGTGAGCCGCACCTCGCCGTCGAGGGGCCGCCCGTCCACGGTGAGCCCGTCGGCACCGGTGGCCGTCAGCAGCACCGCGTCGCCGTCCGCCGTCCACCGCCCGGGAATGTCCGGAAGTTGCCCGTCCGGATAGTCCGCCAGCCAGTGCGTGCCGGTGAGGGCGAGCGGCCCGTAGGGTGCCGACACCGTCGCCACGCGGTGTTCGTGCCACCGCTTCCACTCGCCGGATGCGTCCGTCGTCATGGGACCAACCCTTCCATACCGGTCCGACCGGACCGAGGCGGGAACGGAGGGTGGCGCCCTCGTACGCGGTACGGAACGCGCCGTGCGCCCTCACCCGCCGGTGCCGGTCTCCGCGGTGAGGAGGGCGGCGAGCCGCACAGCGGTCTTCTCCCCCGCGCGCTGCCTGATCAGGCCCTCCTTGGCGGCTGCGCGGAGCCGAATCTCCGCGCCGTCCGCACCCGCCGTCCGTACCCGTGCGGTCACCACCACGGGATTCATACCGGCGGCTCCTCCGTCCACCACCACACGAATCGTCTCCTCGCCCTCGCCGCCGCACGCGAGCGGTACCGCCTCGACCGAACGGCCCGCCTTCCCGAGCACACCGGAGACGCGCTTCACCACGTCGTCGAACGGCAGGGGGACGTGCAGCCCGATCTCATGCACGTCCTTCTTCATCAGCCTGCCCACGGCCCGGATCAGGGGACCACCCCCGCCCGCCGCGCCGAGGGCAGCCAGCTCTCTGGCCAGGATCTGGTCTTCGCTCCGGTCCACGGACGTCGTCCTCACTCTCGGATTTGGTTCGCATGACGGCTCCGGGCCGAGGGCCGACCCTCCACGCCCGAGCGGACGGACCGACCGCGGCTCAGCAGCTGCACCCGCAGTCGCAGCCGTCGCAGCCGCACCCGTCGCCGTCACAGCAGTTGCTGCAGCAGTCGCAGCAGCTGCAGCATCCGTCGCACCCGCCGCAGTCGCAGTTGGTGCACGAGCCCTCCTTGCGTTCCCCGCTCCACGGGTCGTGGTAGGTGCCGCAGCACAGCTGGCACGTACAGGCCAGCCCCACCCACACGGCGCACCCCGCGAGCAGCCCCCGCCGGTCGCGCCGGGGCGGCTCCGGGGGCGTCGGCGCACCGGGGCCACCGGGTGCGCCCGGGGTGCCGGGAGGGGCGTACGGATGGCCGCCGTGGGCGCACGACACGGTGCCGAACGCCCGGTCGACGGAGTTGCCCAACTCGTGCACGAGCAACCGGTGCACGAGCCGCCCGTCGCCGAACTCCGCCTCGCGCAGGGCGAGCCGCACCCCGTGCACCGCGTCGTCAGCGAGCCGCCGGGCCTCGGTGAGCGGGGTCCCGGTCGCGGTGAGCGGGTTCCAGGCGCCGGACGCGGCGTCGGCCTCCCGGTCCTCCACGGCGTCCAGGAGATGGGCGAGCCGGCCGAAGAGGCGCCCGGCCTCGGCGAGCGGCTCGGCGTTGTGCGGGCGGCCGGCCAGGTGCGCGGTGTGCGCGAAGGCGGCGGCGGTGGCGGTCTCGGTCGGCTCGGTGACGGTGAGCAGCGGCGTGCCCGGCCCGGCGAGGGCCTCGATGCCGCCCTGCCGGTCCACGGCGTCGACCAGGACGGCGGTGTCGAACCCGACGGCACTGCCGCCGCGCGCTCCCGCGGCGTCCCAGCCGGTGGCGACCCGGCGAGCGGCGAGGGCCACCGGACGGCGCGCCAGCAGGCCGTCCCCGTCGGCGACATGGTCGCGCACCTTGGCCGAGGCCAGCACCAGCGAGACGGCGGCCGCGAGCCGGGCCCCCTCGCCGTGCGCGACGGACGCCGTACGCATCCCGCGCAGCGGACAGGGCCCGGCGGTGCGCCGCCCCGCTCCCGCACCACCGCTCCCGGCCTGAGCCTCCGTCAAAACCGATATGAGAAGCCCGTCATAGTTCGTCACGATCCGCGCGAACTGTCCGTGATCCTTGCGCAGCGCGAGACACAGCCCGCACAAATGCGCCATCCACTGGCTCGTGAGGCTCTCTCCGAGCCGGTGCCTGCAGGGCCTGACGATTCCGAACACACCGCTCCCCCGTGGTTGGTACGACGCTGAGCTGCGGCATCGTACCGACCCCTCGTTCACCCGTACGCACCCCGCCTCACCCGTCCGCCGCGAAGAATCATATTTCACTCACAGTCAGCAGCCGTTTGGGAAACGACCCTTGGGACACAAGGACTCTCGACGGATTCGCTGTGCACCAGTACCGTCACAAACCCCCCGGGCGGCGTCTATCCACTTGGCGCGACGTCCGCATCATGGATGACCATAGGGATGCGGAAGCACGAAAGACCGCTGTGAGAGGAGGCGTCCATGGGATCGGTACGCAAGGCGAGTGCGTGGCTCGGCCTCGTCGACGACAACGATGACGAGCGCTACTACGACGACGACTACTCCGAGGGCACCGACTCCGGGGACGCCTGGGTCACGGACCCGCGGGTGAAGGTGGCCTCGGACGTGGCCGAGGAGAAGGGCCGCCGCATCGCGACCGTCACCCCGGACAGCTTCCGGGACGCACGGTCCATCGGCGAGCTGTTCCGGGAGGGGGTCCCGGTCATCATGAACCTGACGGCCATGGAGGCGACCGACGCCAAGCGCGTCGTCGACTTCGCCGCCGGGCTCATCTTCGGCCTGCGCGGTTCGATCGAGCGGGTGTCCACCCGGGTGTTCCTGCTCAGCCCGGCCGACACCCAGGTCATCAGCGGCGAGCCCGCCGCGCACCGTTCCGACGGTTTCTTCAACCAGAGCTGAGGCGGGGCCGCTCACCACGGCCCCGCCCGCCCCACGCCGGACTCCCCCGGGACCTGACCCGTCCTACCGGAAGGCGTCGAGTCCGGTGAGCGCCTTGCCCAGCACCAGCTGGTGCATCTCGACGGTGCCCTCATAGGTGAGCACCGATTCCAGGTTCGTCGCGTGCCGCATGACGGGGTATTCGAGGGAGATCCCGTTGGCGCCGAGGATCGTGCGGGCCGTGCGGCAGATGTCGATGGCCTCGCGCACGTTGTTGAGCTTGCCGAAGCTGACCTGCTCGGGACGCAGGCGGCCGGCGTCCATACGCCGCCCGAGGTGGTGGGCGAGCAGGATCCCCTTGTGCAGTTCGACCGCCATGTCGGCGAGCTTGGCCTGGGTCAGCTGGAAGCCGCCGATGGGCCGCCCGAACTGCTCCCGCGACTTCGCGTACTCCACGGCCGCCTCGAAGGAGCTGCGAGCCGCGCCCATCGAACCCCACACGATGCCGTAGCGGGCGTGGGTGAGACAGCCGAGCGGTCCGCGCAGCCCGGTGACCTCCGGCAGTACGGCGTCGGCGGGCAGCCGTACGTCGTCCAGGACCAGCTCGCTGGTGACGCTGGCCCGCAGGGACCACTTGTGCTTGATCTCGGGGGCGGAGAAGCCGGGGCTGTCGGCCGGCACCACGAACCCCCGGATGCCCTCCTCGGTCTGCGCCCACACGACGGCCACGCCGGCCACCGACCCGTTCGTGATCCACATCTTGCGGCCGTTGAGGATCCAGTCCCCGCCGCCGTCCCGCTTGGCGTGGGTGCGCATGTTGGCCGGGTCGGACCCGTGATCGGGCTCGGTCAGCCCGAAGCACCCGATGACGTCACCGGCGGCCATGCGCGGCAGCCATGCCTGCTTCTGGTCCTCGCTGCCGAAGCGGTGGATGGCGTACATGGCGAGGGATCCCTGCACGGAGACCAGGGAGCGGATGCCGGAGTCGGCCGCCTCCAGCTCCAGGCAGGCGAGGCCGTACTGCACGGCGGTGGCGCCGGCGCAGCCGTAGCCCTCCAGCGACATGCCGAGGGCGCCGATGCCGCCGAGTTCGCGGGCGAGTTCCCGGATGCCGGGCAGCTCGCCCCGCTCGTACCAGTCGGCGACGTACGGCAGCACGCGGTCGGCGGCCCAGTCCCGCACGGTGTCCCGGATCGCCAGGTCCTCCGGGTCCAGGAGGTCGTCGATACCGAGGGGGTCGACGGGGTCGAAGGCGGGCAACTTGGGGGACGAGGCCATGGGACACCCTCCGAGGCTGTAAAACTAGCGCCGCTAGTTACGGTTCTGATGCCGACGTTACGATGCCCGGTGCCGCACGTCCACCACCCCACGTCTCCCACCCACGCACCACCCGTTCACCGCCAACCGGCAGGTGAACGCCGCCCGTGGACGGCTGAGCACCGTCGGCGTCCGCGGCACTCCCACCGCAAGCCGCCGACGGCGGCGCACCCCCGCGGGCGGCCTCGACCTCTTGGCCGACGGTGAACGGGCGGTGCGCGGGTGGGAGAGCCCTTCGGTCACACCGAGACGCGTGACTCCACCGCGTCCCGCGGCGCCGGCACCGACACCGCCTCCTCCCCCTCGCACTGCATCACCCGCGGCAACCGCAACGCCATCACCGCCCCCAGCAACAACAACCCCGCACTCACCACCAGCGTCACATGCAGCCCGTGCACGAACGCGTCCCCCGCGGCCCGCCGCAGCGCAACCCCCGCAGCCCCGCCCAGCTGCGCGGCAACCTCGTACGCCTCCCCCAGCGAATGCCCCGCCGCCGACGACGCCGACGACGGCACCCCGGGCACACCCCCCGTCACCCCGGGCCCGTACGCCGCGTTCATCACACTCCCCAGCAGCGCGATCCCGATCCCGGCCCCGAGCTGGTACGACGTCTCGCCGATCGCCGCCGCCCCACCCGCCTGCTCCTGCGGCGCCTCACTCAGCATCGACTCGTACGCCCCGAACAGCGTCGTCTCCAGACCGAACCCGAGCAGCACGAACCCGGACAGCATCAGCGCGCAGTTGTCGCTCCGCCCCAGCGCCGTCAGCAGCACCACCGCGAAGGCCGTCAGGCAGAACCCCGCGCACACCATCCGCCGCGGCCCGAACCGCCGCAGCATCCGCGCGCCCGCCAGCCCCGCCGCCATCGCCGCGAAGGTCAGCGGCAGCAGCCGCAGCCCGGTCTCCAGCGGCGACAGCCCGAGCACCAGCTGCAGGTACTGCGCCGCGATCAGCTCCAGGCCCACCAGCGCCAGCATGGCCAGCACGATGCACCCCACCGACGTACTGAAGGCCGGCCGCCGGAACATCTCCAGGTCGACCAGCGGATGCGTACGCCGCCGCTGCCGCCGTACGAACCCGACCAGCAGGGCCGCGCCCAGCACCAGCGGCACCACGGTGAACAGGCTCGCCACCGGTTCGCCGCCGCCCAGCCGCTTCACGCCCAGGACGACCCCGAAGAGACCGGCCGCCGCCATCAGCGCGCCGACCACGTCCCAGGGCCCGCGCCCGTCGCCCTTCGACTCGGGCAGCAGCAGCCGCCCCACCGGCAGGCTGACCAGCATCAGCGGGATGTTGACGAGGAAGACCGAGCCCCACCAGAAGTGCTCCAGGAGGAATCCGCCGAGCAGCGGCCCGACCGCCGCGCCGACCGCGGCCACCGCGCTCCAGATGCCGATGGCCAGCGCCCGCTCGCGCCGGTCGGGAAAGACCTGGCGCAGGATCGACAGCGTCGCGGGCATGATCATCGCGCCGCCGACCCCGAGCAGCGCTCGGGCCATGATCAGGACCTGGGCGCTGTCGGCGAGGGCCGCCAGCGCGGAGGCGACGCCGAAGAGCGCGTAGCCGAGCAGCAGGATCCGTCTGCGGCCCACCCGGTCGCCCAGCGTGCCGAAGAGGATCAGCAGCGAGGCGCAGACCAGCGGATAGATGTCGACGATCCAGAGCAGCTCGATCGCACCGGGCCTGAGATCCTCGGTGACGGCGGGGACCGCCACGTGGAGAACCGTGGCGTCCACGGCGACGAGCAGCAGGCTGACGCAGAGGACGACCAGGACCACCCAGCGGTTGGCACCGGCCCCGGCAGCCCGACGGCGCAGCTCGACGGCGGCCGTGGTCGTACCGGACATGTACGTACCTCCATGTTCCCTCGCGTCCGGCGGGCTGCGCGGGGTGGGGACTCCCCTGCGGGTCGCCGGAGAGGAGCGGAGGTCTCCGGGCCGTGCAACGGAACGCGAGTGACTGGCCAGATTACGCGAGAGCGCGCACCGCACCTGTGGCGGGCCTCACACACCCCGCGTGACCTGTGCGGCATGTCCGCCGCGGCCGCGGTTCCGCCCGCCCGGCCGACGGGCCGCCGCCCCGCCCGGCTGATAATCGAGCCCGTGACCGATCTTGACACGCGCGCGGCGGACCGCCCAGGTGCCCTGCGCCGGGCCGCCCCGGCGCTCCTGGGCTACGCGGCCGTACGCGCCCTCGGCCTGCTCGCCCTGGCCCTGTGGAGCGCCGCCCGCGACAAGAGCGCGTACACGCTGCTGACGGCCCGCTGGGACTCCCTCTGGTACACGAGGGTCGCCGAGCTGGGGTACGGCTACGAGGTGCGGCTGCCCAACGGGGACGTCCACTCCAACCTGGCGTTCTTCCCGCTGCTGCCGTGGCTGGAGCGGCTCGGGGCGGCGGTGACGCCCCTGTCGCACGCGGATGCCGGGTTCGTCGTGAGCCTGCTCGCCTCGCTCGCCGCGGCCTGGGGGATCTTCGCGGTGGCGGAGCAACTCCACGGCCGCCGCGCCGGCGTCTGCGCGGTGCTGCTGTGGGCGGTGCTGCCGGTCGCGGTCGTGCAGTCGATGGCGTACAGCGAGTCCCTGTTCACGGCGCTGGCCGCCTGGTCGCTGTACGCGGTGCTGACCGGGCGCTGGGTGACGGCGGGGACGCTGGCCGCGCTGGCCGGGCTGACCCGCCCGGTGGGGCTCGCGGTGACGGCGGCGGTGTGGGTGGCCGCGGTCGCGGCATTCGTGCGAAGCCGGAGCGGCGCCTCCTCGGACGGCGCCCACCGGCCGGAGCGCGCCCCCGGCGACGGCGCACGGCGCGTGCTCGGCATGCTCCTCGCGCCCCTGGGCGCCGCCGGCTACGTGCTGTGGGTCGGCCACCGCACCGGCGGGGGCCCGCTCGGCTATCTCGACGTGCAGGCCGGCTGGCGCAACGGCTTCGACGGAGGCGCGGCCTTCGCCCGCTTCGTCGCCGGGAAGTTCACGTCGTTCCCGGGGGCCCTGGCGGGCGTGGGTCTGATCGTCGGGGTCGCGTTGCTGGTCTGGCTGTACGTGGTGTGCGTACGGCGGCGCCAGCCGCTCGCGCTGCTGGTGTACACGGGTCTCGTCGTGGTGCTCGCCCTGTGCGCGTCGAGCTACTTCGGCTCCAAGCCCCGGCTGCTGCTGCCCGCCTTCCCCCTGCTGCTGCCCCTCGCCGTGGCCCTGGCCGGGCTACGAACGTCCAGGTCAGCGCTTGTCGTGGGGGGACTCGCGGTGGTGTCGGCGGTGTACGGGGCGTTCTGGCTGAACGGGTCGGGACCGCCCTGACCCGCCGCGGGCGCCCGGTGGCCGCCGGGAGAATTCCGTACCAGCATTCGGTTAACTCATTCATAAGCACGATAAAACCGCCGACCGGGCCGATCAAAGGAATTGAAGCCCACGCCCCGCGGGGATTGCGCATTCGCCGAAAATAGAGCGCCGCCTGAGAGGAATCCCACATCACATCGTCATCACAAACCCGTTGATTCGGCTGGGATCACTCCTCACTCGCTGTAACGTCGATTGGGTGCGTACCGAACGGAAGCTCACCCGTCTGGACCGGGTGTTCGCGAGACTGGACCGGGAGCCGGAACGACCGGCGCTCCTGGCCGTGCCGGAGATGAGCCGGCACAGGATCGCGCTGTTCGCCGGAACCCTCGCGTTCTACCTCGCGATCGTGTGGGCCGTGCTGATCAGCTCGTGGCTGGTCCGGCTCGACTGGCAGGTCATGTTCTTCCGGCCCTACCAGCAGTGGCCGGAGATCCACGCCTTCGTCGACTACTACGTCGTCCTGGGCCAGCGCGGCCCCACCGCCGTGATGGTCGCGGCCTGGCTGGGCTGGCGCTCCTGGCGGCAGCACACCCTGCGCCCGCTGCTCGCCCTCGGCGCCTCCCTGCTCCTGCTGAACGTCACGGTCGGTGCCGCCAAGTACGGCATGGGCCGCCTGGGACCGCACTACGCGACCACGATCGGCTCCAACGAGATGTGGCTCGGCGGCGATATATTTCCGAGCGGTCACACCGCGAACGCCGTCGTGACCTGGGGCATCCTGGCCTACCTGGCCTCGACGCCGAGGGCGCGGCGCTGGCTGTCGGCCCTGATGGCGGTCACCTCGCTCGGGGTGGGCATGTCCACCGTCTACCTCGGTACGCACTGGCTGAGCGACGTGCTCCTCGGCTGGGCAGCCGGACTGCTGATCCTGCTGGCGCTGCCCTGGTTCGAACCGCTGATCACCCGCGCCGAGGCCTGGATCCTCGGCCTGCGCGACCGCTGGTACGCCCGCCGCGGCAGCGAGGACGCCACGAGCCGTCCGGCCGGCCCGCCCGTGATCCTCACCCCGCCGGTCCCCGGCCGGGAGGAGGCGCCGTCCCGCGAGCCGGTGGCCTCACCCCGCACCACCCGCGCCCCGGCGCATCTGGCTCCGGGCCCGCACACGGCGCGCTCGGACCGTATGCCGGTGACGCCCGCGGGCAGCCGACGGCCGCCGCACGCCGACCGGCACCCGCGCAGCACGGCCCCGGCCGCACGCCCCCTGTCGGGCGGCTGAGCGCCCCTCAGCCCTTCCAGGACCGGGCCACGCGGCCGTCCTTCACCTCGAAGTTGAGGCGACCCACGCGGTACTCCATGGTGATGATCGTGCCCGGCGCCAGGGACCGCACCGTCGACCAGCCGCGCTCGCGCGCCAGCCGCTCGGCCTCGTCGGAATCGAGGCCGACGTAGCTGTCCGGGCTGTCCTGGGGTTCGGCCGGGGGTGTCGGAATCGGTGCCATGCGGCCACGCTATGCCCTGCCCCCGGACCGGGGAAGCCCAGGCCGCCGACCCGGGGCACGGATGCACCTACGGTCACATTTCTGTCACAGGATCACGGTGCGCGTTTTACGGGAACTCCGTCACACGGACGGACGGTTTTGTACGCCTTTCGCGAGCGGGTGAGGTGAATTACCGCGTGTCGCGACGGACCGTCGAATAGGCGGACGCAATTGACCCGCATTGCGTCCCCGAGCCGGTCCGCATTCCGTCCCCGAACACCCCCGAACGGACGTGCGGACGACGTCGAAATCGCTTACGCGGACCGAACACGGGACACAGGAAAGCCACCCCTCGCTCACAGGTTCTCCCCATCTCCCTCGCGCGGGTCAGGGGGCCGGCGGGACGACGGAGAGCGACAGGTCGTTGTCGTCCGTGTAGTACGGCCCGGCCTCCACGGGGCCGTCGGGGGTGAGCACGCGCGCGCGGGGATAGGTGAGGACCGGGTGCTTGTCGGCGACGTCGTCCAGCAGCCGCGCCAGGCGCACGGCCGGGCCGGACTCACCGGCGGGCCGCAGCCACAGGTCCCAGTCTCCCGGCGCCAGGGTGTCGTAGCGCACGGTGAAGCCGAAGTCGGCCCGCTCGGCGAGGACGTCCACCCGCCGCACTCCGCCCCCGTCCCCGTCGGTGGCGGTCCTGGCCCGCAGCTCGGCGTGGGCGCCGGAGGTCAGCTGGGTGCCGTACACCCGCCCGCGCACGGTCAGGCCGCCGTTCACCAGCCCCAGCTCCACCGTCTCCGCGTGCGGGGCGCGCAGCCAGCTGCGGACGGTGAGGTTGCCCTGGCGGGTGGCGTACGGGATGCGGACGGCGACGTGGCCGAGCAGCCCGCCGGGGATGCGGGCGGCGAGGGAGCGCAGGTCGGTGACGCCGGGCACCAGGCGCCGGGGCTCGCCGTCGGAGAGGGCGGCGTAGGCGTCCCAGCGGCCCTCGGGCAGGGAGACGCTGCTGGGCAGCGCGGCGCGCAGCAGGCCCTCGGCGGCCGGCGCCAGCGGCAGGCTGACCGTCTCCTCGGCGTCGGTGTCGCGGCGGCGCAGGATGAGCAGGGCCGCCCCGGTGTTCCCGCGCGCGGCGACGTCGAAGGTCAGACCGCCCGCGGAGTCGCCGACGCAGTCGGCGCGCAGCGGAGCGGCCGGTGGGTTCGGCGGCGTCATGCGATGCGGTTCCTCCCTGGGCTTCTCATCGTCCGGTTAGACCCGGAACCCTGCCTTCTGGTTGTCCGTGTCCGATTGCGATGTGGTCACGACCGGAGTATCGACCGGGACCGCGGCCATTTCCAGTCACCCAATTCATTCACTGATTTCATGATTTGTCGACTTCCAGCGGCGACGATCACGTTCCGCGTCCGGGCTCAACCCCCTTCCACCGCAGGTCACTTGGGTGTACCGCCGGGCGGGTGGCCGGGGGACGATCACGCGCGTCGCATGGTTCGATTCCGTTGGCCATGGGGCGTGACTCCCGCCACAGATCACCCGTTGTCTTTGCATGAGCCGGGGACCCGCCCGGACCACGGACCAGGAGCCACCCGGTCCGGTCACGCACCGCATTCCGAGGGAGCCCCCCGTGCCGCGCATGCTCGACGTCAGCGACGACGTACGCGCCGAGATCGGCGACGAAGAAGCCGACCGCCTGCTCGCCGGGGAGTCCGCCCCGGGCAGCTACGACTGCACGTCCTGTCGCACCCCGGGCGACTGCGAGCAGGAGCGCACCAGCACCGTTCTCTTCATCGGCGACGAGACCGCGGTCCTCGCCTTCGCCCACGCCGGCTGCCTGCCCTCGCAGGTCGTCAAGGTCACCGAGGAGCAGCTCCAGGGCGCCGTGCGGTCGATCAGCGCCGACCAGGCCGCCCGGCCCGAGCGGCAGCGGCCCGCCCCGCCCGAGCAGGCCCCGGAACAGGCGGTGCTCGGGGTGACCAGCGGTCTGGTCCTGATCGCCGGGGAGCTGCACCCGGCGCTGGTGGTGGAGCCGACCGCGCCGATCGCGCGGCCCGGGACGGCCGGAGCCGGGGACGACTTCCTGCCGCTGCTGATCGAACAGGGCTTCATGCCGGTCACCGAGCTGGCGGCCACGCCCTCCGTGCTGCACGGCTGGTCGGTGCTGCTCGCGATGGGCCAGCTGCACGCGGTGCTGCAGCCCGGCGCGGACGGCGGCCGGCCGGTGGCCTGGTGGCAGGCGCACCAGCCCCTCCAGGTCACGGAGGGCTGGCGCACGGCGGCCAACAAGCACCAGCAGGTACTGATGTTCGCGGCACCGGTGGGCTCGATCGGCCGGCAGCCGCGCGAGGACCTCCTGCGGGACGCGCTGGACAAGGCGGCGGCGGGCGGACAGCTGGTCGCGGCGGCGCTGCCGCTGGCGGGAACCTGACCGGAGAATCACGCGGGTGCCGGACGGCCGCCACCTGGGCCGCATCCCTTCCAGCGTGAGGTCGTTTGGACATACGTGTACGCATACGACGCCTTCCACCGCCATGGCGGCCCCTCGGCCACGCCGATCTACGACGCGCTCTACGCCGAGTACGTCAGGTCCTTCCGATCGCTGCCGGGCGATCGCAGCGGTGAGGAGGAGCTGGGGTTCACCGCCTTCCGGAGCATCCCGTGCGGCAGAGGCTCGTACAGCGCCTACAGCGCGGGGGCCCAGAGCGCCCGCGTCGGCCAGCAGTCGGTGTGGCAGCGGGTCGGGACCCAGCACGTCCCGGCGGCGCTGCCCCCGGCCCCCCGCAGGGGTGCCTGACGGCCACCGGCAGGACGTGAGAGAGGGGGGGGCCCCCGCGGGGGGGCCCGGCGGCCCGGCGGGGGGCCCCCCCTATTTTTTTAGCCGCCCCGGTGGGGGCCCCCCCCCCCGGGGGTATATA
>NZ_JBHYJX010000079.1:0-22979 GCF_042740985.1 Streptomyces sp. NPDC058985 | reverse complement strand
GGGCGGCGGGCCGGTCACCCCCCGGGGCCCCCCCCCCCCTGGGCCCGGGGCCCCGCGCCCCTACCGGCCCCGGGGGGGGCCCCGCGGGCCCCCCGGGCCGCCCCACCGCCGGGAGCGGGCGCGTTCAGGACAGGGCCGAGAGGGCGATCTTCTCGTTGCGGGCGAGGTGCTGCTCGACGGAGGCGGCGACCGTGGCGGGCTCGCGGGTGCGGAAGGCCGCCACGAGGTCCAGGTGGGCCTTGCCCCGCCGCTGGTGTTCGGCGGGATCCGGGTCGAGATGGCCGAAGCCGATACGGATGTAGCGTTCTCCCGCCCGCCAGAGCGTGGTGAGGACGCGGATGTCCCAGGCGGTCGCGGCCGGCGCCAGGAGCGCGAGGTGGAAGGCGTGGTGGTCGTCGTAGATGTCGGCCATGCCGTGCTCCCGGGCACCGAAGTCGATGGCCAAGGACTCGAGTCGGTCCAGTTCCTCGTCCGTGAGAAGACCGCACGAACGCCGGGCGATCTCCGGTTCCAGGGAGCGACGCAAGCGGTAGATGCCTTGCAGATCGTCGAGGTCGAGCGGAGCGATGACGGCGCTCCGGCCGGGCCGCATGATGACCAGGCCCTCGCTCTCCAGGCTGCGCAGTGCTTCCCGGATGGGGATGAAACTGATGTCGAGCATGCCGGCCAGTTCGCGCAGCGAGTACTCCCCACCGGGATCCAGGGCGCCGGTCAGGATCGCGCGCCGCAGTTCCTCGGTGGCCTGCTCCACCACGGACCGTGACGTGATGGGCTGGACAGCTCCTCGGGGAGTCGCCACGGTGTATCCCTCACTTCGGCCGTCTGGTGGTACGGCCAACTATAGCGACGGCTCTGCCGAGGAGCTGGGGGCATGACAAGGGCCCTGGAGCAGCCCATTCCGTCGGTCGGTCGACCGACGGAAATGCCCCGCACCGTGGGCGGCACGGTGCGGGGCGCCGGGATCATCCGTGCGACTGCCCGGTCACAGCTTGAGGATGCGTTCGGCGTTGCGGTGGGCGATCTTCTTGCGATGGCCGGTCGACAGGCTTGCGTGGCGCAGGAATCCGACGGCCTGTTCGCTCTTCTCGAAGGGGTAGTCGATGGCGAAGAGTACGTTGTCGATGCCCACCGTCTTGATGGCGGCCTGGAGCATGGTGTCGTCCATCACGCCCGAGGTGGTGATGGCGATGTTGTCGACGAGGTACTCGGAGGGCTTCTTCTTCAGTGGCACGCGCGTGTTGATGTTCTGGATCTGCACGTCGAGGCGGGGTGCCTGGAAGGGCAGGAACTCGCCCATGTGTCCCAGGATGAGTCTGGCTCCCGGGAAGTCGTCGAAGACCCCGCCGAGGATGACCCGCAGGGCGTGGCCGCCGGTCTCCGCCGCCCAGCTGTACAGAGGGCCGACCAGCTCCGGACGGTCCTTCAGCAGACCCCAGTCGCCGGTCGGGGCCGGAGTGGGGTGGAGGTAGAGGGCGGCGCCCAGCTCCTCCAGCGCCGCCCACACCGGCCGGAACTGTGGCTCGTCCAGGTAGTGGCCGTTGGTGTGGCCGTTGACCAGGAACCCGGCCATCTTGAGGTCGCGTATGGCACGCCTGGCCTCCCGGACGGCGGCCCGGGGGTCCTGGAGGGGCAGTGCGGCGAGGCCCCCGAACCGGGTGGGGTGGGCGTCGACGATGCCGGCCAGCGCGTCGTTGGCGACCTGCGCGTCCCGTACGGCGATGGCGGCGTCGGGCTGCATCTGCACCCCGGGCGGGGTGAGGGAGAGCACCTGCATGGTGACGCCGTTCGCGTCCATGTCGGCGAGCCGGTACTCGGTGATGTCCGGCAGCCGCTTGAACCAGGCGGCGGTGACCTCGGGCTTGAAGGGGATCGCGCCGTTCAGGGCCGTGCCCTGGGTGATGAGGCCCGGCAGCATGACGGCTTCCTCGATGGCGATGATCTTCAGCCTGCCGTGCGGGTCCGGCCTGTCGCCGTGCGCCCGGGCGGTGCCGGGGGACATCACAGTGGCGGCGCCGGCGAGGGCGGCCGTGCCTGCCGCGGTGTTGAGGACCTGACGTCTCGTCCAGGTGTGAGTGCTCATGCGTGGTGCTTCCTTTCGGAACGGGATCGGTGTGGGACGACTGAAGTACGTGTGGGGCCCTGCACGTGGCAGAACGCGTACGGCCGTCCTCGTGTCCTGTGCGGTGGTAGTGGGCCGGGCTCAGACGAAACGGGGGAAGAGCCGTGCGGCGTTGTCGCGGTCCACGCCGGCCAGTTGTGCGGTGTCGAACTCCTCGAAGCTCTCGAGGTCGTCGATGACGCGCTCCACGGTCGCTTCGGGAGCGGCCGGCCAGTCGGTGCCGAACAGCACGTGTTCGGCACCCGTGACCTGGAGGGTGGGCAGCAGGGAATGGGCGGAGCCGGCCAGGGCGGTGTCGTAGTAGAGGCCGCGCAGGGCGTCCGCGACGTGCTCGTGGCCGATGTCGGCGTCGTCGGGGCCCCTCCCCATGACGGTGTGTTCGGCGATGCGCCACCCCAGGGACGGCAGCGCGCCGCCGCCGTGGGGGAGGATCAGCCTCAGTCCGGGGTATCGATGGAAGACCCCGGTGTACAGGGCGTTGACGATGTTGCGCGCGGTGTCGAAGGGGTACTCGCACACCGAGCTGGGACGGCCGAAGCCGAGCACGTCCACGTGCGGGCAGTCGGTCGGGTGGACGAAGACCGGTACTTGCCGTCGGTGCAGTTCTGCCAGGACCGGCTCGTAGAAGGGCTGCCCGAAGTAGTGGCCCACACTGTTGGACGTCAGCATCACGCCGTCCAGGCCCAGTTCGTCCAGACCGTAGGCGATCTCGGCCAACATGACGTCGGGGTCGTCCAGTGGTACGGCGGTGAACGCGCCGAACCGCCCAGGGTGCCTCGCGATCAGCTCGGCGTAGTCGTGGTTGACGTCGCGGCAGAAGCGGCGGGCGAAGCCGGGGTCGTCGGAGGTGCCGGCGAAGGGCCACGGAGCGGACAGGATCTGGGCGGCGATCTCATGGCGGTCCATGAAGGCCAGCGCGCCCTCCGCGGTCCAGCCCGTGGGGATCCGGTAGCCGCCGGCCAGAGTGAAGCCGGAGGCGAACAGCGTCTCGACGGTGCCGCCGAGGTAGTGGGCATGGACGTCGATGCGGTTGCGGGCCATCGGTTTCACTTTCCATCCGGTACTGGTCCGCCCCGGCCGCGAGGCAGGTGCCTCGGACAGGGTGCGGCCGGGGCGGGGCCTGATGTCGGCGCGGGGCGCCGGTCGACGTCAGGAGACGTTCAAGAGCCGCGATGCGCCGCCCCGCCTCGGCGGGCGCGGCCGCTCAGGGTGTCGACGAGCGCGAGGGCGTCCTCGGGAGCCTCGTCGCCCAGCCAGCCGACCACGTGGTCCGGGCGGACCAGGACAAGGCGGGCGTCCAGCAGCTTGGCGTAGTCGGCGGACACCGACTCCGGCAGGGACACCACGGTGAGCGGCACATTCCGCAGGCGTGCGGCCTCCAGGATGGCCTCCTCCGGGGTGCCGTGCCCGAGGGTGACCAGTGTCAGATGGTCCCCGAGAAGGTCGTACAGGGAACGGCCGTCCTCCAGGAACACATGGGGCAGCCGGGCACCCGTCCATCTGGCGCTTCCCCCATCCCGCGGCTCCGAGGGGACGATCGGTGAGGTGGTGACACGGAGTCCGAGGACCAGGTCGAGGGAGTGGAACTCCGCCGTCTTGGTCTCCTGGATCCGTGCGCCCGCGGCGCGCCGTGCCTCGGCACCCGCCTCGTCGTCCGCGTCGAGGTTGTCGGCGAGCAGTTCGGTGGAGAGCACCCGCATGTTGGCGGTCGCCTCGCGGATGACGCGTTCCTGGACGGGGCGGCGCTCCCTCTCGTAGCTGTCGAGGATGTCCGCCCCACCCCAGCCGGCGAGCACGGCGGCCAGCTTCCAGCCCAGGTCGACCGCGTCTCCGATGCCGGTGTTGAGCCCGTGGCCGCCGAACGGCGGGTTGAGGTGCGCGGCGTCACCGGCGAGGAAGACCCTGCCGTGGCGCATGCGGTCCACGATCTGCATCCGGGCGGTCCACGGGTCGGTGGACCGCACCTCGGCCGGCACCGGTCTGCCCGCTACGGCGTCGATGATGTTCCGCGCTTCGCGTTCTCCGGTCGCGCGGTCCACGCCGAAGGCGATCGCCCACCAGGTGTCCGTCCGGTTCAGGGGCCCGACCAGTGCCGGTGCGGTCGGGTTGACGACCCAGTACTGCACGGCCGGACCGTGCACCACGTGCTTCCACAGGTCGGGGCTCTCGAAGACCATGCCGAAGTTCGGGCGCAGGGCCTCCCCGCCCAGGTAGCGGGAGCCGATCTGGTCTCTCACGACGCTGCGCGGGCCGTCGCAGCCGATCACGTAGTCGGCGGTGACGAGGCTCCGGTCGCCGAGAGCGTCCTCGACGGTCACGGTCACCAGGTCGTCGTCCTGGGCCACGCCGACGACCTTCGAGCCGAGGACGAGGCGGCTCGGGGCGAGTTCCTCGACCGCCTCGCGCAGTACCTCCTCCAGCACGTACTGCGGCGCTTG
Organism: Streptomyces sp. NPDC058985; assembly: GCF_042740985.1. Lineage (NCBI taxonomy): Bacteria > Bacillati > Actinomycetota > Actinomycetes > Kitasatosporales > Streptomycetaceae > Streptomyces > Streptomyces sp. NPDC058985. Next base: position 18,422 of record NZ_JBHYJX010000079.1, on the reverse strand, counting down.
CTGGCCGATCTCCGGGAAGCGGTCGCCTTCCGGGGCGAGCCCCAGAACGCCGGTGAAACGGGACAGCTCCCTGCCGGTCAGCGACGTGCAGAACACGACGTCCTGGGACCAGTACGCGGGCAACGGGGCACGCGCTCGGAGCCGCTCGGCCAGGCCCCAGCGCCGCAGATGCTCCATGGTGCGCACGTTGAGCGTCTTGCAACGGGGGCGCGCTCTGGACACGGTGGCGCGCGGTTCGACTACCAGGCAGTCGACGCCGCGCCGGCCGAGCTCCACGGCGGCCGCCAGGCCGACCGGGCCACCACCGGCGACGAGGACCTGCACGTGCCGCGGGAGCTGCTTGTGGTCGACGGAGGGCATCATCAGTTCGCGTTCTCGGCTCGCTGCCGCGCGGCGGCCCAGTGCGCACACTCCTCGGCGAACGCGAGCTGCCGCAGGTGCAGTGCGTGGCCCAGCGTGTGATGGTCGATGCAGTGGCCCGTGCCACGGGCGACGCTCGCGTCCACGAACGGGGCCGCCGTGAACATCGCGGCGAACCGGGCCACGTTCTCCGGGCTGCTGCTCCACAGCGCGTCGAACTCGGCGAGCGCGTTGTGCACCGGGACGCGCACGCGGGGGGCGACGTTGGGCAGATGTTCCTTCGGCCACGTGGGAGCCTGTACCAACTCCCTCACCGGCACGGGCGCGTAGGAGTCGTGCGCCTGTCGTAGCGCCTCGGCTCCGTAGGTGTGCGGCGGTCCGAACATCACCTTGTCCCGCTCCTCGTAAGGAAGGTCCACCGTCTGGTCCGGGGGAAGGGAACCGAGAGCCTCGGCCGCTCCGCCGCTCGGGATGACGGCCCCCATGCCGGTCGCCGAGACACCGATGAGAGGGAGGCCGGGAGCGGATGCGGCGATCATCAGGGCGATCATGCCGCCGATGGAGTGGCCGACGAGGAACACACGGTCGGCCGAGAGGCGGGCGACAACCTGCGCCAGCGCGGTGCCGAGCAGTTCCGCGTGCCGGGTGAAGGTGTTGGCGTCCGGCTCCAGGGGGGTGCTGCCGCCGTAGCCGGGACGGTCGAAGGCCACGACCGGGTAGCCGTGCGCGGCGGCGACGTCGAGGAAGGAGCCTTCGCCGGCGCTCTCGACGTCGAAGTAGTGCGCTGTATAGGTGCCGCCGTGGAGGGCGACGATCAGGGGCTTGCCGGTGGGTTCGGCGGGACCGGCGGCAAGCGCCGTGATCTTGTGTCCGTCGACCTCGAGGGTCAGAAGGTCGCGCTGTTTGGCCATCTGTGGCCTCCTGCCAGGGGTGGATTCCAGCGTGCCGCGCGGAGGGGACCGTAGCGCGGCGAACGACAACGCACAGCTTGCGGGGGGAGTCGGCCGCCCCCGGTCCGTGGCACCGAGAACCGGTTGGGGCGCTACCGGGGTTCTGCGAGCCTAGGCGCTATATGTGATAACAGCAAGGGTTTGGGTGCTCGTGAGGCGAGGTGGAAGACGTGAGGAAGGGACGCTCGGGGTGGTGTGGCCGCGCCACGTCAGTGCCGGACGAGTCCGCCGTCGGCCACGATGGTCTGACCGGTGATGAAGGCGCAGTCGTCGCCGGTGAGGAAGCAGGCGAGGCCGACGATGTCGGCCGCCGTTCCTACGCGCTTGATCGCCTGCATGCCGGCCACCGTGCGCAGCATGTCCTCCCCGATGAACTCCTGGCCACCGGGGGTGCGTGAGGCGCTCGGCGAGATCGCGTTGACCGTGATGCCGTGGGGAGCGAGGTCGCTGGCCAGGGCTCGGGTGAAGCCGACGACGGCTCCCTTGCTGGCCATGTAGTGGACCATGTCGGGAACGGCCAGGCCGAGGGAGTTCGACGCCAGGTTGACGATGCGCCCCCAGCCGTTGTCCCGCATCGACCCCATGACCGCCTTCGCCATGAGGAACTGGGAGTCGACGTTGATCTCCTGGGTCCGCTTCCACTGGGCGAAGTCCAGCTCGAAGACGTTCTTGAACGGGAAGACACCCGCGTTGTTGACCAGGATGTCGACCCGGCCGGCGAAACCGAGCAGCTCGGGGGCGAGGGCCGCGACCTGCTCCGGGTCGGAGATGTCGGCCCGGAACTGTACTGCCTTGTGGCCGGCCTCCTCGACGACCTCGACGGTGTGGTCGGCCGGGTTCAGGTCGACGGCGATGATGTCGGCGCCCCGGCGGGCCAGTTCGTGGCAGATGGCGTGGCCGAAGCCGCCCGCCGCACCGGTGACGACCGCGACCCGGCCGGTGTGCGAGGCGGGGGTGGACGAGACCTGCGTGGACGGTGTGGGCATGAGTGTGCTCCTGTCTCGCTGTGCACATGACGTGTGACCGGGGCCGACGGCGGGGCGGGGTGCGCGGTCCCGCCCTCTCCGGGGCGTCCGTCAGTGGTGCTGCGGCACGTAGTCCTGGGTGATCTGCTTGTACTCCAGGAAGTCCTCCACCGATGCCAGGCCACCGAGCCGGCCCACACCGCTGGACTTGAAGCCGCCCTCCTCGAACTCGATGGTCAGGTTCGCCCAGCTGTTGATGGAGATGAGACCGGCGTCGAGCCGGCGCGCGACCCGCACCGGACGGTCCGCGTCCCGGCTCCACACGCAGGCGCTCAGGCCGTAATCGGTGTCGTTGGCGAGGGCGATCGCCTCCTCCTCGGTGTCGAAGACCTGGACGGTCTGCACCGGGCCGAAGGTCTCCTCCTGGACGATCGGCAGCGAGGAGTCGGTGACCGCGAGCAGGGTCGGGTGGTAGAAGGCGCCGCCGGCCAGCTCGGGGCGGGTGCTCGGGCCGCCGCGGACGACCGGTTTGGCGCCGGCCGCGATGGCCGCCTCCACCGCCGCGTCGACCCGGGCGACCGACGCCTTGTCGATCAGCGGACCGATCTGGCTCTCGGAGTCGGCGGCCGGACCGGGACGCACGCTTTCCAGGCGCTGGGCCAGCGCGGCGGTGAACTCGTCGGCGATCTCCCGCTGCACCAGGACCCTGCTGCCCGTCATGCAGAACTGCCCGGCGAAGACGGTGCACGACGCGACGGCCGTGGCCAGCGCGGCCTCGATGTCGGCGTCGGCGAAGACCAGGTGAGGGGTCTTGCCGCCCAGCTCCAGACCCACCCGCTTGAAGTGGGCCGCCGCGCCCTGGGCGATGAGCCGCCCGGTGGCGGTGCTGCCGGTGAAGCTGATGACGGGCACCTGTGGCGACTCGACCAGCAGGCGGGCAACGTCGGCGCCGGACTCAACGACGACGTTCACCACGCCCTTCGGCAGCTCGGGCACCGAGGCAAGGATCTCGCTCATCAGTGCGGCGGTACGGGCCGCCTGCCCCGGCATCTTCACCACGGCGGTGCAGCCCGCAGCGAGGGCCGGGGCCAGCGCGCGGATGCACAAGTAGGCGGGGGAGTTCCACGGCACGACGATGCCGGCGACGCCGACGGGCTGCCGGATCGACATGGCCTGGCGGCCCGGCTGGGTGTCGGTGACCCGGCCGTGCGGCTGGACCGCCAGCCCCGCCGCGAAGCGCAGGGCGCGCAGGATGAAGTGCGACTCGAAGCCCGCCTCGCGCCGGAGCTTGCCGTTCTCCAGACACAGCGTGTCGATCACCTCGTCCATGCGCGCGGCATACGCGTCGGCGAGGTGGCTCAGAGCGGTGGCCCGCACCATCGGGTCGAGACGCCACTCGCCCTCCTTGAATGCCCGGCCGGCCGCGTCGATGGCCCGCTGCCCCACCTCCGCGTCGGCGTCGGCGTAGGTACCGATCGCTTCGCCCGTGGCCGGGTTGATGCTGTCGCGAGTTCGTTCGGAACCGGCCCACTCGCCGTCGATCCAGTGCCGTGCGGTGTTCTCTCGGGTCATGTCGGCGACTCCTTGCTTGAGAGGGAGGGGATGGGAGGGTGCGGGGCGGCCTTCAGAGGCCGAGCAGCCGCTCGGCGTTGCCGTGGGCGATCTTTGCCCGGTCGGCCTCGCTGATCGGGGCCGTCCGCAGGAACTCGGTGGCCTCGCCCATCTCCTCGAACGGATAGTCGGTGCCGAAGAGGATGTGGTCCGAACCCAGGGCCAGCAGTGCGCACAGCAGCGGTGGGGCCGAGCACACGCCGCTGGTCGTGATGTACAGGTTGTGACGGACGTACTCGGAGGGGTTGTCCCGGTCCAGCTCGACGCCCTGGTGGTTGTGGTAGTCCCAGCGGGAGTCCATCCGCCACAGCGCATAGGGCAGGCCCTCGCCCATGTGGCCCAGCAGCAGCTTGGCGTCGGGGAAGTCGTCGAAGACGCCGCCGAACACGCACCGCATGAAGTGGGTGGCGGTGTCCGTCCCCCAGCTCCACATCGGTCCGATGAGTTCCGGGTGCCCCTGGATGACGTGCGGGATGTCGACGCCGTTGGCCGGGTGCAGGTACAGCGGCACGTCCAGACCCGCGGCACGCTCCCAGACGACCCGCAGCTCCGGGTGGTCGAGGTAGCGACCCTGGGTGTGCGCGTTCACCAGAGCGCCACGCATACCCAGCTGTGAGACGGCGCGCTCCAGCTCGTCGGCGGCGGCCTTCGGATCCTGCAGCGGCAGGGCGGCGAAGCCGGCGAAGCGGTCTGGGTGGTCGGTGATCACACCGGCGAGCAGGTCGTTCACGGCAGTCGCCTGGCCGACCGCGGTGGCGGCGTCCTTCTCGGCCTGGATGCCGGGGGAGTTGAGGGACAGCACCTGCACGTCCAGGCCCGCCGCGTCCATCTCGGCCAGTCGCTCGCCGGTGATGTCGAGGAGCCGCCGGGACGCCTCGCGCCACTTGTCCGGCTGCAGGATGGCGGCCGCCGAGGCGCCGTACTTCTCCAGCTCGGGTGTGACGAAGTGTTCCTCAAGACCGATGGTCCGCATCGCGACTCCTCATTTCACTTATATGCATTGACTTCATCGATGGTGAAACGTACGTTCCGTCAATGTCAACCCTTTGGAACGTCCGAGCAGATGGAGGTGCCCGATGACGGGTACGGAGGTCGCCGCGGTGGATCCGGTCCCGAACGGGAGCGCGGTGGATGTGGTCGTGGTGGGGTACGGCCCGGTGGGTATGGTTGCGGCCGCCCTGCTGGGACGGTCGGGGCACCGGGTCCTCGTCCTGGAGCGATACGCAGGCCTGTACAACCTGCCGCGGGCGGCCAGTTTCGACGACGAGACCATGCGCACCCTCGCGCGTCTCGGTGTGGCGGAGGCGCTGCTGCCCAAGGTGCGCGTGCAGCCCACCTACGAGTGGCGCAACGGCCAGGGCGACCTGCTGATAGAGCAGCACTTCGCCGAAGCCGGACGCAGCGGCTGGGCGGAGTGGAACATGATGTACCAGCCGGACCTCGAAGAGGCGCTCGACGCGGCGTGCCGGTCGATGCCGCAGGTGGAGGTGCGGCACTCCAGCGCCGTCGTCGCCCTGGACCAGACCGCGGAGAACGTCACGCTTACCGTCGAGGGCCCCGAAGGGCGTCGGACGGTCACCGCGCACTACGTCCTGGGCTGCGACGGGGGCAACAGCTTCATACGGTCGGCACTCGGCGTGGGGCTGTTCGACTACGGCTTCTCCGAGCCGTGGATGGTGTGCGACTTCCGCTTCCGCCGGCCGACCGAGGTCCCGCCGGCGCTGCAACTCGGCGATCCGCTGAGCCCGACCTCGATCATCTCGCTCGGTCCCGCACACCACCGGTTCAGTTTCATGCTCGACTCGGTGGACGAATTCGAGACCGAGCGCGATCCGCAGCGCGTCTGGGAACGGGTCGCCTCTCACCTCACTCCCGACGACGCCGATCTCATCCGGGTCGCCACGTACACCTTCCGGTCACTCATCGCGGAGGACTGGCGTCGTGGCCGGGTCCTGCTGGCGGGCGACGCGGCGCACCAGATGCCGCCGTTCCTTGGGCAGGGCATGTGCTCGGGCTTCCGCGACGCGCAGAACCTCGCCTTCAAACTGGACCTCGTTCTGCGCGGAGCCGCGCCGGACGACATCCTCGGCACTTACCAGACGGAACGCGAGCCGCATGTGCGCGCGGTGACCGAGAAGGGCATCGAGCTCGGCCATCTCCAGACCCTGCGCGACCCGGAGCGTGCCGCGGAGCGTGACCGGACGCTGCTGGCTCGCCGCGCGGAATCGGGGACGCCCGAGGCCGTGCGCCTGCCGAGCCTCGTCGACGGTCTCTTCGCCCGGACCCCGGATGCCGGCCGGGGGCAGTTGTCGGTCCAGGGTGTGGTGGACGACGGTACCCGCCGCGACCGCCTGGACCAGGTCGTGGGCGGCGGCTTCCATCTGCTCGTCGAGGAAGAGTCGCTGTACGCCCTGGAACGCGCCGGCCTGCTCGACGACCTGGCCCGGGCGGGCGTGCGAGTCGTCGTGCCCGGTGAGCGGGCCGCCGCACACCCGAAGGCGGCCGTCGTCCACGACGTACACGGCACGTACCGCGGCTGGTTCACCGAACTGGGTTGCTCGGCGGTCGTGGTCCGCCCCGACTTCTACGTCTTCGGCACGGCGAGCGGCCCCGACGCGGCGGCCGGTCTCGCCGGTGACCTGCTGAGCGCGGTGTGCGGTGGCCCGGCCACACGCGAGGTGCGAGCGGACACCTGATGTCCCGTTTCCTTCGCCCCGGAAATGACTCTGCGAGGCCGGTCACTATGATCCCTGCTGTGAGCGATCAGCGTCCCTCCGACTCCGAGGCCAGTGGGGAATCGCCGGCACGGCAGGGCATCCAGTCCGTCGAACTGGCGATGACGGTTCTGCACGCCCTCGAGGAGGGGCGGGGCCCGATGAGCCTGACGCAGATAGCCGCGGCCACCGGCATGCAGCCGAGCAAGGTCCACCGCTATCTCGTCAGTCTCGCCCGGGTCGGTCTCGTCGCCCAGTCGCCCAGCTCCGGGCGCTACGACATGGGACCGGCCATGCGGCGGCTCGGCGTCGAGTCGCTGCGCAGGATGGATGAGGTCGCGCTGGTGAGCGAGCACCTGCCCGGTCTGCGGGACCGTACCTCGCACGCGGTCAACCTGGCGGTGTGGGGCGACCACGGACCGGTCGTCGTGCGCTGGGAGTACGGCGCCCACGCGCTGCCGATCACGGTCCGGGTCGGCGCCACCATGCCGCTGCTGACCTCGGCGATGGGAGGGGCGTTCCTCGCGCACCTGCCCGAGCAGCTCACCGAGCCGGTGCTGCGCGGCCAGCTGGAGGCGGAGACGCTGGACGCGGCCACCCGGGAGCGGGTCGACCGGATCAAGTCAGAGGTGCTGCGCGAGGGCGTGGCCACCACCGTCGGAGGTGTCATTCCCGGCGTCACCTCCCTGGCGGCCCCAGTGTTCACCGCGGGGGAGTCCTTTCCGCTCGTCGTCACCCTGGTGATGCCGGCGCGAGGCGTCACCGAGCAGGACGTGGCCCACCTCTCGGCGGAACTGCTCACCTCGACCCGGGCCATGTCCGAGGTCCTGGGCCACTCCATGGACCAGCGCCGGCCGTAGGACGTTCGCCCCCCGGAGGTCGCACCCGCGCGCCCGGCGGCCGGCGTCCTGCTTCCCTCGCGTCGCGGGACACCGCGGCGCAGGGGTGCCCCTCGCGGGAGGCAAGCGCTCGACGAGCAGTCGGAAGGCAGGACGTATGAACCCGAACCCCGTCAACGAAGCCCGCGCACGACAGGAGCGCTTCGCACACGGCATGGAGGTCCTCACCCGCGTCGACGGCGAGGCAGGGCGCCGGGTCATCGACGCGCTCGCGGACATCAGCCCGGAACTGGGGCACCAGGTGGCCGCGTGGGCATTCGGCGAGATGTACGACCGCCCCGGCCTTGGCCCGCGGGACCGGCAACTGGTCACCCTCGGCATCCTCACCGCCCTGGGTGGCTGCGAACCTCAGCTCGAGGTGCACGTCAACGCCGCTCTCAACGTCGGTCTCGGGCCGCAGGAGATCGTAGAAGCGCTGCTGCACTCCGCGGTCTACTGCGGCATGCCCAAGGCGTTGAACGCCACGCTCGTAGCCAAGAAGGTCTTCGGCGAGCGCGGCCTCCTCCCGCGGCCGACCGAGGATCGGTAGAGGCACTCGCATCGGCGACGTTCGGATGACCCGCGGGCTACGCTTCCCTTAGCTACTCAGAAATAGTTAGCATCGAGCAATCCATCGCCCGCGGAAGGCAGACGTTGACCATGACCAAGCTGGAAATCATCGTGGCGAGCACGCGCCCCGGGCGTCTCGGCCCGAGTGTTGCCCGTTGGATCGAGTCGGAGGCCGTGACGCACAGTGGCTTCGACGAGATAGAGGTGGTCGACCTCGCCGAGGTGAACCTGCCGTTCATGAACGAACCGCACCACCCGAGGCTCGGCCGCTACACCCATCAGCACACGCGCGACTGGAGCGCCAAGGTCGAAGAGGCGGACGCCTTCGTGTTCGTGATGCCGGAGTACAACTACGGCTACAACGCCGAACTCAAGAACGCGATCGACTACCTCCACACCGAGTGGCAGTACAAGGCGGTGGGCATGGTCAGCTACGGAGGCGTGTCCGCGGGAACGCGCGCGGCGCAGATGATCAAGCAAGTGGTGACCACCCTGAAGATGACGCCCGTCTTCGAGGCCGTGTCCATCCCCTTCGTCCAGCAGTTCCTCGACGAGGACCGGCGGCTGCTGCCCAACGAGGTCATGACCAGTTCCGCCAAGGCGATGCTCGACGAACTGGTGCGCTTCACCGACGCCCTGCGCCCGCTGCGTGCCCCCGACGCCGCGTGACCACCGGCCCGACGCCCGGCGGGGGCGACATCCACCCGGTCTGCGTGCGGTTCCACACGGCGATCGAGATGATCGGCGCACGCTGGACCGGCGCGATCCTGCGGGCGCTGTTCACCAACCAGTGCCGGTACGCACAGATCAAGGCAGCCGTCCCGGGAGTCAGCGACACCATGCTGGCGCAGCGCCTCCGTGAACTCCAGCACGACGGCCTCGTCGAGCGTCACGTCGTGCCCGCGACACCGGTGCAGGTGGAGTACCGCCTCACGCCCAAGGGACAGGACCTGGAACCGGTCCTCGACGCGATCATCGCGTGGTCGCACACCTGGCTCCCCCTGCCCGGATCGGACCCGGCGCCCTGAGGTCTCCAGGCCACCCGTGACAAAGGGCGCCACGCGCCGCGTGCCGCCTCCACCGGAAAGGCGGGGATCTCAGGGTCGGGACATGATGGACTCACCGGCCCATCGGGAGGCGGTGACGACGGGCATGGACATCGACGACGCGGCCGAGGATGCCCGGCCGAGCCAGGTGGCGGCCGCACTGATCGACCGCCGCGGGGTCGTGGTCGGCTGGTCCCGTGCCGCGGAACGCCTCGTGGAGCGGCCGGCCGCGGAGGTCCTGCGTCGTTCCGTACTCCGGCTGCTGACCGATCCCGAAGCCGCTCACGCCGGGCGGCTGCCGGACAGCGGCACGACCACGCTGCGGTGCGGCTCGGGGAAGACCGTGCCGGTGCGTTACCGCGTCGACGGGCTGCGCAACCCCGCATTCTCGCTCGTACTGGCCGTCGCCGCCGACCAGGCGGCCGAGTCCGAACGGGACGCGGCCCTGTCGCGTGCGCTACTCGGACAGGACAGTATCGGCTTCGTCCTTCGGGACGCCGATCTGGCCGTCGTCCGGAGCAACCTGACGCGAGGCGCGTTCGCCGGACCGCCCCTGCCGGTAGGCAGCCGCCTCTCCGACGTGATGCACCCGGCCGATGCCGCCGGCGTGGAAGCGGCGCTGCGGGGCGTACTGGAGACAGGCGCACCCCTCGCCGCACACGAGCAGCGGGTCAGGTCCGCGAGGCCCCCGTACGGAGAATGGTCCTTGTCCGTGTCGGCGATGCGGACGCAGGACGCTCGTGGCCGGCCCACAGGCGTCGCGGTCCTGTTCACCGACGCCACGGAGCACTGGCAGGCCGAGCGACGGCGTGAGCTGCGGCATCGCGCGGCGGCGGACATCGGCGGCACGCTCGACATCGGCAGGACCGCCCAGGACATCGTCGACACGCTCGTTCCGGACTTCGCCGATGTCGCGTGGGTCGATCTCGCGGACGCCGTTCTCACGGGGGACGAACCGCCGAAGACCTTCGGCGGAGGAGACCTCCACCTGCGCAGGACCGCGGTGCGCTCGGCGGACGGCCCATGGCCTCCCGGACTTCTGCAGCCCGGTGAGCCGGTTCCCCCCTTCCCTGATCTGCCCGTGATCCGCGAGCTCCAGGAGGGCCGCACGATCGTGACCGACCGGGAAGCCCTGGCCCGGGGCCTGACGGCGGCCCACCTGCGCCTCGCGGTGCCCGAAGGCGGACACTCCATGATCACTGCCCCCCTCTTCGCGCGCGGTCTCGTACTCGGCTTGGTGGCTGCCTGGCGCACTGACCTGCCCGAGCCCTTCGAGGAGGGGGACACGGCGCTGCTCGCCGAGATCGCGGCTCATTCGGCCCTCGGTGTGGACAATGCCCGCAGGTACACGCGGGAGCATCGCGCTGCCGTGACCCTGCAGAGGAGGCTGCTGCCCCAGGCGTGCACCTCCACTCGCGTCATGGAGACGACGGGCGTCTACAGGCCCGCGTCGGGGGGCGCCGAGATCGGCGGGGACTGGTTCGACGCGATCGAGCTTCCCTCGCTGCGGACCGCCCTGGTCGTCGGAGACGTGACCGGCCACGGCCTGCACGCCACGGCCACCATGGGGCGACTGCGCACCGCCGTGCAGACACTGGCCGACCTGGAACTGACGCCCGACGAACTCCTCGCCCATCTGGACGACCTGGTTTTTCGACTGGCCGGGGAGGCGGACCCCGCACAGCGTGACGTGGTCGGTGCGACCTGCCTGGTCGCCGTACACGACCCGGTGGCCGGACGCTGCACGATGGCCGCGGCGGGACATCCGCCGCCGCTGCTGGCCCTGCCGGACGGCCAAGTCGCCGAGGTGGCCACGCGACCGGGCCCGCCCCTCGGTGTGGGCAGCCTGCCGTTCGAGGCAACCACCGTCGACGTCCCACCGGGCAGTGTCCTCGCGCTCTACACCGACGGCCTCCTCCAGCGCTACGGCACCGACCTCGGCGCAACCACCCGAGACCTGACGAGCCGACTGGCGCAGGCCCAGTCCACCGGCGGCGACCTCACCGCGATCGCCCAGGCGCTCATGGCCGGCTCCGGGACGCGTCCCCCGCGCGACGACGCCGCCGTCCTCCTCGCGCGCCCCTCCCCTCTGGAGGCGGGCTCCGTCGCGGACTGGGAGTTCCCCGCCGACCCCCGGGCGGTCGCCTCGGCGAGAGAGGCGGCGACCGGTCAACTCGCCGAATGGGGACTTGAGGGCAACGCCTTCGCGACCGAACTGATCGTCAGCGAACTCGTCACCAACGCCGTGCGATACGCGGGCGGCCCGGTGGGACTGCGCATGATTCGCGACGAGGTCCTTTTCTGCGAGGTCACCGACCCCAGCAACACCCAGCCCCGCATGCGCCGTGCCCGTACCGGAGACGAAGGGGGCCGAGGTTTGTTCCTGGTGGCTCAGCTGAGCAGGCGGTGGGGGAGCAGATACGGACAGACGGGCAAGACGATCTGGGTCGAGCAAGAGCCGGCCGAGTGAGGCGTTCACCGCCGCGTCGCCAGCCTCCGTCCGCGCAGACGGCTGAACGGCATACCCCTGAGACCCACCGGCGACGCCGCTCCGACGGCGGCAGGCTCGGTCTGCGGCGCAGCCCCCGCCCGCCGTCGGTCTCACCGAGCGTCGGCATGCGTCAGCGGTATCGACGCTCGCCGTCCTGCGAGAGCCGCCGGGAGATGGCCCTGGCCGTCGCCCGCACGGCCGGGCCGTAGCCCCCATCCGGAAGGCCGCTCGTGGGTGCCACGACCGACAGCGCGGCCACCACCTCGTCGCCGTCCCGCACCGGCGCAGCCACGGTACTCAGCCGCCAGGGGTGACTCTGGCGGCCGAAGGCGTAGTCGCCACGCCGTACCCTCCGCGAGGGCACGGCGCAGCGGTCGGAGCGAAGGCCAGCAGCACCAGGCCCACACCGGTGGACGTCAGCGGAAGGCGGCCCCCCACGCGGTAGAGCACGGGACTGACGTCGCGTGCCGACAGCCGCTCGACGAGCAGAGCCTCCGCTTGGTCACGCACGGCGAGCAGCACATGTTGACGGGTGACATGGAAGAGATCGTCCATGCTCGGCGAGTCTTGCGCGTCCCACTACCCCCATACCGCTCACCACTGGCCTCGCGCCCGTTGGGAGTCCCGCCACGATGCCCGCACCCGTCATGCAGATCGTGAACTTCAACGGAGTCCGGCCCGTGGCCCTCACGGACTCCTTGCTCATCAACACGCACAACGCCGGACTGACGCACTTCGACGCGCTCTCTCACATTCCTGTCGGCGACAAGGTCTATCCAGGCGTCCCGCTGCAGGACGCCGTCACACCGACCGGGGTACGCCACGCCTCCGCCGACCACGCCGCTAGAGGCATCGTCACGCGGGGCGTCCTCCTGGACCTGGCCCCCGATCGCGGCAGTCTCGACGCGGACCACCGCGTCAGCGCAGCAGACCTCGACGCGGCGCTCGACCGAGCATGCACGTCGGTACACCCAGGCGACGCGATCGTCGTCCGCAGCGGCTGGGACGTGAACCAGCCCATGACGCAGCCCGTCCCCGGGCTGGACCTCAGCGCCGTCGACTGGCTGGACAGACACGGCGCGGCGCTCTATATCGGCGATATCAGCGACGCCCGCCCACCGAGCTTTCCCACGCCGATGCACCAGGTCGCACTGGCACGGCTCGGACTGCCGCTGGTTGACGCCGCCAACCTCGACGACCTCGCCGACCAGTGTGCCTCCCTAGAGCGGTGGAGCTTCATGCTCGTACTCGCGCCACCGCGCATCACGGGCACGACGGGACTCGCGGTCAATCCGATCGCGATCTTCTGATCGCGAACCGGACTCAGGTCCACTGCGGATCCCCCTGAGCGCTCGGGCGTCCAATGACACGCCTCGATGCAGAGGCGGGAAGCATCTGCAGACGGAGCCAGTGATGGCCGAGGCCAAGGGATGGGCTGCGCAGGATGGACGAGGTGGCGCTCGTAAGCGAGCACCTGCCGGGCCTTCGGGACAGCACCTCGCACGCGGTCAACCTGTCGGTGTGGGGCGACCACGGCCCGGTCGTAGTGCGCTGGGAGTACGGCGCCCACGCGCTGCCGATCACTGTCCGGGTCGGTGCCACCATGCCCCTGCTGATCTCGACGATGGGAGGGGCGTTCCTCGCGCATCTGCTCGCGCAGCTCACCGAACCGGTGCTGTGCGGGCAGCTGGAGACGGAGACGCTGGACGCGGCCACCCGGGAGCGCGTCGACCGGATCAGGGCCGGGGTCCTGCAGGAGGGCGTGGCCAGCACCGTCGGCGGGGTCATTCCCGGCATCATCTCGGTCGCGGCTCCCGTGTTCACCGCCGGTGAGTCGTTGCCGCTCATCGTCATCTTGGTGATGCCCGCACGGGGTGTCACGGAGCAGGACGTGGCACGCCTGTCTGACGAACTGCTGCGCGCGACCGTGCCATGGCGGAGGTACTGGGCAGTCCCGTGGACCGGGACCGGCCGTAGGGCGCCCGCCCTCCCGTCACGGGGCGCGGCCGCCGGTTCAGTCGTCCACGACCGCCTGAAGTGCCCGGCCGTAGTAGCGGACCACGGTGTCGGTGTCGGCCGAACTGAGGGGTTCGAGCAGCGCGACGTAGCGCATCATGGCGAGTCCGATGAGCTGCGTGGCGACCATGCTCGTCCGGAGCTCCGCGTCCTCGCCCGTGATCACGCCGCCGAGCGCCCGCGCCAGGATCCCGGTCGCGGTCTCGCGGAGCCGGGCGGCGGCGGCGCGGTGGATGGCGGCCGAGCGCACCATGGTCATCAGCGCCGGCCGCGACGACACGTCGTCCCACACCGAGAGGTGGGCGCGCACCATGCGTTCCCCCACCCCCGCGCGCTCGCCCCGTGCCGCGGCGGTGATGGCCTCCTGGATCCTGCCCGGCAGCTCCAGCGCCTGGAGGAACAGGCTCTCCTTCGTACCGTAGAAGTGGTGCACCAGCGCCTGGTCGACCCCCGCCGTCTCCGCGATGCGGCGCAGGCTGGTCCCGTCGAAACCACGCTCGGCGAAGCAGACCCGCGCGGCCCCGAGGATCGCCTCCCGGGTACGGGTCTCCCCGCGCCGCCGGCCCCCGGCGTGCTTGGCCGCCGGGCCCGTCGCCGCGGCCGTCCCAGCCATGTTCCCGGCCTGCTCAGGGCCGGGGTCACCCAGCTCGCGCATATCGCTGACGCTCTTCATGCCCCCATCATGCCCGCTCCCGCCCCCCGGCCGAGAAACTCATCAAGTGATGAACTCACTGTATGCTGAGTTATCCCAGGCCCGCCGGAACGACCGGGCGGGCCGGCCCCTGTCCACCGTTCCGCCCCCACCTGCCGGGGCGGGCATTCCCATGGAACGGTTGCCATGTCCGTCAACTCCGCCACCGCCACCGCCCAAGAGCCGAACGGCGGCACCGCGCACGCCGCGCCGCCCGGTGGCCGCAAGCTCGTGGTGAAACTGGCCGCCGTGGTCGTCGGCCTGACCGCCGCGATAACCCTCATGCTGTGCGCCTTCGGCCTGCCGTCCGCGGCCGGAGGCCCGCACCATGCCCCGCTCGGCGTGACCGGCCCGGAGTCCGCGGTGGCCGCCGTCCAGAAGCAACTCCCCGGCGACGACTGGGAGGTCACGGCGTACGACGACCCCGGTGCGCTGACCCGGGCCATCGAGAACCGCGACGCCGTGGGCGGCCTCGCGTTCGGCGAGAACGGCGTGACCGTCTACACCGCGACGGCCGGCGGCCAGATGATCGGCAACGCGGTGAGCGGCCTGGGCACGGCACTCGCCGAACAGCGGCACGTCTCCGCGACCGTCCACGACGTGGTGCCCTTCCCTGAGGACGACCCGCGGGGCACCGGACTCGCCTCCGCCGCGCTGCCGATGGTCTTCGGCGGCATGCTCCCCGCCATCACCCTGCTCCAGCTCTTCCCCGGCCACGCCAACCTGCGCACCCGTCTCACCGGGGTCGCCGCCTTCGCGCTGGCCGGCGGGGCCGCCGTGACCGCCGTCCTCCAGTTCGGCATCGGCACCCTCGATGGCGACTACTGGCTCACCTCGCTCGGCCTCGGCCTGGGCATGGCCGCGCTCGCCATCCCCCTGCTCGCACTGGAGTCGCTGCTCGGCTACGCGGGATTCGGCGCCGGCTCCGTCGTCATGATGTTCCTCGGCAACCCGCTCTCCGGCCTCACCACCGGCCCGTACTGGCTGCCCGACGGCTGGTCCACCCTCGGCCAGCTCCTGCCGCCCGGCGCCTCGGGCAGCCTGCTGCGGGCCAACGCCTTCTACGACGGAACCGGCGCCGGCGGCCCGGTGCTCGTCCTGGGCCTGTGGGCCCTCGCCGGTCTCGCCCTCGCGCTCGCGGCGGACCGCCGTCGCGGCAGGAAGACCGCCGCGGCTCCGGCAACGTGAGCGAGTACACCTCCCTCTGTGCCTTCGCGCCAGTCATTCCTCTCAGATAAGGATTACTTGGCTACTAAGGAAAACTCAGTCTTGGACATCTCGGGAAAGGCACGTCGAGCATGAGCAAGCTGGAGAACATCGTCGCGAGCACCCGCCCTCGACGCCTGCCCGCTGGGTCGAGTCTGAGGCCACGAAGCACGGCGGCTTCACGGACGTCGAGGTCCCACGCCACGAGCATTGGCGGGCCCGGCGGCGACGCGAGCTGCGGCACCGCGCGTCGGCGGGGATCGGGCGCACCCTCGACATCGCCGGGACGGCCCAGGAGATCGTCGACACGATGGTCCCGGACTTCGTCGACGTCGCGGGGGCCGAACTGGCGGAAGCCGTGTCCGCCGGGGACGAGCCGCCGAAGACCTTCGGCGGGGGCGACCTCCACCTGCGCAGGGCGGCGGTGCGCTCGGCCAGCGGTCTTGGCCGCCCGGGGCTGCTCCGGCCCGGAGAGCCCGTACCGGCCTTCCCTGACCGGCCGATGGCGCGCGAACTTCAGGAAGGGTGGACGGTCCTGACCGACCGGCAGACCCTGGGGCGGGCCCTGGCGGATCCGGCCCTCCTGCGACTCGCGGCGCCCGAGGGAGGGGACTCGATGCTCGCGGCGCCGCTCTTCGTCCGGGGCTTGGTGCTGGGACTGGTGGCCGCCTGGCGCACCGAACGTCCTGAGCCCTTCGACGAGGAGGACGCGGCCCTGCTCGCCGAGATCGCGGCCCGTTCGGCCTTCGGCGTGGACAACGCCCGCAGGTACGCGCGCGAGCACCGGGGCGGCAGTGACCCTGCAGAGGCGTCTATTGCCCCAGGCCGTCACCTCCACCCGGGCCATCGGGACCGCGGGTGCTTACCTTCCCGCCTCGTGCGGGGCCGAAATCGGCGGAGACTGGTCGACGCGATCGAACTCCCCTCCCTGCGCACCGGTCCTCGTCGTCGGGGACGTTCCTGGCCACGGGCTGCACCAACAACCCGGGGGCCTCGTCTGTCACGCACCTCGGCCATCTCCCGATCGGTGGCCCGACTGGAGAAAGCCAGTGAGCGGGTCGGGGCAGTACGGCAAGGGTGTCCCGGCTTCATGCGGATGCCGACGCCTCGACGGGCGTTGATCGGCTGAACGCCTCCGATGTCTCTCGGCGTAACCACCCGAGTTCCGCCAGCGCCCTGTCCATCGACGCCTATGATCTCGACATCTGTGCTCATTCCGACCCGCCGCGGCGCGAGAGCAGGCGCTTAGAAGACGCCCACTGCATGTAGCTCAGACCCCGTCTGACCTGCAACTTAGTGCGTAGCTGACAGGCCGTCAGGCGTTTTGTGGGACGCATGTGGGATTCGACCGTTCGGGTGGCCTCTGGGACGGCGTGGCCCGCTGCTGGTCTGAATACGCGCCCTCACTCCATCTTCACACGCTTCCGGTCCCCAGCGGAAACAATCCGGCACCTTCTCGGCGTTGGTGATCTCCGAGCCGAGGAGGGGAAGGTGTCGGGCCTGAAGCTGTTCCGCGCGGACACGACTAATAGCGGCATGACGGAGGTCATGCCGCATCTTGCTGAGATCGAGGCCGACGTGCAGGGCCTCGTCGAGAGCCACATGGAGACGCTGCTGGGGGTCCGGTTCCTGGCGAGTGAGTACAGCACCGGACCGGTGCACGGAGGCCGGATCGACTCGCTCGGGCTGGACGAGAACGGCTCGCCGGTCATCGTCGAGTACAAGCGCGGCACGGATGCCGGCGTGTTCTCTGAACTACCGGTTGCTTCCCGCCGAATGAGCTGTCGAGCTCGCCAATGCCGGTGGGCGGGGCCTGACGACCCTCAGTGCATCTTCCCAATCTTCAATGCTCGCGCCCGCTCTCCGTGGTTCTCGGGGCGGATTCGCTCGGCCAGGCAGCGCCGGTGGGAGATGAGGGTGTGACTTCCTGGACCGTCGTTGCTCCGCGAGTCCAGGACTAGGGCGTGTCCGCAAAGTGGTGAGTTCGTTGGGTTGTTCGTGGTGCGTCGTCATGAGCTGACCGATGAGTCGTGGGCGGTGATCGAGCCGTTCCTGGCTCCGCCGCGGATGGGCCGTCCGGTGCGCGATCGCCGTCAGGTGGTCAACGGGATCCTGTGGAAGCTGTCCACGGGTGCGGCATGGCGGGATCTTCCCGAGCGGTACGGGCCGTGGAAGACGGTCTACGAGCGCTTCCGCCGCTGGTCGGCCGACGGGACCTGGGACCGGCTCCTGGCCCACGTCCAGCAGCGCTGCGATGCCGTCGGCTCGGTTGACTGGACCGTCACGTGTGTCGTCTCCACGACCGTGCGAGCCCACCAGCACGCGGCCGGGGCCCGAAAAGGGGGCTCCGGCCGGGCGAGGCGATCGGCCGGTCCCGCGGCGGGCTGACCACAAAGATCCATCTCGCCTGCGACGGGCAGGGCCGGCCGCTCGCCTTCACGATCACCGCCGGAAACGTCAACGACTGCACTCAGTTCGAGCAGGTCCTGGCCCGCATCCGCATCGAGCGGTGCGGACCCGGCCGGCCCAGGACCCGGCCCGAACGGGTCGTCGCCGACAAGGGCTACTCGTCCACGAAGATCCGCTCCTACCTGCGCAGACGCGGCATCAAGGCGGCCATCCCCGAGCGGATCGACCAGATCAACGGCCGCATCCGCCGGCGGGAGAGCCTTTGCCGGCTCGACCGGGCCGCCTACCGACGCCGTAACGTCGTCGAGCGCTGCTTCAACAAGCTCAAGCACAACAAGGCCCTGGCCACCCGCTACGACAAACGCGCCCGCCACTACGAAGCCCTGGTCACCATCGCGTGCCTACGAATCTGGCTGGCCTGACTTTGCGGACACGACCTAGTCTTTTGAGTCAGGAATTCTGTTCAGATAGCTGGCGAGGCGTTCGAGGATCTCGTCTGCGGTCTTCGTCCAGAC
>NZ_JBHYJX010000078.1:0-23020 GCF_042740985.1 Streptomyces sp. NPDC058985 | reverse complement strand
CAGTACGAGGCTCTACGCCCGGCACGGCGAGAGCACGCACCTGACGCCGCGAGGCCGCCCTCCGGGCGACGACGGGAATTGTCAGACAGGCCCTACCGGACCTGGAGAGCCTTCGCGTAGCAGAGGCTCTCCTCGTGGAAGCGGTAGTAGCCGAACTTCGTGCACGGCTCGTACCCGCTGGACAGGTACAGGGCCACGGCCTCCGGCTGCTTGGTGCCGGTCTCCAGCACCATCCGGGTCCGGCCCGCCGCGCGGGCGTCCTCCTCCAGGGCGGCCAGGATGCGGCGGGCCACCCCGCGGCCACGCACCTGCTCGATGACGAACATCCGCTTCAGCTCGGCGTCCCCGTCGAGGTTCCCCTCGTCGTTGGCGTCCTGGCCGCGCCAGCCGCCCGAGGCGACCGGGGCCCCGCTCTCGTCGTACGCGACCAGGTAGAGGCCGTTCGGCGGCGCGAAGTCCGACGGGTCGAGCTGCGTGGCGTCGCCGCCGTCGCCGTAGCGGAGGTCGTACTCGGCCTGGACCTCGTCGTTGAGCTTGACGGCGTCGGGGTGGTCGAAGGCGACCCGGCGTATGTTCATGCTACCTACCGTATATTAATGCGAGATCCGGGATCGGGGCACCGTCCAGTGTGCCGGTATCGTGCCCTGGTGCTCACCGTGACCTCCGTGAATGTGAACGGTCTGCGCGCCGCCGCGAAGAAGGGCTTCGTGGAGTGGCTCGCCGACACCGCCGCCGACGTGCTGTGCCTCCAGGAGGTGCGGGCCGAGCCCCAGCAGCTGCCCGAGCACGTCCGTACGCCCGACGGCTGGCACGTCACGCACGCGCCGGCCGCCGCCAAGGGCCGGGCCGGCGTCTCCCTCTACACCCGCCGCGAACCCGACGCCGTCCGCGTCGGCTTCGGCTCGGCCGAGTTCGACGGCAGCGGCCGCTACGTCGAGGCCGACCTGCCCGGTGTGACGGTCGCCTCCCTCTACCTCCCCTCCGGCGAGGTCGGCACCGAGCGCCAGGACGAGAAGGTCCGCTTCATGGGCGAGTTCCTCGCCTACCTCAAGGAACTGCGCGAGCGCGCCGCCGCCGAGGGCCGCGAGGTCGTCGTCTGCGGCGACTGGAACATCGCCCACCGCGAGGCCGACCTGAAGAACTGGCGCGCGAACAAGAAGAACTCGGGCTTCCTGCCGGAGGAACGCGACTGGCTGAGCCGCGTCCTCGACCCGGCGGAGGGCGGCTACGTGGACGTCGTACGCGCGCTGCACCCGGACACCGAGGGGCCGTACTCGTGGTGGTCGTACCGGGGGCGGGCCTTCGACAATGATTCGGGATGGCGCATCGACTACCACCTCTCCACCCCGGGGCTGGCCGCCAGGGCCGTCAAGGGGTACGTCGAGCGGGCCGCCACGCACGCCGAGCGCTGGTCCGACCACGCGCCGGTCACGGTGGTCTACGAACGCTGAGGATCCTCCGGGCGGGACTGCTCCGACCGCTGCCGCGTTCGCCGGTCCAGGGCCAGGGACAGTTCCGCCTCCACCACGCTGCGGGCCAGGGGGCGCAGGCGGTGGAGGTCCTGTTCGGGGGCGTGGCGGAGGATCAGGGCGGTGAAGAGTTCGGCGAGGGCGTCGGCGTGTTCGCGGACGCGGGCGCCGGCCTGGAGGACCTCGGCGAGCGGTATGCCCTCGCGGACCAGGGCCGAGGAGACCTCCAGCAGGCGGTGGCTGATGTGGACGAGTTCGTCGCCGTCGGTGCCCAGGTAGCCGAGGTCCATCGCGGCGGCGAGGTTCTCGGGGGTGACCTCGCCCTCGAAGCGGGCGGCGAGTTCCTCGGGGGTGAGGCGGACCGGGGTCTCCTCGGTGGGTTCGCCGAGGCCGAGCAGGTCGCCGACGTCGCGGCCGTGGTCGAAGGCGTCGGCGAGTTCCGCGATGCCGTTCAGGGTGTGGCCGCGTTCCAGGAGCGCCGCGATGGTGCGCAGGCGGGCCAGATGGTGGTCGTCGTACCAGGCGATGCGGCCCTCGCGGCGGGGCGGCGGGATCAGTTTGCGTTCGCGGTAGAAGCGCAGGGTGCGCACCGTGATGCCGGCCAGTCCGGCCAGTTCCTCCATGCGGTACTCACGCTTCTCGGTCACGTGACCGACCTTAAGTCGTACCGCCGGTAACTTTCCTTCGCGGGACCCCTACCCATGAGTACGGAGCTGTTCTACTCTCCCATTGCGCCAGTGTTCACTGGCATGGTTCCAGACGGTCCAGGCTAAGCGTGGAGGCTCCGGGATGGCCGAGCACGAGCAGGTTCAGGAACACGTACGGGTGGCGGTGATCGGGTCCGGCTTCGGCGGGCTCGGGGCCGCCGTGCGGCTGCGGCGCGAAGGGATCACGGACTTCGTCGTACTGGAGCGGGCGGGGAGCGTCGGGGGGACCTGGCGCGACAACAGCTATCCCGGCTGCGCCTGCGACGTGCCGTCCCACCTGTACTCCTTCTCCTTCGCGCCCAACCCCGAGTGGCCGCGCACCTTCTCCGGGCAGGAGCACATCCGCGCCTACCTGGAGCACGTCACCGACACCTTCGGGCTCCGTCCCCACCTCCGCTTCGACTCGGAGGTGAAGCGGATGGCGTGGGACGGCGAGCAGTTGCGGTGGGAGATCGAGACGGCGAGCGGGAACCTCACCGCCGACGTCGTCGTGTCCGCGACCGGGCCGCTGTCCGACCCCAAGGTCCCGGACATCCCGGGACTCGACTCCTTCCCGGGCAAGGTCTTCCACTCCGCCCGCTGGGACCACGACCACGACCTCACCGGCCAGCGCGTCGCCATGATCGGCACCGGCGCCTCCGCCATCCAGATCGTGCCGGCCGTCCAGCCGAAGGCCGGCCGTCTCACCCTCTTCCAGCGCACCCCGGCCTGGGTGATGCCCCGCATGGACCGGGCGATCAGCGGCGCCGAGCGCGCCCTGCACCGGGCGGTGCCCGCCACCACCAAGGTGCGGCGCGGGCTGCTGTGGGGCATCCGGGAACTCCAGGTGCAGGCCTTCACCAAGCACCCCGACGAGCTGGGCTTCATCGAGCGGATCGCCAAGCGCAACATGGGCGCCGCGATCAAGGACCCGGAGCTGCGCGCCAAGCTCACCCCCGACTACCGCATCGGCTGCAAGCGGATCCTGCTGTCGAGCAGCTACTATCCGGCGCTCGCCCAGCCCAATGTCGATGTGGTCGCCAGCGGGCTCAGCGAGGTGCGCGGCTCCACGCTGGTGGCCGCCGACGGCACCGAGGCCGAGGCAGACGTGATCATCTTCGGCACCGGCTTCCACGTGACCGACATGCCCATCGCCGAGCGGGTCGTGGGCGCGGACGGGCGGACCCTCGCCGAGACCTGGAAGGGCGGCATGGAGGCGCTGCGCGGCGCCTCGGCGGCGGGCTTCCCCAACTTCATGACGGTCATCGGGCCCAACACCGGCCTGGGGAACTCGTCCATGATCCTGATGATCGAGTCCCAGCTGAACTACATGGCCGACTACCTGCGCCAGATCGACGTCCTCGGCGGCCGCACCGCCCTCGACGCCCGCCCGGCCGCCGTGCGGAACTGGAACCACCGGGTGCAGGAGCGGATGAAGCGCACCGTGTGGAACACCGGCGGCTGCACCAGCTGGTACCTGGACGCGAGCGGCCGCAACACCACCGTCTGGCCCGGTACGACCGCCGAGTTCCGGCGGGCGACGCGGCGCGTGGACCTCGCGGAGTACGAGGTGCTGCGGTCGCCCGCCGCCCGGCCCGCCGGCGACGCCGAGCCGGTCTCCGAGGTGAGCGCGTGAGCCGCCTGCTGCGTGACGCCGACGGCCGGTACGCCCCGCCCGTCCCGGCCCGCGAACTGACCGTCACCGCCGCCGACGGCGCCCGGATCCACGTGGAGGTGCACGGCTCCGAGGGGGCGCCCGCGGTCGTGCTGGCGCACGGCTGGTGCTGCTCGACCTCCTTCTGGGCGGCGCAGGTCCGCGAACTGGCCGCCGACCACCGGGTGATCGCCTACGACCAGCGCGGCCACGGCCGCAGCCCGGCGAACCCGGCGTACGGCACCGAGCCGCTCGCCGACGACCTGGAAGCCGTCCTGGAGGCGACGCTCGCGCCGGGTGAACGGGCGGTGGTCGCCGGGCACTCGATGGGCGGGATGACGGTGATGGCCGCGGCGACCAGGTCCGCGGTGCGCGAGCACGTGGCGGCCGTTCTGCTGTGCAGCACGGGCAGTTCGCGGCTGGTGGCGTCCGCCACCGTGGTGCCGCTCGGGGAAGGCCGGGTGCGCACCTGGCTGACCCGGCGGATCCTCGGCTCCCGGGCGCCGCTCGGGCCGGTCACGCCGCTGGCCCGGCGGATCCTCAGGTACGGGACGATGGGCCCCGGTTCGGGCCCGGACATGATCGAGACCTGTGCCCGCATCGTGCACGCCTGCCCGCGCCGGGTCCGGCACGGCTGGTCGCGGGTGCTCGACCTGCTCGATCTCGACCACGGTGTACGGGAGTTGCGGATGCCGGTGGAGGTCGTGGTCGGTACCGCCGACCGGCTGACCCCGCCCGTGCAGGCCCGGTCGCTGGCCGCCGCGCTGCCCAACTGCGTGGGCCTCACGGAGCTGGAGGGGCTCGGCCACATGACGCCGGTGGAGGCGCCGGAGCTGGTCACCGGCAAGATACGGGCGCTCGCCGCCGCCCACATACCCAGCGCACGCAGCGAGCGTGCCGTACACGCCGAGGAGAGCGCATGAGCAGGGTGAGCCTGGAAGGACGGGTCGCCGTCGTCACCGGAGCGGCGCGGGGTGTCGGGGAACTGCTGGCCCGCAAGCTGTCCGCGCGCGGCGTGAAGGTGGCGCTGGTGGGGCTGGAGCCCGACGCGCTCAAGCAGGTCTCCGCCCGGCTGCACAGCGAGAGCGAGCACTGGCACGCCGACGTGACCGACCACGAGGCGATGGCCCGGGTCGCGGCCGAGGTCAAGGAGCGCTTCGGCCGGATCGACATCGTCGTCGCCAACGCGGGTGTGGCCAGCGGCGGTCCCTTCGTCGACTCCGACCCGGAGTCCTGGCGGCGGGTGATCGAGGTCAATCTGGTCGGGTCGGCGGTGACGGGCCGCGCCTTCCTGCCGGCGCTGCTGGAGAGCCGTGGCTACCTGCTCCAGATAGCCTCGCTGGCCGCGATCACGCCCGCGCCGATGATGTCCGCGTACTGCGCGTCCAAGTCCGGTGTGGAGGCGTACGCGCACAGCCTGCGCGGCGAGGTCGGGCACCGGGGTGTGAAGGTCGGTGTCGGCTACCTCTCGTGGACCGACACGGACATGGTGCGCGGCGCCGACCAGGACGACGTCATGCGCGAGTTGCGGCAGCGGCTGCCCTGGCCGTCGAACAAGACCTATCCGCTGGGCCCGGCGGTCGACCGGCTCGTGGAGGGCATCGAGCGCCGCTCCGCGCACGTCTACGGCCAGTGGTGGCTGCGCGGCATGCAGGGCATGCGCGGCTACCTGCCGTCCCTCGTCGGGACCGTCGGGCAGCGCGAGATGCGGCGGTTCGGGGACCGGCTGAACGGCGTCCGCATGGGGCTGGTCGGGGCGGGCGGAGCGGCCGACGAACAGGGCCGGTCAGGGGCGACTACGGTCCGTAAGTGATCGACATGCGCACGGTCACGGCTCGTGTGAATCTGATCGAGCGCCCGGCCGAAGCGGTCGGGCCCGATCATCCAGGAGTGAACCCACATGGGTATGAAGGACCAGTTCCAGGACAAGGCCGAGCGCATGCAGCAGCAGGGCAAGCAGCAGGGCAAGCAGCGGGCCGAGCAGGCGAGGGACCAGTTCCAGAACCGCGACCGCCGTCGCGACGAGGACGAGATGGACCCGTCCTCGCGTCGCCGGGAAGCGGAGGACCGCTTCGAGGAGCGCGACAACGCCTGATCCGTCGCCGCTGAGTGAAGGGGCGCCCCCCGTCGTACGGGAGGCGCCCTTTCTCATGTCCCAGCTGCCGTTCCCCGGCGCCATGTCCCGGCGGCCGGGCCCCGGTTCTCACTCCCGGGGCGGCAGCGGCGGACGGGATCGGTCCGGTACGTCCGCGTAACCGGGCGGCGTCGCGGGCGGGTTGGTCTCCAGCAGCTCCAGCGCCAGCCGCACCGCCTCGTCAAGGACCGGGTAGCGGCCCTCGGCCCAGTCCAGGGGGGTGCGCAGGGCCTCGACGTCGGGGGCGACGCCGTAGTTCTCCACGGACCAGCCGTACGCGTCGAACCAGGCCGCGTTCATCGGCACCGTGATCACCGTGCCGTCGCCGAGGCGGTGCCGGCCGGTCATGCCGACCACGCCGCCCCAGGTGCGCTGCCCGACGACCGGGCCGATGCGCAGCAGCTTGAACGCGGCGGTGATCATGTCGCCGTCGGAGGACGTGGCCTCGTCGGCGACCGCGACGACCGGGCCGCGCGGCGCGTTGGACGCGTACGACACGGGCTGGGCGTCGCGGGTGAGGTCCCAGCCGAGGATGGTGCGGGTGAGCTTCTCGACGACGAGTTCGCTGATGTGTCCGCCGGCGTTGCCGCGCACGTCCACGATCAGCGCGGGCCGGGACACCTCCATGCGCAGGTCGCGGTTGAACTGGGCCCAGCCGGAGCCGCCCATGTCGGGGATGTGCAGGTAGCCGCACCGTCCGCCGCTCAACTCGCGGACGACCTCGCGGCGTTTGGACACCCAGTCCTGGTAGCGCAGGGGGCGTTCGTCGACCAGCGGTACGACGGCGACCCGGCGGGAGGGTCCCTCGGCGTCCCCGGCGGGCGCGAAGGCCAGCTCCACCGTCGTACCGCCCGCCCCCGCCAGCAGCGGATACGGGCCGGCCGCCGGGTCCACCGGGCGGCCGTCCACGTGGGTCAGCACGGCCCCCTCGCGGATGCCCGTGCCGGCCAGCGGGGAGCGGGCCCTGGAGTCGGAGGAGTCGCCGGGCAGGATGCGCTTGACCACCCAGTGGCCGTCCCGGCAGACGAAGTTGGCGCCGAGCAGGCCCTGCCAGCGCTGGTAGTGCGCCGGGCCCTCGTTGCGCCGGGCGGCGGCGACGTAGGCGTGGGAGGTGCCGAGTTCGCCGAGCACCTCGCGCAGCAGGTCGGCGAACTCGTCCGGCGAGGCGACCCGTTCGAGCAGCGGACGGTACTGGTCGAGGACGGCGTCCCAGTCGATGCCGCACATGCCGGGGTCCCAGAAGTAGGCGCGGATCAGGCGGCCCGCCTCGTCGTAGGCCTGGCGCCACTCGGCGGGCGGGTCGACCACGTGCAGGATGCGGCGGAGGTCGATCCAGGTGGTCGAGTCGCTGTCGCCGGCCTCGGTGGCGGGCACCGCGCGCAGGTCGCCCTCGTCGAGCACGACCAGGCGGGTGCCGTCGCCGCTGACCCGGAACCAGTCGAGGTGGTCGACCAGTTCGGACTTCTTGGCCTTGGCCAGGCCGAAGTGCTCCAGGGTGGGCCGCTCGCTGGGGTCGGCCGGGTTGGCGAAGGTCTCGCCGAGCGCGCCCGAGATCGGCCAGCGCAGCCAGACCAGGCCGCCCCCGGCGACCGGCTGGAGCGCCGAGTACTTGGAGGCGGTGACCGGGAAGGGGGTCACCCGGCTCGCCAGGCCCTCGACCTCGACGGTGACCGCGCCGCCCTCGCCGGGTTCGTCCTCCAGCGGGTCCAGACCGCCGGCGGCGGGGCGGCCCTCGGGGTTGAGGGCGAAGGGGGAGGGGGTCGCGGAGGACAGGGGGACCAGGTAGGGGCGGCAGCCCAGCGGGAAGGAGAGGTCGCCGGTGTGCACGTCGTACACCGGGTCGAAGCCGCGCCAGGAGAGGAAGGCGAGGTAGCGGCCGTCCCGGGTGAAGACGGGGTTCTCGTCCTCGAACCGTCCGTCGGTCACGTCGACGACGAGCGGGTCGTGCCCGTTCTGCCCGTTGATCCGGGCCATCTTGATCTGGCGCAGCGAACGTCCGATGCCCGGGTGGGACCAGGTGAGCCAGGTCCCGTCGGGGGAGAAGGCGAGGTCGGTCACGGGTCCGTTGACGGACCGGATCAGCTCGGTGACGCGGCCTGTGGCGGTACCGGTGCCGCCGGCGTCCCGCGCCGGGCCGGCCCCGCTCTCCGGGGCACCGGCTCCCACCGGTGTGCCGGCCGCAACGGAACCGCCGGCTCCCGCCGGGCTGTCGGCTCCCGCCGGGCTGTCGGCTCCCGCCGGGCCGTCGGCTCGTTCCGGGCTGTTGGCTCCTTCCGGTCGGTCGGTCGCAGCCGAGCCGTCGGTCCCGGCCGCCTCTTCGGCGCTACCCGCCCCCTCGGCCCCACCCGCCCCTTCGGTGGCCCGCGTCGTGTCCTCCGCAGGGCTCCCCACACCCCGCGCGTCCAGCGCCCCCGCGTCCTCCTCCGCGACGTCGAGCAGCAGCAGCCGGCCGTCGTGGGAGGCGACGGCGAGGCGGTCGCCCGCGGGGTCCGAGGCCAGCTCCAGGATCCGGCCGAGCCCTCCGGTGGCCGCCCGCCGGGCCGCACGGCCCCCGGTCGCCCGGGGCAGGTGGGCGATCTCCACGGCGTCCTCGCCCGCCGCGTCCGTCACGTACGCGATCCGGCCGCTCTCGCCGAGCATCTCCGGCAGCCGCACCCGTACGCCCGGGGTGTCGGCGAGGGTGCGGGCGGGGCCGTCGCGGTGGGTGAGCCAGTACAGGCTGCCCCGGACGACGACGGCGCTCGCGCGGCCCGTCTCGTCGACGGAGATGCCGCCCACGTTCTGGGCGGCGGGCACCTGGTACGTACGCCGCCCCGCGCGCGGCCCGCTGAGGCGCACGTCGAGCCGGCGCGGCACCGAGCCGGACGCGAGGTCGTCCACGATCCACAGGTCGCCCGCGCACTGGTACACCACCCGGGTGCCGTCGCTCGCGGCGTTGCGGGCGTAGAACGCGTCGTGGTCGGTGTGGCGGCGCAGGCCGGTGCCGTCGTGGGCGCAGGAGTAGAGGTTGCCGACGCCCTCGTGGTCGGAGAGGAAGGCGATCCGGTCGCCGACGAACATGGGGGCGGCCAGGTGCCCGCCGAGGTCGGGCAGGAGCCGCTCCCCGTGCAGCCAGAGCCGGCCCGTGGCGCCGCCCCGGTAGCGCTTCCAGGCGGCGGGTTCGTGCGGCGGGGTGCCGGTGAGCAGCAGGGTCCGGCGTTCCCCGTCGAGGTCGGCGGCCTGGATGTCGGTGACCGGGCCCCAGGGCAGTTTGCGGCCGGGGTCGCCGTCGGGGCCGACCTTGTAGGCCCAGGTGAGGTGGGAGAAGGGCTCGCCGTGCGAGGCGACGGCGAGGACGGCGGTGGTGCCGTCGGGATCGGGCGGCGACCAGCCGCAGACCCGGGTGTCGAGACCGCCCCAGTGGGTGAGCTGCCGACCGGGGCCGCCGTCCACCGGCACCAGGTGGACCTCCGGCACCAGGCTGCGCCAGCTGGTGTACGCGATGTGCCGGCCGTCGGGCGAGAAGCGCGGGTGGCCGGCCTTGGTGCGGTCGACGGTGAGCCGCCAGGCGCGGCCCGGACCGTCGAGGGACGCGAGCCACAGGTCGTCCTCTGCCACGAAGCAGAGCTGGTCGCCACTGAGGTGCGGAAGGCGCAGATAACTCACCCACCCCATGCTTTTCCGGGCTCCGGGTACCGGCAACTTATGGCGAGCCGACAACCGTGACCCAGAACACGAACGAAACCGTTTCGTTTCGTTAGCGGGCGGGGTACATTCGTCGTGTACGAAACGGTGTCGTTCTGACAGAGTGGACCGGAGAGGGGTGAGCGGGATGACCGAGGCAGCCACGGCGCGTCGGCGTCGGATCACTCCCGAGCGCGAGGCCGAGCTGTACGAGGCCGTGCTCGACCTGCTCCGGGAAGTCGGGTACGACGCTCTGACCATGGACGCCGTCGCGTCCCGTACGCGGTCCAGCAAGGCGACGCTCTACCGCCAGTGGGGCGGCAAGGCCGAGCTGGTCGTCAAGGCCATCCGGCACAACAAGCCCGGTGAGATCGGCGACGTCGACACCGGCTCGCTCCGCGGCGACCTGCACGCCGTGATAGCCCGCGAGGACGACTGCACCATGGAACAGAACTCCGCGCTGATGCGCGGCGTCGCCATGGCGCTCCACCAGAACCCGGACCTGCGACAGGCGTTCCGGGACCAGCTCATCGAACCCGAGATGGCGGAGTTCCGGCGGGTGCTGCAACGCGCCGTCGACCGCGGCGAGATAAGACCGGACTGTCCGGCTCTGGACTTCCTCGTCCACATGATGGTGGGCGGCTTCGCCACCCGCACGCTGCTGGACGACCAGCCGCCGACCCGGGACTTCCTCGCCTCCTACATCGACGCCGTGATCCTCCCCGCCCTCGGCGTCTCCACCACTGACACGTCTGGCACGTCTGACACGTCCCTGTAGCCGACCCCTCGGCTGCGACCCCCTGCTGAGCCCCATCTGACGTCACCGCTCACGTCGTCGGGCCGTTGCCCCCTGCCCCGAAGTTCCCACGACCTGACCGGGAGTACGCCCCCGTGGCCACGTTCCTCTACAAACTCGGACGGCTCGCCTTCCGCCGACGGCACTTCGTCGCCCTGATCTGGGTGGCCCTGCTGACGCTCGCCGGCGTCGGCGCGGCCAGTGCCCCGCCCGCCGGCAGCACGTCCTTCTCCATCCCCGGAACCGAGGCCCAGAAGGCCTTCGACCTGCTGGAACAGCGCTTCCCCGGCCAGAGCGCCGACGGGGCGACGGCACGCGTCGTCTTCAAGGCACCGTCCGGCGAGAAGATGACGGACGCCGGGAACAAGGCGGCCGTCGAGAAGACCGTCGACGAACTGGCGGACGGCAGCGAGGTCGCCTCGGTCGCCGACCCGTACACCGGCAACGCCGTCAGCAAGGACGGCACCATCGCCTACGCGTCGGTGCGCTACGACGTCTCCGGCATGGAGCTGGAGGAGTCCACCAAGCACGCCCTGGAGGACGCCGCCGAGCAGGCGCGGGAGTCCGGGCTGACCGTCGAGGTCGGCGGTGACGCGCTCCAGGCCGTACCGGAGACCGGCGCCACCGAGATCATCGGCATCGCCGTCGCCGCGGTCGTCCTGGTCATCACCTTCGGCTCGCTGGTCGCGGCCGGGCTGCCCCTGCTCACCGCCCTGATCGGGGTGGGCATCGGCGTCTCCTCGATCACCGCGCTGGCCAGCGCGCTGGAGCTGGGCTCGACCACCTCCATCCTGGCGATGATGATCGGCCTCGCGGTCGGCATCGACTACGCCCTGTTCATCGTCTCCCGCTACCGCGCCGAACTCGCCGAGGGGCGTGAGCGCGAGGACGCGGCGGGCCGGGCGGTCGGCACCGCGGGCTCCGCGGTCGTCTTCGCCGGCCTCACCGTCGTCATCGCCCTGGTGGGCCTGGCGGTCGTCAACATCCCGATGCTCACCAAGATGGGCATCGCGGCGGCCGGCACCGTCGCCATCGCGGTCCTGATCGCCCTGACGATGATCCCCGCACTGCTCGGCTACGCCGGACGCCGCGTCAAGCCGGCCGGCGCGAAGGGCGGGTTCCTGGGCCGTCGCCGGCGCGGCGGGAAGGACGGGGCCGAGAAGGAGACCGGGCCGGCCAAGGCCAACCTGGGCACCCGCTGGGCCAGCTTCGTCGTCCGCCGCCCGCTGGCCGTCCTCCTCCTCGGCGTGATCGGCCTCGGCGCCGCCGCGATCCCCGCCTCCGACCTGGAACTCGGCCTGCCCGACGACGGCTCCCAGCCGACGTCCACGACCCAGCGCCGCGCCTACGACCTGCTCTCCGAGGGCTTCGGACCGGGCTTCAACGGCCCCCTGCTGGTCGTGGTCGACGCCAAGGGCAGCGACGCCCCGAAGAACGCCTTCACTCAGGTCTCCGACGAGATCGAGGGCCTCGACGGTGTCGTGGCGGTGACCCCGCCCGCCCCCAACAAGGGCGGCGACACGGCGACGATCAGCGTGATCCCGGACTCCAAGCCGTCCTCCGTGCAGACCGAGGACCTGGTGCACGCCATCCGCGACGCGGGCGGCGACATCGAGGCGGACACCGGCGCGCAGACCCTGGTCACCGGCTCGACAGCGATGAACATCGACGTCAGCGAGAAGCTGAACGACGCGCTGCTGCCGTACCTGGTCCTCGTCGTCGGCCTGGCCTTCCTGCTGCTGATCGTGGTGTTCCGCTCGATCCTGGTCCCGCTGAAGGCGGCGCTCGGCTTCCTGCTCTCCGTCATGGCGGCGCTCGGCGCGGTCGTCGCGGTCTTCCAGTGGGGCTGGCTGTCCGGCCTGATGGGCGTCGAGGAGACCGGCCCGGTCATGTCGATGATGCCGATCTTCATGGTCGGCGTGGTCTTCGGCCTGGCCATGGACTACGAGGTCTTCCTGGTCACCCGCATGCGTGAGGCCTACGTCCACGGGGAGAAGCCCAGCCAGGCGGTCGTCACCGGCTTCAAGCACGGAGCCAGGGTCGTCACCGCCGCCGCGGTCATCATGATGGCGGTCTTCGCGGGCTTCATCGGCTCCAGCGAGTCGATGGTCAAGATGATCGGCTTCGGCCTGGCGATCGCCGTCTTCTTCGACGCCTTCGTCGTCCGCATGGCCCTCGTCCCGGCGGTGCTCGCGCTGCTCGGCAAGAAGGCCTGGTGGCTGCCGAAGTGGCTGGACCGCGCCCTGCCCAACGTGGACGTCGAGGGCGAGGGACTGCGCACGGCCGACGAGCGGGGCTCCGGCCCCGACGAGGACCGGGAACTGGTGCGCACCTGACCCGCCACCTCTGACAGGAGGACAGCAGACCAGCCGGTGAGGGCTCCGTGGGGACGGGGCTGCCCTCACCGGCTTCCTCCGTACCGGGGCCCTACGGGGCCCGCCCAGCGCGCCGCGGAACCAGGTCGCATGCCGGCTACACGTACCGCTACCGTGCCGTCCATGACCACCACCGACGACGCCTCCGAAGCCTCCGCCGCCCACCCCCGCTTCGCCGAGGCCCTGCACGGACTCGGCCTCGGCGACCTGGCCGCGCGGGCCCGGCGCTTCCCCGAGGCCACGCGTACCGCCACCGAGGCCGCCGCCGCGATCGGGTGCGAGCTGAGCCAGATCTGCAAGTCCCTCATCTTCGCCGCCGACGGCGTGCCCGTCCTGGTCCTCATGGACGGCGCCTCCCGCGTCGACCTGGAGCGCGTCCGGGAGGAACTCGGCGCGGAGAAGGTCACCCGGGCCAAGGCCGACGTCGTACGGGAGACCACCGGCTACGCGATCGGCGGCGTCCCGCCCTTCGGGCACCGCAACCCGACCCGCGTCCTGGCCGACCGTTCGCTCCTCGCCCACGAGGTCGTCTGGGCCGCCGCAGGCACCCCCTACGCCGTGTTCCCGATGGCGCCCAAGGACCTCGTCACCACCGCCGGCGCCGCTCTCGTGGACGTGCGCGAGCGCTCCGCGTGACCCCTCTGGTCACCGGCGCCGTCCTGTTCGCCGCGATCACGCACGCGAGCTGGAACGCGATCGCCCACCGGATCACGGACAAGCTCACCGGCTTCGCGCTGATATCCGGCGGCGGGATGCTCATCGGCCTCGCGCTGCTGCCGTTCACGGCCTTCCCGAGGGCCGCGGCCTGGCCGTACCTCCTGGTCTCCGCCGTTCTCCACATCGCCTACTACGCCCTGCTGATGCGGTCCTTCCGGCTGGGCGACTTCGGCCAGGCCTATCCGATCGCCCGCGGCACCGCGCCCCTGCTGGTCACCGTCCTCGCCGCCGTCTTCGTCCACGAGCTGCCGGACCGCTGGGCGACCGCCGGGGTCCTGCTGGCCTGCGCCGGACTGACCGGCGTCGCCCTGTGGGGGCTGCGCGGACGCCGGCCCGACTGGACGGCGATCGGCGCGGCCCTCGCCACCGGCGTGAGCATCGCGGCGTACACGGTCGTCGACGGGCTCGGCGTCCGCGCCTCCGGGTCCTCCCTCGGCTACGTCGCCTGGCTGATGGCGGTGCAGGGGACGGTCCTCCCGGCCTACTTCCTCCACCGCCACCGTGCCGGTGCCTGGGCGCTGCTGCGGCCCCTGGCCGGCCTCGGACTGGCCGGCGCGGTGCTCTCCGTCGGCGCCTACGCACTCGTCCTGTGGGCGCAGACCCGCGCCGAACTCGCGCCGATCGCCGCCCTGCGCGAGTCCTCGATCCTGGTCGGCGCGGCGATCGGGGCCCTCTTCTTCAAGGAGCGGTTCGGGGCGCCCCGGATCGCGGCCGCGGGGCTCCTGGTCGTCGGGATCGGGCTGATGCTGCACACCGGATAGCCGGGATGGTGCGCGCGGCGGCCGGCAGGCGCACCCTGGAAGCAGGTCTTCCGGAGGTGATCCTCATGATGCACACCGCAGTGGGATGGCACGTCGAGATGGAGTTCATGGAGGACGGCCGGCACACGCGGGCGGTCGCGATGGTGCGGCTCCCCGACGGCACCGAGGTCCGCGCGCACGGCCACGCCAGCCGGCACCGGATCGACTCCCAGCAGCCACGGGTCGGTGAGGAGGTCGCGGGGGCCCGCGCGTTGAACGAGCTGGCGATGCAGCTGCTCACCAAGGCGCACGACGAGATCGACGCGGCGTCGGGGCGGACGTCGCACCCCATTCACGTCTGAATTCACGTCTGAGGGGTGTCCACGTCCGGTCCGGTCCGCCGCAGCGACTCCCGTACCGCGCGCACCAGCGCCTGTGCCCGCGGGTCCGCCGTCACCGTCTTGCGGAAGCCGTTGGTGACGTAGCCGAAGGCGACACCGGCCTCCGGGTCGGCGAAGCCGAGGGCGCCGCCGCGGCCCGGGTGGCCGAAGGAGCCGGGGGACAGGAGCGGCGAGGCGCTGCCGTGCAGCATGTAGCCGAGGCCGAAGCGGGTGCCCACGACCAGCACCCGGTCCGGCCCGGCGGACTCCTCGGCCCGGGCCCGCTCCATGGTCGCCGGGTCGAACAGCCGCACCCGGCGGGTCACCCCGTCCACGTCGCCGATCAGCGCGGCGTAGAAGCGGGCCAGCCCGTCGGCGGTCGCGATGCCGTTGGTCGCCGGGAGGGCGGCCGCGCGGTAGGCCGGGTCGTTCTGGTCCGGGAAGGGCGTGATCGCGGCGAAGGCGCGGCGGGTGAGGGAGCCGGGGTCGGCGTAGGCCTCGGTGACGGCGCGTTTGGGGCGCAGCCGCGGGCCGTTCCCGGACCCGTTCCCGGACGGCCCCGGGTCGGGCTCCTCCAGCCGCCCGACCCGCCCGGCCCGGCCCGCCGCCTCCTCCGCGGCCGGCAGTCCCACCCACAGGTCGAGTTCCAGCGGCCGGGCGATCTCGTCCGCGATCCACTCCCCGGCGCCCCGCCCGCCCGTCACCCGCCGGACCAGCTCGTCCAGCAGCCAGCCGTAGGTCAGCGCGTGGTAGCCGTGGTCGGTGCCCGGCTCCCAGACGGGCGCCTGGGCGGCGACGGCCCGGGGGCCGCGCAGCGGGTCGAGGGCGTCCTCGGGGCTGAGCGGGCGGTCCAGGGCCGGCAGCCCCGCCCGGTGGTTCAGCACGTGCCGGACCAGCACGCGCTCCTTGCCGTGCGCCTTGAACTCGGGCCAGTACTCGCCCACCGGCGCGTCCAGGTCCAGCTCCCCGCGCTGGTGCAGCAGGAGCGGTACGGCGGCGGCGACGCCCTTGGTCGCCGAGCGCACGACCTGGGCGGTGCCCCGGCGCCAGGGTTCGGTGCCGTCGACGTCGCGGGTGCCGCCCCACAGGTCGACGACCTTGCGCCCGTCCCGGTAGACGGCGACCGCCGCGCCCCGGTCGCCGAGCGCCGCGAAGTTGCCCGCGAACGCGTCCCTCACCGGCTCGAAGCCCTCGGCCACTGTGCCGTGCACGTCCACGCCCACCTCTGTACGTCCCTTCCGTTCGCCCGCGACAGTCGGTGCAACCGCCACCGACCGCCGGTGATTCCTCAGCCGCCCGTCGACACGGACCGCGGGTCGAAGCCGAAGGGCAGTTCCAGCCGGTGGGCGCGCATCAGCGCCTCGTCGGAGAGCAGGCCCGCGGTCGGGCCGTCCGCCGCGATCACGCCGTCGCTGAGGATCAGGGCGCGGGGGCACAGCTCCAGCGCGTAGGGGAGGTCGTGGGTGACCATCAGGACCGTGACGTCCAGGGAGCGCAGGATGTCGGCGAGTTCACGGCGGGAGGCCGGGTCGAGGTTGGACGACGGCTCGTCGAGGACCAGGATCTCCGGCTCCATGGCGAGCACCGTCGCCACCGCTACCCGGCGCCGCTGCCCGAAGGACAGGTGGTGCGGGGGCCGGTCCTTGAACTCGGCCATGCCGACCAGCGCCAGCGCCCGGTCCACGCACGCCTCCAGCTCCGGCCCCTTCACCCCGGCCGCCGCCGGTCCGAACGCCACGTCCTCGCGCACGGTCGGCATGAAGAGCTGGTCGTCGGGGTCCTGGAAGACGATGCCGACCCGGCGCCTGATCTGCGCCATGTTCGGCTTGTCCACGGGCAGCCCGGCGACGGTGACCGTGCCGGCGCCGCCGGTCAGGATGCCGTTGAGGTGCAGGACCAGGGTCGTCTTGCCCGCGCCGTTCGGCCCGAGCAGCGCGACCCGCTCGCCGCGGGCGACGGAGAAGTCGACGCCGAACAGGGCCTGGTGCCCGTCGGGGTAGGCGTAGGCGAGGCCGGAGACGTCGAGGGAAGCGGTCACAGGGTCCATCCCAGCAGACAGACGACGAGCGCCGCACCCGGGAGGGCCAGCGCGTACGACCACTGCGCCCGGGACGCGGTCACCTCGTCGATGACCGGCATGGAACCGGCGTAGCCGCGGCTGACCATGGCCAGGTGGACGCGCTCGCCGCGTTCGTAGGAGCGGATGAAGAGCGCGCCCGCCGACTTGGCGAGCACGCCCCAGTGCCGGACGCCGCTCGCCTCGAAGCCGCGCGACTGGCGGGCGATCCGCATCCGCCGCATCTCGTCCGCGATCACGTCCCCGTACCGGATCATGAAGGTCGCGATCTGCACCAGCAGCGGGGGGAGCCGCAGCCGCTGGAGGCCGAGCAGCAGGGAGCGCAGCTCGGTGGTGGAGGCGAGCAGTACGGAGGCGGCGACGCCCAGCGTGCCCTTGGCCAGCACGTTCCAGGCGCCCCAGAGGCCGTTCACGCTCAGCGACATGCCGAGCACCTCGACCCGCTCGCCCTCCGCCACGAACGGCATCAGCACCGCGAACGCCACGAAGGGCACCTCGATCAGCAGCCGCCGCAGCAGGAAGCCGGCCGGGACGCGGGCCGCGTACGCCACCACCGCGAGCAGCAGCGCGTAGAGGCCGAAGGCCCACATCGCCTCGCGGGGCGTCGACACGACGACGACCACGAAGGCGAACGTGGCGGCGAGTTTGGTGTGCGGGGGCAGGCCGTGCACGGGGGAGTTCCCGTGCCGGTAGAGCCGGTGCGCGTGCCCTGCGCCCATGTCAGACCGTGCTGTCGGTGTTCGTGTCCGTGTTCGTCGGCGAGGCGTCGTCGCTGCGGCGCCTGCGTACCGCCCAGAACACCGCGCTGCCCGAGACGACCGTGACGCCGACGCCGATCACGCCCGCGAGGCCGCCGGAGACACGGGCGTTCGCGATGTCCTCGACGCCGTAGTCGGCGAGCGGGGAGTCGGCGTTCGCCTGCTCCTCGGCCTTCTCGTCGATGCCCTTGTCGGAGGCGACCTTCTCCAGGCCGTCGGGGTTGGCGGAGGCGTAGAAGCTGACGAACCCGGCGAGGACGAGGGAGGTGACGAGACCGGTGATCCACAGCTTGCGGTGCGAGCGTGCGGCGGGGGCGGGAGCCGGCTCCGCGCCGGGGGCGTCGACCAGCTCGCCGTTCACGCGCAGCTTGAGCCGCTGCCGGAGCCCGCGCGCCCCGTACACCAGGTCGGGGCGGACGGCGATCACGGCGCCGACGGTCAGCGCGGTGATCGCGGCCTCGCCGATGCCGATCAGCACGTGCACGCCGACCATCGCGGTGGCGACCTTGCCGATGGCGATGTCGGTGGTGCCGCCGATCCAGTACAGGAAGGTGAAGGCGAGGGCGGCGGCCGGCACCGAGACGAGGGCGGCGACGAAGGAGGCGACGGTGACCGAGCGCCGGGTGCGCGGCAGGACCTTCACCAGGCCGCGGAAGAGGGCGTAGGCGACGACCGTGGTGACGATCGCCATGTCCGTGATGTTCACGCCGAGCGCGGTCAGCCCGCCGTCGGCGAAGAGGATGCCCTGCATGAGCAGGACGACGGAGACACACAGGACGCCCGTGTAGGGGCCCACCAGGATCGCGGCGAGGGCGCCGCCGAGCAGATGTCCGCTGGTCCCCGCCGCGACGGGGAAGTTCAGCATCTGCACCGCGAAGATGAAGGCCGCGACCAGCCCGGCCAGCGGCGCCGTCCGCTCGTCCAGCTCCCTGCGCGCGCCGCGCAGGCTCACCGCGACGGCGCCGGCGGCGACGACGCCGGTGACGGCGGAGGTCGGGGCGTTGATGAATCCGTCAGGTACATGCACGGTTCGATGATAGGGACCAGTTGCGAGCGGTTCGCAAGAGCGAGGTAAAGGCTGATCTCACATGTGATATTCGGCCCGGAGGGCGTGAACGGGGAAATATGGGACATTGGAGTGGGGGTGGACGCACAGCTTTCGCACAGGTGGCAGAGCGTAAGGGGCATCCGATGTCCGTAGTCGAGCAGTACGCACGAGCCCACATCCTCACGGACGCGGACCTCCCCGGCCAGGACGACGGCGGAGCGATACCCGTCGTCCTGCGCTACGACCCCGACCGCGACCCGCGATCCGTGACGGTCGCGCTGCCCCCGCGGGGCCGCGCCCCCGGCATCCGGGAGTGGACCTTCCCCCGCGACCTGCTGGAACAGGGCCTGCGCGCCCCCGCCGGGACCGGCGAGGTGCGGGTGTGGCCGTGCGGCCGGGTGCAGGCCGTCGTCGAGTTCCACTCCCCGCAGGGCTGCTCGGTGGTCCAGTTCGAGACCAAGCCGCTCATCCGCTTCCTGCGCCGCACCCACACCGCCGCGGCGCAGCCGGTGGCCCACTGAGCCACCGGCCGCGTGTCCGGCCGCGCCGGCCGGTCAGCCGCTCGCCTTCAGCAGCGCCGCCACCAGCGGACCCGCGGTCTCGCCGCCGTGGCCGCCCTGCTGGACCACGCCCGCCGCGGCCACGTCGCCCCGGTACGCGGTGAACCAGCCGTTGGGCTGCTTCTGGCCGTCGACCTCCGCCGAGCCGGTCTTCGCGCCGACGTCACCGCTCACCCCGGCCATCGCCTCCGCCGCGGTGCCGTACGCCGCCGTGTAGGACATCAGCTCGCGCAGCTGCGCCAGCGTCCCCGCCGACATGGTGCGGGAGGCGGTGGCGAGTGCCCGTCCGTCGACCGAGGGGGCGACCAGGTAGGGCTGGTGGAAGCTGCCCGACTTCACGGTCGCCGACACCGACGCCATGTTCAGCGGGTTCATCCGCACCCCGCCCTGCCCGATCAGGGAGGCGCCCATCTGGGCGTCGCTCTGTACCGGGACCGAACCGTCGAAGGTGGACACGCCGACGGACCAGTTGTTCATCGACAGGCCGAACACCTCCTTGGCCTGGCGGGTCAGGTCGTCGTCCTTCAGCTTCGGGGCCTGGCTGATGAAGGCGGTGTTGCAGGAGCGGGCGAAGCTCGCCTTGAACGTGCCGTCCTTGATCTCGAACTTGTCGTCGTTCTGGAACTTCCAGCCGCCGTAGGTGAAGTACTTCGGGCACGGGTGCTTCTCGTCCATCGAGGCCAGGTTCTTCTCGATGAGCATCGAGGCCGTGACGACCTTCATCGTGGAGCCCGGGGCGAGGGAGCCCTGGAAGGCGGTGTTGAAGCCGTGGCCGCCGTTGGCGAGCGCGAGGACCTCGCCGGTGGAGGCGCGCAGCGCGACCACCGACGCGCGCTCCTTGCCCTCCACCTGCTTCTCGGCGGCCGCCTGGAGGGCGGGGTCCAGGGTGGTCTTCACGGTGCCCGGGGTGCCCTTGCTCAGCTCAAGCAGGGTCTTGTCGGCGGCCTTCGCCGCCTTCGACTCCTTGCCGCGGACCACGCGCAGTTCGATGCCGGGGGTGCCGCCGGCCTTCTCGCCGTACTTCTCACGCAGACTGTCCAGAGTGCTGCCGAGCGAGGGGTACTTCGCGGTGGTGATCTCCGCGCCGTCCCGGTCCAGGGCCTTGACGGGCGGATCCCCGGCCTCGCCGGTGACCAGCTTGTCGCCGTCCTTC
Organism: Streptomyces sp. NPDC058985; assembly: GCF_042740985.1. Classification (NCBI taxonomy): domain Bacteria; kingdom Bacillati; phylum Actinomycetota; class Actinomycetes; order Kitasatosporales; family Streptomycetaceae; genus Streptomyces; species Streptomyces sp. NPDC058985. Next base: position 2,810 of record NZ_JBHYJX010000078.1, on the reverse strand, counting down.
AGCTCCGGGTGGACGACGGAGGCGTGCCAGTCGACGCGGGGTTCGCCGTCGCCGGCCCGGCGCACGACGGTCAGCGCGCTGTCGTACGCCAGTGGCGCGGTCGTCTTCCCGTGGGCGACCGTGCCCTGCACGGAGAACGGGACCTTCTCCCCGGCCGGGGCCCGCGGTGAGGGTGACGTCCTTGATCCGGGCGTCCTTGGCGTAGCCGGTGAGCAGGGCCTTCGCGGCCTCCGCGTCGTCGGTCGCGGCGGCGGCGCCGGCCGTGTCGCCCTGCTGCCACGCGGTCAGGAACCCCTGCGCCGTCGAGGTGATCTCGGCCGCCGTCAGGGGGCCCGACTTCACCTCGTCGGCCGCCGCGGACTTCGTCCTGGCGTCGTCCTCGGCGCCGGACTCGCCGCCGAACATCGCGTAGGCGCCGAACCCGGCACCGGCCACGACCACCGCGGCCACCCCACCGATCACGGCGGGTGCCGTCCTGCGCCGCTCGCCGGCGCCCCTTCTGCTGCTCACTGCGTCCCGTCCTCTTCGGCGCCCGGATCCCGGACCGCTCGGTGCCCTCGTTGCCTCATGCTTCCAACGACCCGACCACAGTAGGCGCATACACCGTGGCCGTTGCCCTCAGCCGCCCGCTCGTAGCACGTCCGCGACAATCGGGCCGGCCGCGTCGCCGCCGTGGCCGCCCTCCTCGGTCATCGCCGCCGCCGCGACGTCGTTGCGGAAGCCGGTGAACCAACTGTTGGACGTGGTCTGCCCATCGACCTCGGCCGACCCGGTCTTCGCGCCGATGTCGCCGCCGAGGCCGGCCATCGCCGGCCGGCCCGTGCCCTGGGTGGCGGTGAGCCGCATCATCTGCTTGAGCTGGGCCGCGGTGCTCTGCGGCAGGCCCTTGGCGGTGGCGAACTCGCGGTCGTCCAGGTCGCGGGAGACCAGGTAGGGCTGGCGGAACTCGCCGGTGATGGCGGTCGCCGTCACCGAGGCCATGTTCAGCGGGTTCATCTGGACCTCGCCCTGGCCGATGGCGTTGGCCGCGCGGTCCGGGCCGCCGGACGCGGGGACCCTGCCGTCGAAGGAGACGATGCCGGTCTGCCAGTCGTCCCTGCCCAGCCCGAAGCGCTCCTGGGCCTCCTGGGTCAGCGAGGAGTCCGAGAGCGGCTCCTCGTCGACGAGCTTGATGAACCCGGTGTTGCAGGACCGCATGAAGGTGTTGGCGAGCGTGGCGCCCTCGTTCGGCTCCATGCCGGTCAGGTTCTTGAAGGTCTGGCTCTGCCAGGTCGCCGTGTCGGGGCAGGGGGCGGGTTCGTTCATCGAGGTCACGCCGTTGTCGATGAGCATCGCGGCGGTGATGATCTTCATGGTGGAGCCGGGGGCGACGCGTCCCTGGAAGGCCGCGTTGAAGCCGTCCGCGCGGTGGTTGGCCACGGCCAGCACCTCGCCGGTGCTCGGCTTGACGGCGACCACGGACGACTCGTCGTACCGCGCGACGGCCTTCTCGGCCGCCGCCTGCACGCCCGCGCTGAGCGTCGTGCGCAGCTTGCCGGGCTCGCCCTTGCTGAGCGTCAGCAACGGGGAGTCCGGGGCCTCCTGGGCGGTGTGCCGGACCACCAGCTCGACGCCCGGGGAGCCGCCCGCCTCGGCGCCGTACCGCTCCCGGAGCGTGGCCAGGACCGGTGCGAGCGACGGATACTTCTCCTTCGTCAGCACCTCGCCGTCCCGCCCGACGGCCTCGATCTGAGGGGTCGCCGACTCCTCGGTGACCAGCGTGTCCCCGTCCTTCAGCGCGGGGTGGACGACGGACGGCTGCCAGTCCACCAGCGCCCGCCCGCTGGTCTCACCGCGTACGACCTTCAGGGTGCTCTGGTACGTCAGCGGTTTGGTCGTGCCCTCGTACGACACCTTCGCCTTCACGGTGAACGGCACGGACGCGCCGGCCGCGGCGGAGGGTGTGATCTCGACGCCGGAGATGTGCGCCTCCTCGCCGTAGGCCGTCAGCAGCGTCGTGGCGACCGAGGCGTTGTTCGTGTGCGACGCCGCCGTCGCCGCGTCGCCCTTCTCCCACGCCGCGAAGAACTTGCCGGCCGTCTCCTCGACCTCGTCCCCGCTGGGCGGCCCGCTCTTGACCGACGCCCCGGCGGCGCCGGACCCCCCGCCGCCGTCCAGCGCCGAGACAACGTTGTACGTGCCGTACCCGGCCCCGCCGACCATCACCGCGAACACGCCGCCTATGACGGCGACCTTCACCCCCCTGCCCATGGGCAGTCCCCTCCCCGATTCCCCGTTGCCAGCCTCCGCGCGCGCCGACTTGAACGCGTTCAGAAGCACTTGTGAGTCGCACTCTATGCGCAGGGCGTGACCGGCGGTACGAAAGTTTCCGGATGGTGGCCGAATGGAGATGAGGCGTGTTCAGATCCCGCCGTGTTCCCGGCCGTCCGGGCGTCCGGCGAACTCGCCGCACCCTGCCGGGTGGTGGTGGCTCACCCGCGCGGATGCGCTCGGCGGGCAAGTGATCGCGAGGGTGTGCATGGTGAGTCCATGAACACAACACCTCACCCCAAGAAGGCAGTTTCCCTCCGAGCCCGCGCACTCGTGGTGAGTGCCGCCGTGGGCGTCGCCTGCGTGGCGGGGGTGGCGACCGCCACGTCCGCCGTGGCCGCGACGCCCGCCACGACCGCCGCTCCGGCCTACGGCGGCGGCGGTGACGGGGACGAGTTCCAGTGCGGTAACGGCCTCCTCCCCATCCTCAACTTCTGCAACTGACGACGACCGACACCCAGCCGCAGGGCGGTCGGGGTGAGGGGCAGAGCCCGTCACCC
>NZ_JBHYJX010000077.1:0-23692 GCF_042740985.1 Streptomyces sp. NPDC058985 | reverse complement strand
GGTGCGGCGAGTGGGGGTACCTCCCACGCCCTCAAGGCAGTGGGGGAGCGTGCATGGCGTCGCGAGGCAGACGGGAATTGTCAGACAGGCCCTAGAGCGGCGGGTCGTCGAGCAGCTCCAGGAGGCAGCGGGCGGCCGCCTCGGCGGTGGCGGCACGGGTGGCGCCTGACGCGGTGGGGAACAGCCTGCCGTAGGCGGCCGCGCGGCCGAGTGCGCTGAGCCGCCAGGCGAGGCTCACCGCCCGCCGCAGGTCGGCCGTGCTCCGGCCGGCGCCGGTCCAGGGCTCCAGGTAGGCGTCGCGCAGGCGCGGCAGTACCCGCGGCCCGTGCTCCTCGCGGGCCCGGCGGGCGGGGACGGCCAGGCTCGCGAAGGGGTGGGAGACGATGGCGTCGCCCCAGTCGAAGAACGTGAACCTGCCGGGCCCGGGGCGGAACACCTGGCCGTCGTGCAGGTCGGCGTGGTCGAGGGAGTCCGGGACGCCCAGGGCCGTGAGTTCCGCGCACCAGTCCGGCAGGCGGGGACGCAGCTTCCGCAGGCTCTCGCGTTCGTGCGGTGGCAGCGGGGTGTCGTCGATCCGGTCGAAGACGCCGGGCAGCGCGGTGATGGGAACGCCGGGGACGCCCAGCCGTGTGATCTCCGGGACGTGCGGGGTGAGGGCGTGCTGCGCGACCGCGTACTGGCGTACGAGTTCTTCCCAGTCGCCGGGACCCGTCGTCCCCTTGGCGAGGACGTCCCGGAAGAGCGGTCCTCCGTCGGGGAGCAGCGACCAGCCGCGGCGGGCGTCCACGGCCAGCGGCTCCAGTACCCGCCCGGGCACCCAGCGGGCCAGTGCCTCGGTCAGCGCGCCTTCGAAGGCACTGGCCGGCGGACTGGCCTTGAACCAGACCGCGTCACGGCCCTCTACGGGCACGCGTACGAGGACGGACCACGGGCGCAGCCGCACCCGCCACTCCCCCGCCGGCCGCAGGCCCCGCCGAGCAAGAACGCCCGCCGTCCAGGCGAACGCGCCGGTCCGCCAGGACCGTTCCTCCCAGGGGGTCACGGCACCCTCGTACCGCCCCCGGTCCACCACCACCGGCACATCACCGAGCATCACGCCATCCCAGCACCGTGCGCCGCGGGCGGCCACCGCTTTTCGCACCCGTCCGGGCCGGCCGGTGCCGACCGGCCGGCCCGGACGCCGGTGGATCAGGCCAGGTCGAAGCGGTCCAGGTTCATGACCTTGACCCAGGCGGCCACGAAGTCGTGCACGAACTTCTCCTTCGCGTCGTCGCTCGCGTAGACCTCGGCCAGCGCCCGCAGCTCGGAGTTGGAGCCGAAGACCAGGTCGGCGCGGCTGCCCGCCCACTTGACCTCGCCCGTGTCGGCGTCGCGGCCCTCGAACGTGGTCTGGTCCTCGGACGTCGACTTCCACGTGGTGCCCAGGTCGAGCAGGTTGACGAAGAAGTCGTTCGTCAGCACGCCCGGCGTCCGGGTGAGGGCACCGAGCTGGGACTGCTGGTGGTTGGCGCCCAGGACGCGCAGTCCGCCGACCAGTACGGTCATCTCGGGGGCGCTCAGGGTGAGCAGGTTCGCCCGGTCGAGCAGCAGGTACTCGGCAGGCAGGCGGTTGCCCTTGCCGTGGTAGTTGCGGAAGCCGTCGGCGACCGGCTCCAGCGCCTCGAACGACTCGGCGTCGGTGTGCTCCTCCGTCGCGTCGACGCGTCCCGCGGTGAAGGGGACCTGCACCTGGAAGCCGGCTTCCTTGGCGGCCTTCTCGACCGCCGCGGAGCCACCGAGCACGATCAGGTCGGCGAGGGAGACCTTCTTGCCGCCGGAGTTGAACTCCTGCTGGACGCCCTCCAGGACCCGCAGGACCTGCGCCAGCTCGTCGGGCTCGTTGACCTCCCAGCCGCGCTGCGGCTGCAGGCGGATACGGGCGCCGTTGGCACCGCCGCGCTTGTCACTGCCGCGGAAGGTGGACGCCGAGGCCCACGCGGTGGACACCAGCTGCGCGACGGACAGGCCCGACTCGAGGAGCTTGGTCTTGAGCGTCGCGACGTCCTCGGCACCGATGGCCGCGCCCTCGGGCTCCGGCAGCGGGTCCTGCCACAGCAGGGTCTCCTGCGGGACCTCCGGGCCGAGGTACAGGGACTTGGGGCCCATGTCGCGGTGGGTCAGCTTGTACCAGGCACGGGCGAACGCGTCCGCGAATTCCTCCGGGTTCTCGTAGAACCGGCGGGAGATCGGCTCGTAGACCGGGTCGAAGCGCAGCGACAGGTCGGTGGTGAGCATCTTCGGGCGGTGCTTCTTCGACGAGTCGTGCGCGTCCGGGACGATCTCCGGGGCGTCCTTCGCCACCCACTGGTTGGCGCCGGCCGGGCTCTGCTCCAGCTCGTACTCGTACTCGAAGAGGTTCTTGAAGAACCCGTTGCTCCACTGGGTAGGGGTCGTGGTCCAGGTGACCTCGAGGCCGGAGGTGATGGCGTCCCCGCCCTTGCCCGTGCCGTGGGTGCTCTTCCAGCCCAGACCCTGCTGCTCCATGGAGGCGGCCTCGGGGTCGTCGCCGACGGCGTCGGCCGGGCCGGCGCCGTGGGTCTTGCCGAAGGTGTGGCCGCCGGCGATCAGCGCGACGGTCTCCTCGTCGTTCATCGCCATGCGGCGGAACGTCTCACGGATGTCGCGGGCGGCGGCGATCGGGTCCGGGTTGCCGTTCGGGCCCTCCGGGTTGACGTAGATCAGGCCCATCTGGACGGCGCCGAGCGGGTTCTCCAGCTCGCGGTCGCCGGTGTAGCGCTGGTCGTCGAGCCAGGTGGTCTCCGGGCCCCAGTAGACGTCCTCCTCGGCCTCCCAGACGTCGGCGCGGCCACCGGCGAAGCCGAAGGTCTCGAAGCCCATCTGCTCCAGGGCGACGTTGCCGGTCAGGACCAGCAGGTCGGCCCAGGAGATGCTCTGGCCGTACTTCTTCTTGACCGGCCACAGCAGGCGGCGGGCCTTGTCGAGGTTGCCGTTGTCCGGCCAGCTGTTGAGCGGGGCGAAGCGCTGCTGGCCGGCGCCGGCGCCGCCGCGGCCGTCGCTGATCCGGTAGGTGCCCGCGCTGTGCCAGGCCATGCGGATCATCAGGGGGCCGTAGTGGCCGAAGTCGGCGGGCCACCAGTCCTGCGAAGTGGTCAGCACCTCGGCGATGTCCCGCTTCACGGCCTGCAGGTCGAGGTTGCCGAACGCCTCGGCGTAATCGAACTCCTCACCCAGCGGGTTGGCCACGGCGGGGTTCTTGGCGAGGATCTTCAGGTTGAGCCGCTCCGGCCACCACTGTCGGTTGCCGCCGCCCTGCGTGGGGTGCGGGGCGCGTCCGTGGGCGACCGGGCAGCCACCCGTCTCCTCGGTTTTCGCGTCGGTGACGATGGCGTCGTGGTTCTCGGACATGGGAGGGAAATCCTTCCGAACGGGGCGGATCAAGGTGCTGGGGAACTGCCGGGGGTGGAGCAGTCGGGGCACAGGCCCCGGTAGATGACCTCGGCCTCGTCTATCGCGAAGCCGTGGTCGTCGGAGGCGGTCAGACAGGGCGCGTCGCCGACGGCGCAGTCGACGTCGGCGAGGGCTCCGCAGGACCGGCACAGGACGTGGTGGTGGTTGTCGCCGACCCGTCCCTCGAACCGCGCCGGGCTGCCGGGCGGCTCGATACGGCGCACGAGCCGGGCCGCGGTGAGCGCGTGCAGGGCCTCGTACACGGCCTGGAGGGAGACCTGCCCGACGCGCCGGCGCACCCCGGACGCGACCGCCTCGGCGTCGAGGTGGTCGCCCTCCCGGACCGTCTCCAGCAGCGCGACGCGGGCGGACGTCACCCGCAGGCCCACCGCGCGCAGCTCGGCGGCGGTGGTCTGGTTCCGGGAGGGCCGGGATGCCGTCATGGCCGTGAACCTACTCCCTGGAACACGAATGACTCAAGGAAACGAACGATTCCATTCTTGGTGGTCGTCCAGAACACGGTCCCGGACGGGCCGTCCGGGTCCTGTCCGGCCGGGGCCGGATGATCGTGGTAGACAACCTGCGTGGCGGGCACTGGCACGGGATGCCCCACCCGCACGTGACGACAGGAATGAGTGGCCGGTGCTTCTGAAGACGTTCCGCTGGGCTTTCGCCGTCACCGCCCTCGGCCTGGCCGTGGGCGTGCTCTACGACGGCTGGACGGCACTCGGCATCGTGGCGATCCTCTCCGTCCTGGAGGTCTCGCTGTCCTTCGACAACGCGGTGATCAACGCCGGGATCCTGAAGAAGATGAACGCCTTCTGGCAGAAGATCTTCCTCACCGTGGGCATCGTGATCGCCGTGTTCGGGATGCGGCTGGTCTTCCCGGTGGTGATCGTGGCGATCAGCGCGCGGCTGAGTCCCTGGAGCGCGGTGCACCTCGCGCTCACGGACAAGGAGCGCTATCAGGAGCTGGTGACGGACGCGCATCCGTCGATCGCCGCCTTCGGTGGCATGTTCCTCCTGATGATCTTCCTCGACTTCGTCTTCGAGGACCGGGAGATCAAGTGGCTCGGCCGGCTGGAGCGCCCGCTGGCCAAGCTCGGCAAGGTCGACATGCTCTCGGTCTGCGTCGCGCTGATCCTGCTGCTCGTCTCCGCGATCACCTTCGGCGCCCACGCCCACCAGCACGGCGGCATCCATGCCGACAAGACGGAGACGGTCCTGCTGGCCGGTGTCGGCGGTCTGATCACGTACATGGTCGTCGGCGGGCTCTCCGGCTTCTTCGAGCAGAAGCTGGAGGACGAGGAGGAGCGCGAGCACGAGGCGGAGCGGCAGGCGGAGCGCACCGGAGGATCGGGTTCACCGGTCAAGCTGGCCGGCAAGGCAGCGTTCTTCATGTTCCTCTACCTGGAGGTGCTGGACGCGTCGTTCTCCTTCGACGGTGTCATCGGCGCCTTCGCCATCACCAACGACATCGTCCTGATGGCCCTCGGCCTCGGCATCGGGGCCATGTACGTCCGGTCGCTGACCGTCTACCTGGTCCGCCAGGGCACCCTCGACGACTACGTCTACCTGGAGCACGGCGCCCACTACGCCATCGGCGCCCTGTCGGTCATCCTGCTGGTGACCATCCAGTACGAGATCAACGAGATCGTCACGGGTCTGGTCGGCGTGGTCCTGATCGGCTCCTCCTTCTGGTCCTCGGTACGCCGCAACCGCGCGCTGCGGACCGCCTCCTGACGCTCCGCACGGGTGCGCTACATTTTGCATCGCCTTGACCACGATCATTCGCGATCCTCAACCCAACGGAGCCGGCTACCCCATGAGCGACATCGTCAACGGACTGGGCCGGGCCGCCGCTTACGGCGGTCTGGGTCTGGTCCTCCTGGTCCTCGGGATCGTCCTCGTCGACATGCTGACCCCCGGCAAGCTCGGCCGGCAGATCTGGGAGCAGCGCAACCGCAACGCCGCCCTGGTGCTCAGCTCCGCGCTGCTCGGCATCGGGGGCATCGTCTTCACCTCCATCTGGACCACGTACGAGGAATTCGGCAAGGGCCTGGTGTCGACTGCGGTCTTCGGGCTGCTGGGGCTCGTCATGATGGCCGTGGCCTTCCTGGTGGTCGACCTGATCACCCCGGGGCGGCTGGGCGCGACGCTGGTCGAGCAGGAGCCGCACCCCGCGGTGTGGGTGACGGCGTCCTGCAACGTCGCGGTCTCCGCGGTGATAGCGGCGTCGATAGCCTGACGCCGCGGCTCCGTCACTGCAGGCGCCTGATGTCCCCGCGCACCCGGTAGAAGCCGCCCGACGCGGCGTGCAGCGCGTCGACCACGTACCGCGCGCCGGGCTCCCGTATCGCCCTCGGGAACTGGACGTTCCAGGAACGGTCGTACCCCTCCGACACCACATGGATGCGGGTCCGGCCGTGCTCCTGGACGCACTCCACGACGACGGAGCCGGCGGGCGCCACGGCGACGGTCGTGACGGCTCCGGCCGCGGTGGCCGGCGCGTACGTCGGCAGGGTGGCGGCGAGCTTGACGTCGCGGGCGACGGGCACCGAGCCCTGCTCCGCCGCCCTCACCGCGGCCTCGCTCGCGTCCACGCAGGCCAGGGAGCCGTCCGTGGTGACCAGGAACAGCCGCTCGTCGCGGTACTGCATCGACAGCGCGGAGCCGCCGCCGGTGCCCAGCTTCCACAGCCGCGTGCCGTCCCGGTCGAAGCAGTAGACGGAGGAGGCGGAGTCACCCGCGAACACGTACCGGCCGCCGGGCGAGGTGGCGCAGGAGTACACCGGGCTGTCGCAGCGGTAGGTCGCCTCGATGGTGCCGGTCGCCTTCGACAGCCGCTGGACCGTGTGGCGCGCCGTGCCCGCGTACACCGCGTCGTCCTCCTGCCAGCCGAAGAGCACGGCCCCCTGGGTGGGCGTGTGCCACAACTCGGTGCCGCCGTCCGGGGCGTGGGCCGTCACACCGTGCGTGTGCCCGTGGTAGACGGCGCGGTCGTCGGCGCGCACCATCCAGGCGTGCTCGCCGCGCCCGCCGCGCGCCCACTGGTGTTCGTCCTCGTGGTCGATGACGGTGAGGCGCCCGGCGCGGTCCGCGACGTTCAGCACGCCCTCGTGGATGTCGAGCCAGAAGATGTCGACGTCAGCCGCGATGTCGTAGGCGGCGAAGGGGAGTTTGGACGACAGGTCGTACACCCGGCCGTCGTCGCAGCCGGCGTAGATCCAGAAGTCGTCCGCGACGAGGCACTTGACGCCGTCCGGCAGCTGGTAGTGGGCGAGGACCTCGCCGCCGTGCGCCAGGGTGTAGACGTCGCCCGACTGGTTGCCCACCCAGCAGCGCTCCTCGTCGATGTGGATGCCGAACGCGGCGGAGCCGGTGCGGAAGCGCCACAGGACCGGGGCGACCGCGCGGGCCGTGGAGGGCGCGGAGGCCACCTGCCTGCGGGTGACGGCGCGCGGTGCGCGCTGTCCCTGGACGGCCGGGGCGTATCCCTTGCGGACCTTCTCGCCTATCTTCTTGGCGGCCGCGGCCGCGGCCTTCTCGGCGGTGGGGAAGGTCGACGTCTGGGTCTGTCCGGCGGCGCCGATCCTGCCGTAGCGCACCGACACGACCTGTCCCTGGACGGTGACTTCGTAGAACTTGTGCGCGCTCCCGTCGTCCTGTGACAGCTCCAGGTACGTCTTCGACATGTCAGACCTCTCCCCGCCCGGTCCCGCGGCGTGTTCCGCGGGTTCCACTGCCTGAACAGTAGGAGATCCCACTGACAGTCGGTCCGACGGCCGGGCGTACCGGTGTTCAGGGGAGGGTCGCCGGCGGCGGGGTCCAGCGCCGGGTGCGGGCCGCGGCGCCGGCGACGCCGTATCCCTCCTTCAGCTGTTCGGGGATGGCGTAGTGCATCACCCGGCCACGGGTCAGGGAGGACAGCTCCAGGGCGGTGGTGAGGTGGCCGAGCCGGTCCAGGGCCCAGGCGCCCAGCGGTGAACGGTCCTCGATCGTCTCCAGAACGCCGAGGAGATGCGGTGCCGCGCGCACCAGGGTGTCCCAGGCGGTGCTCGGCACGCCCAGCCAGTCGGCGCAGGTGTCACCGACCAGATGACGGATCAGCGCGGAGACGACCGGGTCGAAGAGGGTGCCGGGAACGACTTCCTCGTACAGGTCGATCAGCTGCCTGGTGAGGTGGACGCCTTCCTCGGAGGGTCCCATGTGCCGCAGCATGTACAGGTCGAGGAACCGGCGGGCCTCGTCGAGCGTGGCCGGGGCCGCCGACTGGTCGACGCCGAGGATGGCGCCGACGACGCGCCAGGCGTAGAAGTAGGCCTCCGCACCCTCGACGGACATGTGGACGCCGAGCCGGTGGAGGCTGTCCAGGACGAGCAGCGAGAAGAACATCTGCCCGCCGATCATGTCCTCCTGGCAGATCGGCACGCCGAGGGTGCCGGTGTCCCAGCGGTTCTCCCGCTTCAGGTGGTGGCGGATGGCGGCGTGCAGCAGGCGCACCTTCTGAGCGGCTGGGATGAAGCGTCCACCCGCCTCGAAGGCGTCGGGCTGCATGAGGTAGACGGTGAACTGCCCGGTCTCGGCCATGCGTTTGGAGGGGTAGTCCAGCCCGTGGGTGGCCGACAGCAGGCGGGCGACGTGCGGGACGACGTAGCAGGCGGGCATGGAGGCGAAGGACAGCGCGGTGGAGATGTGCACGTTGTTGTCGATGAAGAAGGCGCGGGCCCGCTCCATCTCCTCCCAGTCCACCCAGTCGGGCGGCGTGCCGGTGGCGCGCAGGTACTCCCGGGCCACTCCGGGCAGGCCGTCCGGCAGGGCCTGCCCGGTGGTGGAGACGTAGCGCATCAGTGAGTTGAACGTGCCGACCTCGCCGCGCTCGAACAGCGTGGCGACGACCGCGTCGGCCAGTTCGTCACCGCTGCGGCGCAGGGCGTCCATCGACGTCTCGGTGCAGTTCATCGCGGTCTCCTCGTCAGTGGGAGCGGTCGGTGGCATGCAGGGCGAGTTCGCGCAGTGCCCGGCGGGCGTGCGGCGGTGTCCCGGCGGTGTCCAGGGCGCGTGTGGCGCGCTCCACGCGGGTGGCGATCATCCGCTCTATCCGCTGCGGCGCCCTCAGCTCCAGCATGAGACGGCGCAGGTCGCGCAGGTCTCCCTCGTCCAGGTCGTCGCGGCCCAGCAGGCCGCGCAGCCACTGCCGTTGGGAGTCGTCGGCCGCCTTCCACGTCTCGGCCAGCAGAGCGGTCGGCCGCCGGCCGCGCACGTCGTCCAGGCCGGACTTCCCGGTGCGCCGGCTGTCGCCGAACAGGCCGAGCAGGTCGTCACGGAGCTGGAACGCCTCGCCGAGCGGCAGGCCGTAGTCGCGGAAGGTGTCCCGCAGCGCGGGGGCCGCGCCGGCCAGCAGGCCGCCCATGAGCAGCGGGTGCTCCACCGTGTACTTGGCGGTCTTGTACCGGACGACCTTCAAGGAGGTGCCGGTGTCCGGCCGTCCACCGGTGTGCAGGATCTCCAGGCACTCGCCGGCGACGAGCTCGCGGGCCAGCGCGGCCCACAGGTCCCGGGCGCGCGCCAGGTAGGCGGCCGGGAGACCACTCGTGGTGAACAGCCGGCCCGCGAGGGCCATCAGGTGGTCGCCCACCAGCATGGCGAGGGACCGGGCTGCCGTGCGGGCCTCGTGGCCGCCGCGCCGGACGAGCACGGCCTCCAGGGCGACGTGGGCGGTGGGCAGGCCGTGGCGCAGGGGGCTGTCGTCGATGAGGTCGTCGTGGACGACCGCCGCGGCGTGCACCAGTTCCATGGAGGCGGCCGCTCTGACCAGCGCGTCGCTCTCGGGTTGTCCGGCCGCCCGCCAGCCCCAGTAGCAGAAGGCGGCCCGCAGCCGTTTGCCGTGCCCGGCCGATGCCCGCAGCTGCTCGGCCACGGGCGCGAGGGAGTCGTCGACCGCCACGAGCAGGCGCGCCTCCTCGTCCAGGAAGTTCCGCAGGACGCCGTCGACGCGCGCTCGGAAGGCGTCCGGGTCCCAGCGCTCAGGCATCGCCGGCGTCGGCGGTCCGCCGGGCCTTCACCTGCTGGGCGAGGACCTCCAGGTGGGCCGGGGGCACTCTCGTGTACCGGTCCAGTGCCAGCCTGCCCCGGGCCTGGAGGTCTCCCTCCACGTCCCGCACCAGGTCGGCGGTGTCCGAACGGCCGAGGAGCCCGCGCAGCCCGCCCACCGCCGAGCTGATCGTGCTCACCGCCAGGTCGGCCAGGCCCGCGGCCACCAGCACGGCCCGCTCTTCCCTGCCCCGGCCCCGTCGCGTCGCGTCCGTCATGCCTCTCCCCACCGGTCACGTCGTCGGCACGGATGCGCCTGGTCGACGGAGCATCCGTGCCGATCATGACCGGGCATACGGGGCGGAAGATCCCGAATACCCCTTTGAGTGACGTGGGGAACTGGTGTCAGGCGGCCCGTTCCACGCTCCACCCCGGCAGCCGCTCGAAGAAGGCCACCGCGTCCTCGCGCCACCGCGGCCGCCAGCCCTCCGCCACCAGGCGGGCCTGCTCGGCGTACCGCGCCATCTCGGCGCGCATGCGGTCGGCGACGCCCCGGCGTTCGCCGATCGCGCGGATCTCGGCGACGGTCGCGGGCGTGCAGCCGGGGTCGCCCAGGGCCGACCGCACGAAGTCCCGCTCGGAGCCGCTCACGGCGGACAGGAGCCGGACGACGGCGTAGGTGTGCCTGCCCTCGCGGAGGTCGGTACCGGTCGGCTTGCCCATGGTGTCGGCGTCGCCGAAGAGGTCGAGGTAGTCGTCGCGCATCTGCCCGCAGATCCCGACCAGGCGCGAGTAGCGCCGCAACTCGCCCTCGTGGGCCCTCGGTTCCTCTCCCGCCGCGATGAGCCCGAGGGTCATGGGGGCGAGCACCGAGTACCGGGCCGACTTCCGGTCGGCGACGTCGTGCAGCACCTCGTCGTCCGGGACCGTGTCGGTGAAGTCGCGTTCCAGGTCGGCGATCTGGCCCACGATGGTGTCGGCCGCCGCCCGCGTCTGCACTTCGACCATGGCCTGGCGGACCTCGGCCGGCAGCTCCGCGTCCAGCAGCGCCCGCAGCGACAGGGCGAGCGCGAGGTCGCCGGCGAGCACGGTGAGGGCGAGCGCCGCCCGCGGCTGCCCGGGGAACTTCCTTCGGTAGGCGTAGTACGTCGTCGGGCCGCCCCTGCGGGTCGCGCTGTCGTCGATGAGGTCGTCGTGGACCAGGCCGTGGGTCTGAAGCAGCTCCACGCTCAGCGCGGCGGCGTCCAGCCCCTCGACGGGCCCGTCGGTGACCAGCCGGGCGGCCTCGTGGAGCAGCACGACCCGCATCCGCTTGCCGCCGCGCAGGGACAGGTCGCGCAGCAGCTCCACGCACTCCGGGGTGAAGCGGCTGAACGACGGCCCGTCCAGCGTCCCGGCCAGGTCGTCGAAGTACTCCGCGAAGAGCCTGTCGAACCGGCGCCCGTAGCGGGCGAGGCGGGCCGGCGGCTGCTCGGTCATGGCGAAGTCCTCCTGAGGGCGGGCGAATGCGCGCTCAGCAGTGTGTCAGCCGCTGGTCGCGGCACCGCCGCCCGGGTGGTGGGCCCGGCGCCGGCGACCGGACCGCACCACGCGCGCGAAAGGGCCCGGCCCCGCGAGCGCGGGGCCGGGCCGGGGACACGGGCCGCTCAGCCCTGGCGGGCCTTGAAGCGCGGGTCCTTCTTGTTGATCACGTAGGTCACACCCCGGCGGCGCACCACCTGCGCGCCGGGCCTGGCCTTGAGCGAGCGGACGGAATTGCGCACCTTCATGGGTCCTCCTCGTTCCGTTGCGGCGCGGGGTCAGCGTTCCTCGCGGAACGCCACGTGCGCCGCCGCGACCGGGTCGTACTTGCGCAGCACGAGGCGGTCGGGGTCGTTGAGCCGGTTCTTGCGCGTCACGTAGGTGACGCCGGTGCCCGCCGTCGACTTCAGCCTGACGACCGGGCGTGCGGTGCCGCGTGCCATGGGTGCTCCTTCCGACCGAGCCCGCGGTGTCCGTTCCTGTTCTGACCCGCGCATGTCATTCGCATCCGTCAACACCGACCCCGGCCGGCGCATTCCCGCGGCCGTGAGCGGCCCGCCGGGCCCGCCTCAGCACTCCTGCCACAACCGCGTCATCACCCGCACCCCGAACCGCAGCCCCTCCAGCGGCACCCGCTCGTCCACGCCGTGGAAGAGGCGGCCGTAGTCGAGGTCGTGGGGCAGTTTGAGGCCCTTGAAGCCGAAGCAGCGGATGTCCAGCTTGGTGAAGGCCTTCGCGTCGGTGCCGCCCGGGTTGCAGTAGGGCACCGGGTGGCCGTCGGGGTCCTCGGCGCGCACCGCGGCGCACATGGCGTCGACGAGGGGGCCGTCGAAGGACGTCTCCATCGCGATGTCGTGGTTGACCCACCGGCGGGACACCGAGGGCAGGAGCAGCGCGTCGATCGCGTCGAGCAGCTCCTGTTCGTGGCCCGGCAGGAAGCGGCCGTCGACGCGGGCGGTGGCCCGGCCGGGGATGACGTTGGTCTGGTAGCCGGCGGTGAACATGGTCGGGTTCGCCGAGTTGCGCAGCACGACCTGCATGAAGTCGGCCACGTGACCGAGCTTGGCCAGCTCGGTGTCCAGGTCCTCGGCGTCGAGGTCGAGGTCGACGCCCTGGAGGCGTGCGGCCTCGGCGAGCAGGGCGCGTACCGGCTCGATCAGCCGGACGGGGAAGGTGTGCCGACCGATGCGGGTCAGGGTCTCGGCGAGGTCGGTGACGGCGTTCTCGTCGTTCGGGGAGGAGCCGTGGCCGGCGCGGCCGTCGGCCGTCAGTTCCATCCAGGCCATGCCGCGCTGGGCGTTCTCGATCGGGTAGAGGCGCCGGGTGTCGTCCAGTGCGTAGCTGAAGCCGCCGCCCTCGCCGATCGCCTCGGTCACGCCGGCGAACAGGTCGGGGCGGTGCTCGACCAGCCAGTGGGCACCGAACCTGCCGCCCGCCTCCTCGTCGGCGAGGAAGGCGAGCACGATCTCGCGGGCGGGCCGGGTGCCGGTGCGGGCGAAGTGCCGGGCGGTGGCCAGCATGACGGCCACCGTGTCCTTCATGTCGATGGCGCCCCGGCCCCACAGGTAGCCGTCGCGGATCTCCCCGGAGAACGGCGGCACCCGCCATTCGGCCGGGTCGGCGGGTACGACGTCCAGGTGGCCGTGGACCAGCAGGGCGCCGCGCGCCGGGTCGCCGCCCGGGATGCGGGCGACGACGTTGGCGCGGCCGGGGGCGCTCTCCACCAGTTCGGAGGCGATGCCGGCCTCGGCGAGGAGTTCGACGACCCGGTCGGCGCAGGCGCGCTCGTCGCTGGTGGGGTTGGAGGTGTCGAAGCGGATCAGCTCGGCGCACAGCTCGACGACTTCCCGCTGCGCCTCCTCGGAGGCCGGGACGGGGGCGGGGGCGGTGGTGCTCACGGTGCTCCTACGGGGGCCGTGCCGGAGGCGGCCGGGGCGGGTTCGGTGGTGTCGTCGAGGGCGGTGGTGCCGTACGTCCTGATCCAGCCGGCCAGACCGAGGGCGCAGTAGAGGACGAACGCGGTCAGCAGCGAGTTCAGGGCGGGGATGCCGCCGTCGTAGAACTTGCCGACGCAGAAGGCGGCCGCCCAGATGACCAGGGACATCGGCACCCAGGTCGGCGAGGTGGCGGGCAGCGTCCCGGCCTCGCGGGTGGCGTCCAGGGGTGCCCGCATGCGGCGCACGACCCAGTACTCGGCGACGATGATGCCGCCGACCGGCGGGATGGCGACGCCCAGCACGGACAGGAAGTCGGTGAAGTGGGTCATCATGCCGACGGCGGACAGCAGGGTGCCGGCGATGCCGAGGGCGATGGTGACCGCGCCCCGGTGCAGGCGCTTGCCGAAGACGACCTGGAAGAAGTTGACGACGCCGAGCGAGGAGCCGTACAGGTTCCAGTCGTTGATCTTCGCGGTGGACATCAGGACGACGAGCACGCCGAAGACGCCCGACGTGGAGAGCACGATCTGGGAGACCTGGCCGCTGCCGACCATGTGGCCGAGGAGCACGCCGGTCAGGCCGACGATGTACTCGGAGAGGATCATCGACGACGCGCTCTGCAGGAAGACGTGGCTGCCCTTGCGGTTGTAGCGGGTCATCTCCGGGGAGACGATCGCGCCGGTCATGAAGCCGCCCGCGATGGCGGTGGCCGCGACGGCGAGCGGAATGGTCTCGCCGGGTGCCGGGGAGTTGATCAGCTCCGAGAGCGAGTGGTCGCTCAACGCGTCGGTCACCGACCAGGCGACCATGGCGAAGAACAGCGGGGTGACGATCTTCGCGAAGACGGCCATGTACCTGAAGCCGAAGATCACCAGGACGGTGATGCCCACACCGGCCGCCACGCACCACAGCCAGGAGGGGCCGCCGACCAGCGCGGAGACGCTGTCCCCGAAGATCGTGTTCTGGACGCCGAACCAGCCCACGAGGCTGACCGAGATGACCAGGCTGACCAGGGCCGAGCCGTTGCGGCCGAAGCCGGCCCAGCGGGTGAGCAGCGGGGTGGCCAGGCCCTCGCGCATGCCGGCCAGGCCGATCGCGAAGATGACCACTTCCAGGATCACCGCACCGAGGGTGAACGCGAGGAAGGCGTCGCCGAAGGTCATGCCGACGCCGATGGTGGCGCCGAGGGTGAACTGGGAGATGGAGCCCGACTGGGCGAGCCACTGGAGGAGCATCGTCCAGAAGCCGAGCCGCTTGTCGCGCGGGACGCGGGAGAGGGCGTAGTCGTCGCTGCCGACGGCGCGGGCGGCGCCCGTGGCGGGCTCGGTGCCGGTGTTCCCGGGCGCGGTGCCGGTGTTCTTGTGCGTGGCCATGATCACGACTCCCCGGGTGCGCGGCCGAGGGTCTGCAGCCGGGTCAGCGAGCCGTAGCGGGACACGAGCGCGTCGAACTCCTGGTCGTCGTGGAAGTCGATCCGTCCGCCGCCGTAGGACTTCGCGGTCTCTACGGCGAAACGGGCCGCCGCCGCGATGTCCGTCTCGTGGCTGGCGCCCGTCTGGCAGCCGGGCACGGCCGCCGCGGAGGTGATCGCGAGGCCGACGACCGGAGCGGCCGTCGCCGTGGCCGGCTGAAGGATCGAATTGATGTGGTGTACACCGTTACCGTACGGGGTGATGTCCTGGGTGGTCACCGGGTACGTGACCAACGGCTCACCGGTCACCACGGCCAGCAGCTCCCCGAGCTGCTCGCTGACCTTGAGCACCCAGCCCTCCTTGACGGTGGGCGACAGGGCGAGGCCCTTGTGGTTGATGATCCGGTTGCCCTTGGTGGTGTCGACGGAGAGCACGGCCTCCATCTCGCCGGTGACCTCGTGCCGGTTCATGGTCGCGATGTCGACGGGCGAGTCCATGAAGGGCACCGGGTCGTGCGGTGCCGTGGGGGCGTTCGGGCAGATGTGCGTGGCGACGATCACGTCGCCGTCGAGCACGTCGCCGCGGCGGCCCATGTCGAGGAGCTTGGCGGCGGTGGCGAGCGCGGCGACCGCGCCGTCGGCGTCGGAGACCAGGCCGGTCGCCTCCGGGCGTGCCCCGATGCCGCCGAGCCGCCCCACCACGCCCAGGGTGCGCGCCTGGCCGCCGCGGGTGCGGCCGTCCCGGCCGGGGATCCGCACGAGCACGAAGTCCGTCGAGCCGCGCTCGCCGGTGACGGTGGTGACCTCGGCGCCGGACCCCCCGGGCCCCGCGACGGAGTCGAGGTGGGCGGCGACGGTCTTTCCGTCGACGTCGGGATCGTCCAGCAGGTCCACGAGGTCCAGGACGTACTTCAACATGGGCAGTTCTCCTGATCCGCACCGGGAGCGGTGCTGACAGCAGGTTCGGGATCGGTTAACGTTCTCCGCAACTGTTTCCCGTTATCTGCAATAAGCGTCTGAATGGCGAGATGGAGAGGAGACGCCGTGACCGAGTCGCCCCCGGTGCGGCCCGCGGACCGGAAGACCCCGGCCGGGGCGCTCCAGACCGTCGACCGCGCGCTGCTGGTGCTGCTGGCCTTCGAGCGCACGCGGCCGGACTGGGGTGTCACCGAGATCGCCGCCGAGTTCGGCTGGGACACCTCCGTCGCCCAACGCCTGCTGTCCACGCTGGCGGGCCGCGGCTTCCTGGTCTCCGACCCCGCGACCCGCCGCTACCGCATCGGTCCGGCCGCCCTGCGCCTGGGCCGGCTCTGGGAGCGCTCGGGCTCCCTGGAGCTGCTCGCCGAGCCGGTCCTCCAGGAGCTGCGGGCGGCGACCGGCGACACGGTGCTCTTCTGCCTGCCCGACAACTTCCACATGCGCTGCGTCGCGGCCGTCGAGGGCGAGGAGGGGCCGTTGCGCTACTACCCGCTGGTCGGTGAGCTGTACCCGGCGCACGCCGGCGCCACCAGCAAGTCGTTCTACGCCTTCCTGCCCGACGACCAGCGCCACCGCCTCTTCCGCGGACGCCCCATGGCCCGCTTCACGGAGCGCACCGTCACCGACGCCGACCAGCTGGAACGCGAGTTCCGCCAGGTCCGCGCGCAGGGCTACGCCTGGACGACCGGCGAGTACGACGCCGGCATCGGCACCGTCGCCATCCCCGTGTTCCTCGGAGCCGAGCCGTACGGCAGCCTCAGTCTCGGCGCCGCCAAGGAGCGCTTCCCCGAGGGGCCCGAGGACCGCCTGGAGGTCCTGCGCCGGGCCGCCCGGCTGCTGGAGCAGCGCCTGACGCATCCACCCCAGCACCACAGGCGCCCGCGCCGCCCGCCGCGCACCGCCTGACCCGCACCACCGATCCACCCCCGTCGACGAGGACCACCCCGTGAATCTCCTGCTCCTGTCCAACTCCACCCAGCACGGCCTCGGTTACCTGGAACACGCCATGGACACCGTGACCGGCTTCCTGCCCGCGGGCGCACGTCTGGTCTTCGTGCCGTACGCCATCGCCGACCACGACGGCTACACGGCGCAGGTGCGCGGCGCGCTCGCCGGGGCCGGGATCGACGTGCGGGGCGTGCACGAGGGCGGGGACCCGCTCGCGCGCCTCGGCGAGGCGGACGCGGTGTTCGTCGGCGGCGGCAACTCCTTCCGGCTGCTCTCCGCGCTGTACCGCACGGGACTGCGCGAGGCGCTGGCGAAGGCCGTCGGGGCGGGGCTGCCGTACATGGGGGCCAGTGCCGGCACCAACATGGCGGCGCCGTCGCTGCGCACCACCAATGACATGCCGATCGTCGAGCCGCCCTCCTTCGAGGCGCTCGGACTCGTCCCCTTCCAGATCAACCCGCACTACCTCGACCCGGACCCGGCGTCCACGCACAAGGGCGAGACCCGCGAGGAACGGCTGACGGAGTTCCTGGAGGAGAACGACGTGCCGGTCCTCGGCCTGCGCGAGGGATCCTGGCTGCGCGTCGACGGCGGACGCGCGACCCTCGGCGGCGCGCGCGACGCCCGTCTCTTCCGCCGGGGCACCGCGCCCCGCGAGATCGCGGTCGGCGCCGACCTGTCCGAACTGCTCGGCACCGTCCCGGCGTTCGACTCCAGGGCGTAGCCCCACTCCTGCGCGCACGTCCTGCCGGCGGCTCAAGGGTGGGTCCTCCCCAGCCGCCCGCCGCGCACCATACGGCGTTCAGCTCGCGGTCAGCGCATGGTCACGGCCGCTGAGCACCGTGGGCCGGGAAGCCCGAACCCCGGTCCCGGAGGCGCAGATGAGCACGGCGGAGCAGACGGAACAGCACGACGGCCCCGACAGACGCGCGGTCCTGCGCGCCGCCGTCGCCGGCTCGGTGGCGACGGCGGCCTTCACCGCGGCCGCCGTCGAGGCCGGGCCGGCGCACGCCGCCGGGCAGGACCGCGCGGGCCGCTTCGACACCGACAGCCCGCGCTTCACCCTCGCCGTCCTGCCCGACACCCAGTACCTGTTCGACGCCGACAGCGCCGACCCGGCGCCGCTGCGGGAGACCTTCCGGCACCTCGTCACGGAGCGGTCGGCGGCGAACATCGCCTTCATGACCCACCTCGGCGACGTCACCGAGCACGGCACCGAGGACGAGATCCGGCGGGCCGCACAGACCTTCCGCACCCTGCACGGCAAGGTGCCGTACAGCGTGCTGGCCGGCAACCACGACATCGCCTCGTCGACGGACGACCAGCGCGGTGACTCCGCCTACCTCCGGGAGTTCGGGCCGCGGCGCTACGCGTCGATGCCCACGTACCGCGGCTCGTCGCCCGACGGGTACAACAGCCACCACGTCGTCCGGGCCGCCGGCCGGGACTGGCTGATCCTCGCCCTGGACTGGCGGATCTCCGACCGGGGCCTGGACTGGGCGCAGGGCGTGCTCGACACCCACCCGACGCTGCCCGCCGTGCTCACCACGCACGACCTCGCGTTCGCCGAGGAGGACGGGTCGGCCCGGCTGTCCGAGCACGGGCAGCGCCTGTGGGACGGGCTGATCCGCGGCAACGACCAGATCTTCCTCGCGCTGGGCGGGCACTACTGGCCGCCGGGCCGGACAGTCCTCACCAACGACGCCGACAACGATGTCCACATCCACATCACCAACTACCAGGACCGCTACTACGGCGGCGCCGGCATGATCCGGACCTACGGCTTCGACGTCGTGCGCGGGGTGATCGACGTGGAGACCTTCGCGCCGTGGTTCCTGTCCCGCGACCCGGACCGGCGCACCGCGCTGGAGGCCGAGACGGTCGAACTGACCGGCCCCGACGACCGGTTCAGCCTGGCCGTCGACTTCGACCGGCGTTTCGGCGGCTTCGCCCCGGTCGTCCCGCCGAAGCCGCGCCCCGCCTCCGCCGTGATGCCGCGCGGCACGGTCGCCTACTGGCGGTTCGACGCCGCCGGCATGAAGACCGTCCCGGCGGGCGGTCCCGTCGCCGACGGCGTGGTGGTGCGGGACCTCTCGGGCCACGGCAACGACCTGACGGTCGGCCGCCTGCACGCCGGTGCGCCCGACGTGCTCACCTGGTCGCCGGAGCACCACCCGGGGCAGCCCGCGCACGCCAGTCTCCGCTTCGACGGGGGCAAGTCCCCGGACCAGGGCGCGGTGCTGCGTACGGGGCCGCGGGCGCCGCTGAACGCCGAGAAGTTCCCGCGCGGGTACACCATCGAGACCTTCGTCCGGCTCCCCGAGCCCTTCGAGGGCGATCACAGCTGGATGGGCATCCTCAGCTGGGAGGGGCGCAACGGCGACGCGGGCAAGACCACCGGCTGGTCCCCGCTGGAGCCGACGTGCAGCCTCAACCTCTCCCCCGAGCGGTTCCTCCAGTTCGTCGTCTACCCGGAGCGCCAGGACGCCGACCCCACGTCGTGGAGCCACGCCGTGCCGGTGGGGCGCTGGATGCACCTCGCCGTGGTCAACGACGGCCGCCGGACCGTCGTGTACGTCGACGGCTCGCGCATCGCCCGCAACCCGTCCCAGCCCTCGACCGGCATCGCCACCCTCGGCAAGCCCTTCGTCCTCGGCGCCACCCAGTTCGACGAGCGGTACGGGCAGGGCTTCTACGGCTGGATCGGCGACACCCGCGTCGTCGACCGGCCGCTGACCACCCGGGAGTTCCTCACGCCGCTGGGCTGAGGCGGGGACGCGCGCGGGCTGTCGGGGCGGACGTGTCGTCAATAGCCTGGTGGCGTCAGGCCGTTGTCGACCGAGGAGTCCCATGTCCACCGCGCAGCAGGTCCCCGACATCCTCTCCCCCGAGTTCGCGGCGAACCCCTATCCGGTCTACCGGGCGATGCGGGAGAGGGCGCCCCTCATCTGGCACGAGGCCACGCGGAGCTGGATCGTCTCGCGCTACGACGACGTGGAGCGCGTCTTCAAGGACCGGAACGGGCAGTTCACGACCGAGAACTACGACTGGCAGCTCGAGCCCGTGCACGGCAGGACGATCCTCCAGCTCGGCGGCCGGGAGCACGCGGTGCGGCGCGCGCTGGTCGCGCCGGCGTTTCGCGGGGCCGATCTCCAGGAGCGGTTCCTGCCGGTGATCGAGCGCAACTCCCGCGAGCTGATCGACGCGTTCCGGCACACCGGACGCGCCGACCTGGTCGCCGACTACGCGACCCGCTTCCCGGTCGATGTCATCGCGGACATGCTGGGTCTGGACAAGGCGGACCACGACCGGTTCCACGGCTGGTACACGTCGGTCATCGCCTTCCTGGGCAACCTCGCGGGGGACCAGGAGGTGGCGGCCGCCGGAGCGCGCACCCGCGTCGAGTTCGCCGAGTACATGCTCCCCGTCATCCAGGAGCGCCGCGAGAACCCGGGCGACGACCTGCTGTCCACGCTGTGCGCGGCCGAGGTCGACGGGGTCCGGATGAGCGACGAGGACATCAAGGCGTTCTGCAGCCTGCTGCTCGCGGCGGGCGGTGAGACCACGGACAAGGCGATCGCCAGTATCTTCGCCAACCTGCTCGCCCACCCGGAGCAGTTGGCCGCCGTGCGCGAGGACCGGTCCCTGATACCGCGCGCCTTCGCGGAGACGCTGCGCTACACCCCGCCGGTGCACATGATCATGCGTCAGTCGGCGTCCGAGGTAGAGCTGAGCGGCGGCACCATACCGGCGGGCGACACCGTCACGTGTCTCATCGGCGCGGCCAACCGGGACGGCAGCCGCTACCGCGACCCGGACCGCTTCGACCTCCACCGCGAGGACCTGACCGTGACGACCGCCTTCTCGGCCGCCGCCGATCATCTCGCCTTCGCGCTGGGCCGGCACTTCTGCGTCGGAGCGCTGCTCGCGAAGGCGGAGGTCGAGACCGGCGTGGGGCAACTGCTGGACGCCATGCCGGACCTGCGGCCGGACGACGGCTTCGACGCGGTGGAGCACGGGGTGTTCACCCGCGGCCCGCGGTCCCTGCCGGTGCGGTTCACACCGCGCGCGGGCTGACGCCGGCCCGCCCTGTCAGACCACCACGGGGGTGAACAGGGCGGGCAGGGCGGTGAGTCCGCGCATCCAGACCGACGGACGCCAGGTCAGTTCCTCGGGCTCTACCGCGAGGACTAGGTCGGGGAGGCGTTCCAGCAGGGTCTCGACCGCGGTACGGGCGATGACGTCGGCGAGCAGTGGTGCCGGGTACGGACACCGGTGTTCGCCGTTGCTGAAGGACAGGTGCGCGGAGTTCTCGGCACCGACGTGGGCCTCGGGCCAGAGCTGCGGGTCGGTGTTGGCCGCGGCCAGGCCGAGGACGAGGCAGTCGCCGGCGCGGATCTGCCGGCCGCCCAACTGGGTGTCGTTCACGGCCCAGCGGCCGATGAAGTTCTGTGTCGGCGTGTCCAGCCACAGCACCTCGTTGAGCGCCTCCCCCACGCTGAGCCGACCGCCCGACACGTTGAGGGCGAAGCGTTCGTCGGTGAGCAGCAGCCGGAGCGTGTTCCCGATCCAGTTGGCGGTGGGCTGCTGGGCGGCGGCGATGACGGAGATCAGGTCCTGCACCGTCTCCTCGTCGGTCAGGCCCGCGGGGTGGGTCAGCATCCGTGAGGTGACGTCGGGGCCGGGCCACTCGCGCTTGTGCCGGACCAGGCCGTGGATGCGCTCGCCCACCCGCGTGTACGCCGCGACGGGGTCGTCGCCCTCCGCCGCGTCGAGGGAGACGCGCAGGTCCTCGACGAGGTGCTGGGTCTCGGCACCGCTGTGCGGCATCCCGCACATGCGTACCGCGGCGCGCATGGGCAGGGCGTGCGCGTAGCCGCTCATCAGCTCGGCCCGGCCGCTGCCGGCGAAGCCTGCGATGAGCCGGTCGGCGAGCTGCCGGCAGTCCCGGGCCAGCTCGAACTGGTCGACGCCGGCCAGGGCCTGGGTGATCACGCCGACCCGGCGCCGGTGTTCCGCGCCCTCGGTGAACAGCACCGAGGGCTGATGTCCGACGTAGGGCATGAGCGGCCAGTCGGGCGGGATGCGGTCCCACTGGTTCCAGCGCCGGGAGTCCCGGGCGAACAGCTCGTCGTGGCCGGTCACGTAGCTGACCTCGGGGTAGCCGAGGACCAGCCAGGCGGGCACCCCGCCGTCGAGGAGCACCGGTGCGACGGCGCCGTGCTCGCCCCGCAGTCCGCGGTACAGCTCCGACGGCGTCTGCTGGTACGCGAGACCGGCCAGCGGGACGGCGTCCGGGTGGGCGGGGCAGCCCGGTGCGGCGACGGGGTGCGGAGCGGGGTCGATGTCGGTCACGGTGCGCCCTCCTGGGCCAGGGCCAGTTGGTAGAGGTGGTCCACGAGGGTGACCAGCACGTGCTTGCCGGACGCGCGTACCCGGGCGTCGCAGTCGATCAGCGGTACGCGCTCCGGCAGCGCGAGGGCAAGGCGGATCTCGTCCAGGGAGTGCCGGGCGGTGTCGTCGTCGAAGCGGTTGACGGCCACGACGAACGGGGTGCCGTGGTGTTCCAGCCGGTCTATCGCGTACCAGGAGTCGTCCATGCGGCGGGTGTCGACGAGGACGACCGCCCCGAGGGTGCCAGAGAAGAGGCGGTCCCACAGGAACCAGAAGCGTTCCTGGCCGGGGGCGCCGAACAGGTACAGCACCACGCGGTCGTTGAGGCTGATCCGGCCGAAGTCGAAGGCCACCGTGGTGGTGGTCTTCGCGGTGACGTCGCCGGTCTCGTCGACGCCTACGCCGGCCTGGGTCATCACCTCTTCGGTGTTGAGCGGCCGGATCTCGCTGACGGAGCGGACCAGGGTGGTCTTGCCGACGCCGAACCCGCCCACGACGACGATCTTCAGGCCGGTCTCGGCGGCGTCGGTCAGGGGTGTGCGGCCGGAGGCGGAGGGGTGCGCGGGGGCGGGTGTGTCAGAGGTTGCGGAGCCCATGGAGCACCTCCTGGAGAAGGGCGGTATCGGGGCGGTGCGACGCGGCGGTCCGCCCCAGGCGCGGATGGCGGGCGGTGATGCTCCCGGTGGCGAGCAGGTCGCCGAGCAGGATGCGGACCACCGTGATCGGCAGGGCCAGTTCGGCGGCGAGTTCCACCACGGCCGTGGGGTGCCGGCACAGTTCCAGGATCCGGATGTGCTCCGACTGCATGCCGGCCGACGGTTCGCACTCGCCGACCACCAGGGTGACGAGGTCGAAGGAGTCGTCGGCGCGGCTGCGTCCGCCCGTGACCGTGTAGAGCCGGTCGGGTGCGCCGGTGTCCACGGGCCTGCGCGTCACGACGAGCCGCTCCCGCGGAGGGCGTGGCGCGGCGCGGCCCGCAGGTGCTCACCGATCTGCTCGACCAACTCGGTCATCTGGTGGCCCACCACGCCGGGGTCGGCGTCCTCCACCGCGACGACGGCCAGGTGTGCGCCCTCGCCCGCCTCGACGATGAACAGCAGCCCTCCGTGGAACTCGGTCATGGAGTGCCGTACGCCACCGGTTCCGTTGCCGAACTCGACGGAGGCGCCCTGGGCGAGGGCCTGGATGCCGGAGCAGATCGCGGCGAGCTGGTCGGCCCGGTCCAGGGTGAGGTGTTCGGTCCAGCAGAGCCGGAGGCCGTCCCGGGACAGGACGAGGGCGTGGCGGGTGCCGGGGGTGCTGTCCAGGAGGTTCTGGAGGAGCCAGGTGAGGCTGTTGTCGGTGGTCTGCATGATGGGTGAGGGGACGGTGGGTGCTGTTGCTCCGGTCACCGGCCCGGTCCTCCAATCTCACGAACTCGGGGGCGGGGGGCGCCGTTGTGCGCCGTGCGGTGGGGCGCGCGGTCTACCCCGACGCGGGCGGTTCCGGCGTCGCCGCCCCGCCGGCCGCTCCGGACCGGCGCCCGCGGTGGAAGGCACCGAAGCTGGATCCGGCGTCGCGGGACGCCGTCGCCGGCCGGCCGGTGGGCCGCGGGGGCGGGTCGCGCCGTTCGCGCTCGGCCTCGGCCATGGTCCGGCCCGGGGAGCGCACGGGCAGTCCGCCCGGTGTCGCGGACGGCGGGCGGGTCCGCGGCGTCTCCTCGGGAGGTGCGGTCCGCTCGGCGTCCCGGACGTCCGGGAGGCGCGACGCGGCCGAGGGCGCCTCCGCGGCGGGCGCGGGTCCGGGGACGGGGACGCGGGCCGCGCCGCCGAAGGTGCGGCCGGTCAGGGCGGGCCCCGGGTCCCGCTGCTGGGCGAGCAGTTGCGGGGGGCCCCCCACCACCACCCCCCCCCCCCCCCGCATCTCGCTGGCCCCGCCCACCCCCTAGATCTACACCTTCCGCCTCTTCTTCAGCAGCAGATCCGCCTCACACACCGCGCCCACCTGCTCCCGCATCACCTCGGCGCCGCCGACGGGCCAGCGC